>JBEBWI010000105.1:0-8865 GCA_040392345.1 Leucobacter soli | reverse complement strand
ACGCCGCGACGCGCCTCGCCGAAGCCGGTGCGGAAGCCCGCCCGGTACGCCTCGCGGCGCTGCGACCGTTCGGCTTCAAGTCGCTCGCGGCCGCCGAGCGCCTCCGTGACCTTCGTGAGTGTCTCGCCGAGCGTCGCGAGCTCTTCGGGAGTGAGCGCCTCGGCGATGCGAGCCTCGACGTTCGCGCGGGAATCAGCCAGGTACTGCCTCACCGCGCGATCTGCTGCGGTGTCGGCCTCGGCGGGCTGGTGGCGCAGGCGCCGCGCCGCGCGGGGGTCGAGCGCCACGCCCGCGAACGAGCCTTGGAACTCGGAGCGCAGCAGCCTGCCGACCGTGCGTATCTGCTTCGCGATGGTAGGCGCCGCGCCTGATGCGGCAGTTGCGTCTGATGCAACGGTCGCAGCTGCCGCAGCTGTTGCGTCTGTCGCGACCGCGGCATAGGGGTCTGGGGTTGTGTGTGATTCGGTGTTCATGGGTGCGGTTTCCTTTGTTCGATTTATTGCATGTCATTTTGCATGTACATGTAGTGTGACATGTTCCGCGTTTGCATGTCAAGTGGCATGTAAAGTTGAGGCATGAGTGAAATCGACCCGGCCCAGGAGATCGCCGATTCTCTCGCGCGCATGCGCGGCTTCAACAGGCCCTTGGGCGTCGGTCGCCCCGGGTTCGGGGGGTCGCATGCGCCTGACGACGAGCGGATGCCCGGCGACCCGCGGGAGTTCGGTCGCGAGCACTCGCACGAGCGCCCGTATGAGGGTCGGCGCGGGCAGTGGTACGAGCGCCGACGCGGGGGATCGGGCGAGCGGGGCGAGCGTGTCGGACGCGGCGGCGGTTTTCGCGGCGATTTCAGCGGTGATCCCGGCGGTGGCTTCGGGGCTGACGTGCCCGGGTCTGGGCGCTGGCCCGGGCCCGCGGCCGGCGGGCGTCGCGGCGCTCCGGCGCTCATGCGGATGCTCGGGGTGCTCGCGCGGTCGGCGTCTCCATTGAGCGTGAGCGATCTGGGCGAGGCGGTCGGGGTGGATCAGCCGAGGGCGTCGCGGCTCGTGGCCCAGGCCGTCGAATTCGGCTTCGTGCGCCGCGAAGCCGACCCCGGAGACGCTCGACGCACTCGCATCGCACTCACCGATGAGGGGCGCGCGGTCGCGGAGCGGATGCGCGGTGCCCAGCGCGACCGCATCGGTGCGGCGCTCGAGGGGTTCACCGAGGCCGAGCGGCTGCAACTGGCGGCGCTGCTCGCCCGGCTCGCCGATGCTTGGTCCGAATGAAATCGAGTCTCATTCTTTGATGAACTTTGCTTGCAATGCGAGTGGGGTCACTTGAGCGCATAACTGACACTTGATTTGAGACTGAGTGTCAGGCATACTCGTCGAGTACGAGCGCTTGTCCCTTCGTCGCGCATGAGCGATCGCGACGGGCGCTGCGAGAGCGCGAGAGCGGGGAGTGGATTCATGGCTGCTGGCAACGGTGAGATGGGCGCGTACACGGCGCCGGTCGACGAGTACGCGTTTCTGCTGGGGGAGGCGTTCGGCGAAGATCTCGTCGCGCGGGCGAGCGGCGGCGAGCTCAGTGCCGGTGACGCAGTGGAGGCGCTCGCGGGCGCCGGGGAGTTCGCAGCCGAGGTCTTCGCGCCCCTCGATCGGCTGGGCGATACCGCAGGAATCACCGTGGTCGACGGCGAGGCCAAGACTCCGCAGGGCTTCGCCGAGGGGTACCGGGCATTCGTCGAGGCCGGCTGGGTCACGGCGATGCAGCCCGCCTCAGCGGGCGGCGACGGCCTGCCGGCCTCGGTGCAGCACGCGCTGATCGAGTTCTGGATGGCGTCGAACACCGCCTTCGCGCTGGCCCCTCAGCTCAGCCACGGCGCGATCCACGCACTCGATGCCGCGGCGAGCGATGAACTGCGCGAGACCTACCTCACGAAGCTCGTCAGCGGCGAGTGGACCGGCACCATGAATCTCACCGAGCCCGGCGCCGGCAGCGACCTCGGTGCGATCACCACGATCGCCAGGCAGAACGCCGACGGCAGCTGGGCCATCACCGGTCAGAAGATCTTCATCACCTGGGGCGACCACGACGTCGCCGACAACATCGTGCACCTCGTGCTCGCGCGCACCGAGGGTGCACCGGCCGGGCACCGCGGCCTCTCGCTCTTCGTCGCCCCGAAGTACCTCGTGAACGGCGACGGCACGCTCGGCGAACGCAACGCCGTCGAGACCGTCGCGGTCGAGCACAAGCTCGGCATCCATGCGAGCCCCACCTGCGTGCTGCAGTTCGAGGGGGCGACCGGGTACCTCGTCGGCGAGCTGCACGCCGGCCTGCAGGGCATGTTCGTCATGATGAATTCGGCCCGCATCGGCATCGGCGTGCAGGGCCTCGCCGTCGCCGATCGCGCGTACCAGCGGGCGGCGCAGTACGCGGAGTTCCGCGTGCAGGGCGGGGTGCTGGACCGCCCCGCCGGCACCCCCATCTCGGGCCACCCCGACGTGCAGCGCCTGCTGCTGTCGATGGCGAGCCGCATCTCGGCGATGCGCGCCTTCGCCGTGTACGTCGGCGACGCCCAGGATCGCGCGCTCGCGGAGGCGGAGGCCCGGGCGGCAGCCTTCCCGGGCGATGCGGATGCTGCGGGCAACGCCGTCACCCACCAGGCACTGCTCGAGTACTTCGTGCCGATCTTGAAGGCTTGGTTCACGGAGCAGGCGGTGCTCATCGCCTCCGACGCGCTGCAGGTGCACGGCGGCTCGGGCTTCATCGAAGAGACCGGCGCCGCGCAGCACTACCGCGACGCGCGCATTCTGCCGATCTACGAGGGCACCACGGCGATCCAGGCGAACGACCTCATAGGTCGCAAGACGCTGCGCGACAGTGGATCGGCGGCTCGCGCCGTGTTCTCGCAGATCGACGCGCAGCTCGACCGGTTGCGGGCTGCGAACCACGCCGTGGCCCAGCGCACCGCCGAGCGGCTGGAGCGTGCGCTCGTCGCGGCCCGCCGAGCCACAGACGCGGTGCTGGCCTTCGGCGGCACGCGCGACGCCTACGCCTCTGGCGTGCCATACGCCATGCTGCTCGGCACCCTCGCCGGCGGGTGGATGCACGCGACGATCGTGAATGCGGTGCTCGCCCACGACACCCTCACGGGCGACGATGAGCGCCGGCTCGTCGAGGCCGACTTCTACGGCGCCCACCACCTCGCCCAGGTGCATGCGCTGGCAGAGACGGTCGCTGCAGGCGAGATCGGTTGACGACGCAGACCGTCGCCGCGGCCGAGATCGGCTGAGCGCGCAGGCCGCCGCCGGCGAGGTCGGCCGACGGCGGCGGCACGGGTGGATCTGCGGGGTCGCCGCGATCCACCAGCGAATGGGTGCCCGGGGCGCCGGGAAGCTGCGCGAACCCACAAAACTCCTGCGCAGCGCACTGAAACTGGCTAGCGTGGAAGCTACCTGGGGTGACCCGAACGTCGTGCGAACGACGAACGCGGACCAGTCGACGAGATAGAGAGGTGACGCAATGCAGCGCGACATTTACGACGAGGATCACGAGGCCTTCCGCGATGTGGTGAAGGAGTTCATTCGCCGGTACGTCACGGCGGAGAAGCGGCAGCAGTGGGACGAGGACGGCGAGGTGGACCGGGCGACGATGCTCGCCGCCGGCGAGCACGGCATCATCGGCCTCTCGGTGCCCGAGCAGTTCGGCGGTGCGGGCATGCTCATGGACTACCGCTTCCGCAGCGTGGTGAACGAAGAGCTGATCCGCGCCGGAGCCGGCTCGTCGCTCGCGGGCGCCGTCGGCATTCAAGACGACCTGGCGGTGCCCTATCTCGCGCACTTCGGCACCGAGGCCCAGCAGCAGAAGTGGCTGCCGGGCATGGCGACCGGCGAGATACTGGGCGCGCTCGCGATGACCGAGCCCGGCGCCGGCAGCGACCTGCGCGCGGTCTCTACCACGGCGAAGAAGGTCGACGGCGGCTACCTCGTGAACGGCGCGAAGACCTTCATCTCGAGCGGCAAGACGGCCGACATGGTCGTGACGTTCGTGAAGACCGGGGAGGGAAACCGGCCCGACGCGTTCAGCCTGCTCATCGTCGAAGACGGCATGCAGGGCTTCGACCACTCGAAGAAGCTGCACAAGATGGGCTTCCAGGGCCACGACACTGCCGAGCTGAGCTTCAGCGACGTGTTCGTTCCCGAGGAGAACCTGATCGGCGGCACCGAGGGCCAGGGCTTCGTGCAGCTCATGAAGAACCTGCCCCTCGAGCGACTCTCGATCGGCGCGGTGGGCGCTGCGGTGGGGCAGGCCGCGCTCGAGTGGACGCTCGACTACACCTCCAGCCGTGAGGCGTTCGGGCAGCTCATCGGCGACTTCCAGAACAGTCGCTTCCGTCTCGCCGAGATGGCGACCACGGTCGACGTGATGTGGGCCTACGTGGATCGCGCGATGAACCTGTATCGGCAGGGCAAGCTGAGCGCCGACGAGGCCGCGAAGGTCAAGTTCTGGTGCACCGAGCGCGAGTGGGAGATTCTCGACCAGGGCGTGCAGCTGCACGGCGGATACGGCTACATCACCGAGTACCCGATCGCCCGCGCCTTCCTCGACGCCCGAGTGCACCGCATCTACGGCGGCACGAACGAGGTCATGCGCGAGATCGTCGCGCGCAGCGTCACCGGTCGCAAGTAGGCGGGTGGATCGCGGCCCTCACTCGGGGCGGGAGAGCTGGGCGCGCACCGCGCTGAGCACCGCCTCGGGCGAGGCGCCCGCGTCGAACGCCGCCACGACGACCCGCACGGGGACCTCCTGCGAGGCGCCGCCGAACCACGGGGCGAAACGCGCCCCGAGCTGAGCCAGCTCGGCATCGAGGGTGCCGACGATGCGCGGGTCGGGGTCGCGCAACCATTTGCGCAGCGCCGCGTTGTGCACCGCCACCACGCCGGCCGCGAGCGCGAGCGGCACCCACTCTGGGGTGCCCGACGGGGCCGTGCGCGTGAGGAATGCGGCGAACACGCGCTCGTAGCGGTGCGTGATCACGAGTTCGCGCTCGCGCAGCGACGGGGTGCTGCGCAGCAGCTCGGAGCGGAGTATCGCGGCCGCGGGGTCACGGGTGAGCAGGTGCAGCACGCCCGCGGCGCCGCGGGCGATGGACTCGATCGGGGTCGCAGCCGCGGCCTCGGTGCCGAGCTGCACCTCGAGATCGGCGAGGGCCAGGTCGTGGTCGGCGAAGACCACATCGTCTTTGCTGCCGAATCGGCGGAAGAAGGTGCTGCGGCTCATGCCCATCGCATCGGCGAGTTCGCCGGCCGTGGTGCGCTCGAAACCGTGCTGCGCCAGGTGCCTGATCGCGGCGACGCCGGTCTCGGCGGGGCTCGGTGCGCCAGAGTGCTGCGTTGCCATATGGCGAAACTAGCATATGGGCCGGCGCATGCCGACGCCGATGGGGAGCACTGCTGCGACGCGCGCCCCGTAGGCGGTGCGTGGAATGCGAGGGAGCCGGAGGCGCACGGCGGGGCCCGGCTAGTCGGTCGGGCTGAAGCGATCCACGCTCAGCGCGAGCTTGCGCAGCAGCGTGGCGAGGCGCTCGCGCTCGGCGCGGGGCACACCGCCGAGCAACTGCTCCTCTGCGTCGCTGAGCCGCGTCATCGCCGCGTCGACCAGGGTCTGCCCCTGCTGCGTCATCTCGACGAGCACCCCTCGGCCGTCGTTGGGGTCGGTCAGGCGGCGCACGAGCCCTCGCTTCTCCATGCGGTCGATGCGGTTCGTCATGGTGCCGCTCGACACCATGGTCTGCTGCACGAGCACCTTCGGGCTCTGGCGAAACGGTTCGCCGCTGCGGCGCAGCACCGCCAGCACGTCGAACTCCCACGACGCGAGCCCCGAACGCTCGAACGCGTGCACGCGGGCGCGATCGATGTGCTTCGTGATGCGCGTCATCCGCGAGAAGATCGCGAGCGGGGCGAGGTCGAGGTCCGGGCGCGCAGCGGTCCAGTCGCTCAGGATGCGATCGACCTCGTCTTGCTGCTTCATACACCTATTATGGCGCGTGGCCCTGGGCGAACCGGCGTGCGGCGCGGCCCGATTCCGTGCGGAGCCGAAGTCGATTCTGTTCGCGGCCGGATCGATTCTGGCGCGACGCCCAGTCGGAATCTGCCAGACTATACGGGTGCCGGAAACCCGGCATGGTCCGCCTTGGTGTAACGGCAGCACGACAGCCTTTGGAGCTGTTAGGTCCAGGTTCGAATCCTGGGGGCGGAGCTGGTCTCTAAGCTGAACACACACACAGCCAGGCTTTGGGAACGAGGCACCCTCTCTGCAGGAAGGACCGCACCACATGGCAGAACGTTCGCTCGCGGTAGTGATCTTGGCGGCAGGCCAGGGCACACGCATGAAGTCGGCGACACCGAAGGTGCTGCATTCGATCGGCGGGCGTTCGCTGATCGCTCACGTGCTCGACACTGCGGCGGGGCTGCAGCCGGAGACGATCATCGCGGTGGTGCGCCACGACCGCGACCGGGTGGCGCAGGCGATTCTCGATCATGCGCCGCACACGGTGATCGTCGACCAGGACGAGGTGCCGGGCACCGGTCGGGCGGTGGAGCAGGCGCTGGCGGTGCTGCCGCAGGGTTTCGACGGGTCGGTGGTGGTGCTGTCGGGAGATGTGCCGCTGATCGATGTGCCGACGCTGCAGAGCCTCGCGAGCGGTCATCGTGCGCACGGGCGCAGCATGACGCTGCTGTCGGCCGTCTTCGAGAACCCGACGGGGCTCGGCCGCATCCTGCGCGACGCAGGCGGGTCGATGACCGGAATCGTCGAGGAGAAGGACGCGGACGAGGCGCAGCGGCGGGTCACGGAGATCAACGGCGGCATCTACGTGTTCGCGCGGCACGAGCTCGAGCGGGCCCTCGCGGTGATCGACACGAACAACGCGCAGGGGGAGAAGTACCTCACGGATGCGGCTGCGCGGATTCTCGCCGACGGCGGCATCGTCGATGCGGTCACCACGGACGACCGCTGGCTCATCGCGGGCGTCAACGACCGGTCGCAGCTGGCCGACGCCGGCCGGGAGCTGAACCGGCGCATAGTGCTCGCGCATCAGCGCGCGGGCGTGACGGTGCAGGATCCGGCGACGACGTGGATCGACGCCGACGTGTCGATCGAGCCCGACGTCGAGATTCTTCCCGGCACGTTCCTCCACGGCGCGACCACCATCGCCACCGGCGCCGTGATCGGGCCGGAGACGACGCTCGTCGACTGCGAGGTCGGGGAGAATGCGCGCATACGTCGCAGCGAGGCGACGCTCGCGGTGTTCGGCGCGGGCGCGCAGGTCGGGCCGTTCAGCTACATCCGCCCCGGCACCGAGTTGGGCGAGGGCGGCAAGATCGGCGCGTTCGTCGAGACGAAGAACGCGAAGATCGGCGACGCGAGCAAGGTGCCGCACCTCAGCTACGTGGGCGACGCGACCATCGGCGAGGATTCGAACATCGGCGCCGGCACGATATTCGCGAACTACGACGGGGTGCAGAAGCACCACACCGAGGTCGGTGACGGGGTGCGGATCGGGTCGAAGAACGTGCTCATCGCACCCGTTACGATTGATAGCGGTGTCTACACCGCGGCCGGAACGGTGGTGCGCAAGAACGTGCCGTCGGGTTCGCTCGCGATGAACGTGGCGCCGCAGCGCAATATCGAGGGGTGGGTCGCCGAACACCGGCCCGGAACAAGCACCGCACGTGCTGCGGAGAACAGTGGGGAAGAGCGAGCATGAGCGCAATCCAGATGGCCGGCCAGAAGAAGCTGGTTCTGATTTCGGGGCGGGCTCACCCCGAGCTCGCCGAGCAGGTGGCCCAGGAGCTCGGTGCGGAACTCGTGCCGACCGATGCGCGCACCTTCGCGAACGGCGAGCTGTATGCGCGTTTCGATGAGAGCGTGCGCGGGTGCGACGCGTTCGTGATTCAGTCGCACACCCACCCGATCAATGAGTGGCTCATGGAGCAGCTCATCATGGTCGACGCGCTCAAGCGCGCTTCGGCGAAGCGGATCACGGTGGTCGCCCCGTTCTACCCGTACTCGCGTCAGGACAAGAAGGGCCGTGGCCGCGAGCCCATCTCGGCACGTCTGGTCGCCGACCTGTTCAAGGCGGCCGGCGCCGACCGCATCATGTCCGTCGATCTGCACGCTGCCCAGATTCAGGGCTTCTTCGACGGCCCGGTCGATCACCTCTTCGCGATGCCCGTGCTGCTCGACCACTTCAAGAAGACCATCGACCGCGACGACCTCACCGTCGTCTCGCCCGATATGGGGCGTGTGCGCGTCGCCGACGTGTGGAGCGACAAGCTGGGAGCCCCGCTCGCGATCATTCACAAGCGCCGTGATCCGCTGGTGCCGAACCAGGTGTCGGTGCACGAGATCGTGGGCGAGGTGAAGGACCGCTGGTGCGTCGTCGTCGACGACATGATCGACACCGGCGGCACGATCGCGAAGGCCGCCGAGGCGCTTAAGGCGAACGGCGCCCGCGGCGTGACCATCGCCTGCACGCACGCGATCCTCTCGGGCAAGGCCACCGAGTACCTCTCGCAGGATTTCATCGACCAGGTCGTCGTCACCGACACGCTGCCGATTCCTGCGGAGAAGCGCTTCGAGAAGCTTACGGTGCTGTCGATCGCGCCGCTGCTCGCGCAGGCGATCCACGAGGTCTTCGAGGACGGCTCCGTGACCAGCATGTTTGAGGGCGCAGCCTAGTTCGCAACGCATCGCGTTGAGAACCGGCTGCGGTGGCGCTCACAGCGCCAGCCCGTGGAGGCCGGAGCGCGGCGAAGGCCCGGGTGGCAGCCTAGTTCGCAACGCATCGCGTTGAGAACCGGCTGCGGTGGCGCTCACAGC
>JBEBWI010000104.1:0-8916 GCA_040392345.1 Leucobacter soli | reverse complement strand
CGAGCAATCGTTACGACGCGGTGCGCGCCCGCCAGTCGTCGGCGCGCCGCAGCAGTGCCTCGATCGCCTCGTGAAACCTGCGCGTCGGCGCACCGGGCGTCGTGTCGCCGAAATAGTGCTCCGACCAGGTGCCGAGGCGCTCGCGAGCCGCCTCGTCGCCGATCACCCGGTCGAGCACGGTGTCTATCTGCCCGGTCTCATCGCTGCCGAGCCATTCGCAGACGCTCAAGTACCCGCCGTCGTCGATGGTCGCTTCGGGCGAGACCGGCCGCGTCACCATGAGCGGCTTCCCCGTGGCGAGGCGATCGTAGATCATCGCCGAGACATCGCAGATGGCAACGTCGGGAAGGCTCAACTGCCAGCCCAGTGCAGGCGATTGGTCGTAGACGTGGTGCGCGGTCGGATCCTGCCGGTTCGCCTCGGCGATCGCCGCGATGATGCGGGAGTTCGCCGCGCCGAACTCGGCGTCGACTACGCCGCTGCGCGGGTGCGGCCGGTATACGACGCGGTGCCTGCCGCTCGCGAGCAGCCTGCTGACGAGTGCCTCGCCGTGGGTGCGCACCGAGCCGTAACTCGCGGCGGGCCGGTCGCCCTCCCACGTCGGCGCGTAGAACACGACCGTGCGATCGTCTGCGGGAAACGGCGGCTCGCCGGTGAGGTGGTCGGTCTGGGGCCTGCCGATGGGAATGGTGCGCGTCTCGACGTCGAAGTCCCACAGTGCCTTCGAGAGCCTCGCCCGAGCGGCGTCACCGGCGACGAGGGCGAGGTCGTAGGCCTTGTACTGGTTGCTCGTCATGTACATCTTGTCGCTCTCGCCGTGATTGATGAACACGTGCCAGCGCTGCCCGTACCGCATCATCTGGAAATTGCGCGTGTTCTGATTCACGTAGAGGATCACGTCGAGCGGCTGTTCTTCGACAAGACGTTCCAGCCCGGTGACCTTCTGCTCGAAGGTGACGTCGAGCCCGCTCTCCTGCATCAGCTGCCGGGCACCGGCGGCATTGCGGGCGATCAGCAGCACCGGGTGCGTGCGCGAGAGCTCGACCAACGGCGCATACCACTGCCGCATCTGATAGATGTTGACGTCGCTGTCGGCGAAGTACACGCCCACCCGGTACCGCTGCTGCGGCAGGGGGCCGCGGGCCTCGAGCATCTCGCGCAGTTCGAAGAACGCTCGTCGCCCCTTCAGCACCCGCTTCGCCAGTCGCACCGCGCGCTTGCCGTCTTTCGCTATCTGCATGGCTTCAAGCCTAACCGCGTCGCCCTGACGGTTCTCCCGGCCGCGGCGTGGGAGTATCGAGGGGTGACCACGCCCCCGCAGACCCAGCTCACCGCGCTGCCTCCGTTGCCAGAGCAGCCGGGCGTCAGCTATGTCATGCCGGTGCTCAACGAGGAGGAGTACCTGGAGCGGGCGGTGCGCACGATCCTCGCGCAGGATTACGCGGGTGAGAAGGAGATCGTGCTCGCGCTCGGCCCGTCGACCGACCGCAGCGACGAGATCGCGGCGACGCTCGCCGCCGCGGATTCCCGTGTGCAGCTCGTCGAGAACCCGGGGCGCGACATCCCGATCGGTCTGAATCTCGCGATCGCCGCGAGTCGGCATCCCGTCGTGGTGCGCGTCGACGCGCACAGCGAGCTCACACCCGACTACACGCGCAGCGGCATCGCTGCGCTGCGCCGTGAATCGGCGGTGAACGTCGGCGGCATCATGCGCGCGGAAGGGCGCACTCCCGTGCAACGCGCGATCGCGTCCGCGTACAACAGCCCGTTCGGCCTCGGCGGCGGTGCCTACCACGGCGACGGCACCGCCGAACCAGCGGAGAGCGCATATCTCGGCATCTTCCGGCGCGAGGCGATCGACGCGGTGGGCGGCTACGACCCGACGATCCGACGCGGCGAGGACTGGGAGCTGAACCTGCGCATCAGGCGCGCGGGCGGCCTCGTGTGGTTCGAGCCGGCGTTGCGCGTCACCTACTGGCCGCGTGCGAGCCTCGGCGATCTGGCCCGGCAGTTCTTCGCCACCGGCGCCTGGCGCGCCGTGCTGGTGAGACGGTACCGCGGCGCGAACCCGTGGCGGTTCTTCGTGCCGGGCGCACTCGTCTCGGCCCTCGTACTCAGCCTCATCGTCTTCGCCCTGCAGCTCTCGGGAGTCGTGCCGTGGGCGTGGTGGTCACTCGTGCACCTCGCCCCGGCCGGCTATGCGGCAGGCATCGCCTTCGCATCGGCGCGCCTGCCCGGGCTCGGCGCGCTGTCCGAGCGAGTGCTCGGTGCAGCAGCACTCGTCACCATGCACTGCGCTTGGGGCGCGGGCTTCCTGTTCGGCATCGTGGGCGGCGCGGGTCGCACAGTGGATCGCTCACGAGCCCGGTAGACCCGGCCTCTCGGCAGCTGCGAACACGCCTCGGCGTACGAGTTCGTCGACCACACGCTCGGCCGCACGGCCGTCGTCGTGCGGCGCGAACCGCTCCCGCCACGCCACGGCGGCACCCGCCGATGCGCGCACCCAGGGCGCCTCGCGGCCGCGACCGGCAAGGCTCCGGGCTGCGCCGACGACGTCGGCGCGATCCACCAGCAACGGGCCGGGAGCCGTACCCTCGAAATCGAAGGTGAAGCCGCGCTCGCGGTCGCGGTACTCGGCGAGGTCGGGCACGAAGAACACCATCGGCACTCGCGCGACGGCCGCGTCGAACATCACCGACGAGTAGTCGGTGACCAGCAGGTCGGCGGCGAGCAGCACGTCGTTGACGTCGGGGTGCGTGGAGGCATCGATGACCCGCGCATCCACCCCCGCGTAACTGCCGAAGCCGTGGGTGCGGGTGTGGCCGCGCGCCACGACCACCCAGTCGTCGCCGAGCTCGCGGGCCAGTGCGTGCACGTCGAGCTGATCGACGAGTTCGAGTCGGTCGTCGCGCCAGGTCGGCGCGTAGGAGAGCACGTGTGCGCCGGGTGGCACGCCGAGCGCACGCTTCGCGGCGGCGACGACGACGGGGCTGCGCTCATCGCCCGCGAGGGACTGCGCCAGCCGATCATCGCGCGGGTAGCCCGTCTCGACCATCGGGCCTCGGTAGGCGTAGCTCGAGCGGAGGTGCTCGCTCGCGTGCGGATTCTGCGAGAGCAGCAGGCTCCAACGCCGGCTCTCACGGTGGATCGCGAGGCGCGTGCGCAGCCCGACACCGGGGCGGTCGAGCGCGAGGCGCTTCAGCATGGTGCCGTGCCAGGTCTGCAGCACGGTCTGCCCGCGGCGCCTGCGAAAGCCGAATCGCAGCCAGTCGTTGACCACGAGCAGCGCGGCCTGTCGCCTCGCCGCGTGCCAATCGGGCCCGCCCACGAGCACGGGAACCGCGCCCTCCGGCACCGCGACCGTCTCGTTGACGACGCTCCAGTAGCGCGGCGAGTCCGGGAATCGCGCGGCGATCTCGCGGTCGATCGCGAACGGATTGCAGCTCGCCTGCCTGCCGTAGAAGCTCTCGAAGAAGACGATGCCCCGCGGCAGGCGTTCGGCGGCGGGAAT
The DNA here is from genome assembly GCA_040392345.1 of Leucobacter soli. Taxonomy (GTDB): domain Bacteria; phylum Actinomycetota; class Actinomycetes; order Actinomycetales; family Microbacteriaceae; genus Leucobacter; species Leucobacter soli_B. The sequence continues at coordinate 5,405 of JBEBWI010000104.1, read as the reverse complement.
GCCGAGGCGCATGATCTCGTCGAGCACCCGGTCTGCGGCACCGCCTTCCGGGAAGGCGTGGAAACGTGCGGCGAGTGCTCTCGCGTCGGCCGCTGCGGTGCGGTGAGCGAGCGAGCCCGGTTCGAGCACCCGTTCGAGCCTCGCGAGCACGCCCTGCCAGCTGTGCTCGACCTGTCCGGCGGCCGTGACCTCGAGCGGTTCGTAAAGGCCTCGGGTCGCGCCGTACTGCGCCAGATCCGGTGCGAACCAGACGATCGGCCGGCCGAGCAGCGCGAAATCGATCGCGATGGAGGAGTAGTCGGTGATCACCGCGTCGAACGCGCCGAGCATCGGGGTCACGTCGCGGAGCAGGTCGGAGCCGAGCAGGTGCACCCGCTCCCCCGCGGCCTGCTCGTAGGCGCCCGCGCCGAGCGGGTGGGGGCGCAGCACGAGACGCGCACCCGTGCGCTCGAGCATCTCGGCGATCACCGCGGCCTCTTCGTCGTTCGGCACCGCGGGATCGGCCTCCCCGTCGCGCCAGGTGGGCGCATAGAGCACGAGGGGTTCCGATGCGGTCGCCCCGTCGTTCAGACCGAGCAGGGCGCGGAGCCGCGCCCTCGCGGCCTCGGCTGCGGTGGCATCACCGGCGAGACGCGCGAGCGCGTCGTCGCGCGGGTCGCCGAGCACGCGCACCCTGCCGGGTGCGACGCGGTAGGCGGTGCGCAATCGTTCGGCCGCGGTCACCGAGCCCGCGACGAAGAGTTCGACCCTATCGCCGCCGGCGAGATACATGCGCCGCAGCAGCGCGCGCATCGCGGCGGGGCCGCCGAACTGAGTCGTGACCGGCGAGTCGAGGTGGAGCCGTTTGAGCGGGGCTCCATGGATCAGGTGAGTCACCCGTCCGCCGAAGACGCCGAACCGGTTCACGTCGCCGTGCCCGTGCGTGACGACGATCTGGCCGGCTCTGAGCGTTGCCCAGAATCCGCGCCAGCCGGCCCGCGTCACCGGGGTGAATCCCTCGGCTCGGGCCTCTTCGGCCTCGGCCCCGTCTGCCACCGCCCAGGTGATCCGGGCGTGCTCGTCGCGTCGACGCAGTGCGAGGGCGACGGCGAGTGCACCCTCGCCGACCCCGGTGCCGCTGCCGAAGATCCAGCGCTCCGAGGCACGGGGCACGAAGAGCGCGAGGAGCCAGGAGATCGCGAACTTCGGGAGCGCGAGAAGCTTCGCCAGGTTCGCGCTTGCAAAGTTCATTCCGCCGGGTCTCACGGATTTCAGACTAGTCCCCCGCGCTGCACGTTCGTTTCACCCGTCCCGGCCGTCGTGCTTCCGACATTACCTGAACGTCGAGGCGCCGCGCCCCGGGAAGGTGGGGACGCGGCGCCTCGGGCCTCGAAACGGCTACCAGGTGAGGGTGCCGAGGGTGACTTCGGCCTCTCCGAGCACTCCTCCGCGGGAGTAGGTGATGACGATGTCGCTGCCGCCCTCGTTCAGACGAATCATTGCGGACACCGAGGTGCTGCTGTCGACCGGGATGCCGTTCACCGCGGTGATGACATCTCCGACGCGAAGGCCCGCCTCGTCCGCGGCGCCCCCGCTGACGACCTCTGCGATAAGCCCGCCCTCGCGATTCGCGTCCTCATCGGTGTCGAGGCTCGAGGCCACGACGCTCACGCCGAGCAGACCGTGCGACGGCTGCTCGCCGGCGATGATGTCATCCGCGACCCGCACCGCGAGGTTCGAGGGAATCGCGAAGCCGAGACCGTCACTGCCCGCGGTGTCGGAAGTGCTGCCGTTCGATGCGAGCGCAACGTTGATGCCGATGAGTTCTGCGTTCGCGTTGAGCAGCGCGCCGCCCGAGTTGCCCGGGTTGATCGACGCATCCGTCTGCAGCACCGGCACGGCGACGCTCGAGCTCGTCGCAGTGGTCTGCGGTTGCTGCTGGCTGTCTTCTGGGGTCTCGTAGCGGAAATCCCACGGGAACGGACTGCCGCTGTCTGGGTCTTCCTGCTGTTCGTCGACCTGCGCTTCCTCCGGCACCATGGAACTCGCGATCGAGATGCCGCGGTTGAGCGCGCTCACCACACCGCTGGTCACCGTGTTCGTGAGATTGAGCGGGGCGCCGATGGCGACTGCGAGCTCGCCCACGTTCAACGTGTCGGAGTCGGCGATCGCGACCGGGGTCAGACCGTCCGCCTCTATCTTGACGACCGCGATGTCGGCGAACGGGTCGGAACCGACAAGCGTGCCGTCGATCAGGGTGCCGTCGCTCAAACGCACCCGGATCTCGGGGTTCGCGGTCGTTCCCGAGAGGGTCGCGACGTGAGCGTTGGTGATGATGTACCCGTCTTCGGTGTAGATGACGCCCGAACCGGAGCCTGAACCGTTCGATCCGGTGACCTGCAGCGTGACGACACTCGGCATCGCGACCGCGGCTACACCGGAGATGGGGGTGATGGCGTCGGTGTTGTTGAGCGTGAGGGAGCCGTTCGCGTTCGACTGAACCACCTGGGTCTGGCCCGTATTCGACGCGATCACGGCGGCCGCGCCTCCGCCGACGAGGCCGCCGATGATCGCGCCGATCGCGATCCCCGCGATGAGCCCACCGTTGCGGGCCCGCTGCGGTTCGGGGGCCTGGGCCGGAACGGCATACGTCGCCGAATGCGCCGCGTGACCGGCTGCGGCGGGCGGTGCGGTGGTAGCCGCCGGGGCACCGAATGCGGGCGGGTAGCTACCGGGGGCAGCCGGCGGCAACGGCACCGTCGGCTGCGTGGCGCCTGGCACGGTCGGCTGAGGCGCGGACGAGCCCATCGGCGCGGTCGGCGGGGCAACGTACGCGCTCTGCGACTCGACCGGATCCACCTGCTGCTCGGGTGCGGCGGGTGCCGTCTGCTCGGCCTCGAAGGCTGGCTGTGGGGCGGGCGAAGCGGGCTGCGGTGCCTGCGGCTCTGAATCCGGGGTGGTGCTCATAGTCGGTTCCCTTTCTCGTGCTCCCAGCTTGCCGAGTGAATCTATGAAAATGATTTGCGCACCCTGCATGTGTGCTGCGCGTACCGGATTCAACGCTGCGCCGCTTCGGCCCGACCGATGCGGCGACGAGCGCCGATCAGAAGCGCCAGCCCCCCGGCACCGCCGAGAATGACCGCCCCGACCACGAGCGCTTCGTACCCGGAGCCGCCCGTCGTCGGCAGCGGCATCGGCTCCACGATGCGCGCGGTCTCGGCGGGAACTCCGTAGTCGTCGCACCACTCCTCGATGTAGCCGCGCAGTTCGGGTTCCTGATCCTCTGCGAAGAGGCAGGTCTGCACGGTCACCCAGCCCCGTGTGCCGGCCGGGAGTTCGAGCGGTTCCGAGAGGAACGCGGCGTGCTCCTCATCGACTTCCAGGTGCCCGACCGCGAGCTCCTCCGCATCGTGGGGCACCAGCGCCTGCCGCTCCGGTTCGTCAGTTGATCCGTAGACGCTCAGCCGTAGCCGGGCGGGGATGCGTTCGCTGTCACCATCGCGCAGCCAGGTGCCGTTCTCCACCGTCGCGATCACACGATCCTGAATCATCAGAGAGGTCGCCGTCAGCTCCCGGCTCAGCAGTTCGGTCGACCAGCGCAACCGCGTCGAGGTGATCTGCCCTTCTGCTTCCAAACCGAAATCGTCGACGAACCCGTACTGCGCGGGCAGCACCCCGCTCTCGCGGTGCGCCGCGGGCTGACCCGCCTCATCGATGCTCCACACCCAGTAGTAGTAGCCGGCCTGCGTCGGCATCTCGACAGATTCGACCGCGTACTCCCCCGGCCCGACATCGGCCAGGAGCGTGGCTCGCCCGGCGATCGGCGCACCCACCGGCGCGGTACCGCTGGGAACCTGCGGCTGCTCGAAGGGACCGAACACGACCCCCTCGGCGAGCACCGGGAAGTATTCGAGCGCGCCGCCCACGCCGGCCCGCGTCGGCCACGGATTCGAACCGGGGGCGACGCCCAGTGTCACTCGGTCGGAGAAGAACGCCTCGCCCTGCGGCGCCCACACCTCGGGCACCTGAGTCGTGAGCGTCGGCGCGAACTGCGCGTCGATGATCGCTTGCACGGGAACGAATTCGCCGGAGAGCATCTCCGTGACCGGGCCGACAGCCCAGGTGAGAGTCTGCTCGTTCGGCACCACCGATGGATAGAGCTCGACCTGCGCCGGCCACCCGGACGCCGGCAGGCTCCATTCGCCGGTCAGCCGCACCGAACTGCTGCCCCGCCACCCGCCCGCATGCATATCGGCGCGCCACCTCGCCTCCCCGGCCTCCCCACCGGTCACGGCGAGCACTCGGGAGCCGTTGCTGAAGCGACCGCCCTCGATGCGCAGCTCCGTCGTTCCAGCGGGGTATGAGACGAGGCCCGAACCGAATGCGCCAGCGACCCGGATATCGAGCGGGTCGGGCGCGGCTACAGTAGCGGATCGCGCGTTGGCCACCGCTTCCGAAACGAGCAGACGCGCGTGGTCCATATGCCATGCTCCGCCGTAACGCACGACCCAGTCGAAGTGATGGTTCAGCCAGGCGGTCTCCCCGTGCCCGTCGCGCAGCATCCAGATCGCGAACTGCACCGCCGCCGCGATATCGGCGTTCTCGGTGTCGCCGTAGTTCGCGAGCAAGTAGTTGATGCGCCGCAGCGGCTCGCCGCTGATGGTCGAGGTCGAGACTCGCCCCGACCATCCCGTGATGTCGCTCATGTCGATCGAGTAGCCGCGGAGCTCCTCGACCACCGCCGGGCCCTGCTGGGAACTGTACGGCGGCATCGCACCCGGCTCGATGCAGTACACGAACTTGCCGTCGTCGAGTTGGAACGTGCCGACGAGCCACCCGCCGAAATTGATCATTCGCCCGTGCACCGAAGCGCTCGCCGCAGCGATCTGGGAGCCTGGGACGGGTATGGCGCCCGAGCCCGCCAGAAGCGTGAGGCAGGCGGTGAGCAGTAACGCGGGGGCGAGCCGGCTCGACCGTCGTCGCCTCCTGAGCTGCGACCGCGAACAGGCCCGTGTCCGCACCCGCGGTTGCAGCCGGTCTCCGGCGGTTCGCTGCGCTGCGGCTACCTCCGGTCGTCGGGCCCGATCGTCAAAGCCGTTCGGCGAGCGATCGCTCAGATCGGAGCGATCGCTCAGATGATTCGGAGAGTTCGTTTCCGAAGGGCTCGGCGAGTACGTGAAGTTCATTGGGGTCCTTTCGACGGGGTCGCCCAATAGTGCGCGAAGCGCTTGATCCTCCGCTTTCGCCATCCACAGGCGAGCGGAACTCCCAGTTCCGCGAGCGCATCGCTGGGGATAACTCGAAGCAGGAGTCGAGAACCGGGAGCGGCACAGGGCCGATTCGCATTTCGTTCACGCCCGTGCTAAAGTAAGTTCTTGTGCCGCGGGGTGGAGCAGTTCGGTAGCTCGCCGGGCTCATAACCCGGA
>JBEBWI010000103.1:0-8932 GCA_040392345.1 Leucobacter soli | reverse complement strand
TCCCGATCGAGGATCTCGACCTGTCGGTGCGCAGCTACAACTGCCTGAAGCGCGAGGGCATCAACACGGTCAGCGAGCTGGTCGCCCTCAGCGAGGCGCAGCTGATGAACATCCGCAACTTCGGACAGAAGAGCGTGTTCGAGGTGCGCGACAAGCTCACCGAGATGGGCCTTTCGCTGAAGGACGCCGTGCCCGGCTTCGACGGTGCGCAGTTCTACAGCTACGAGGACGACGTCAACTAGTTTCTTCGGCCGTTTTCGGCCACCCACTGCTTTTCATCTAACAGAGCATTCAACGGAGTACACAATGCCCAAGCCCAACAAGGGCCCCCGCCTCGGAGGCGGCCCCGCACACGAGCGCCTGCTGCTGAACCAGATGGCTGCGCAGCTCTTCGAGCACAAGCGCATCCAGACCACCGAGACCAAGGCCAAGCGCCTGCAGCCGGTGGCCGACCGCCTCGTCACCTTCGCGAAGCGCGGCGACCTGCACGCGCGTCGTCGCGTGATGCGTCAGATTCTCGACAAGTCGGTTGTGCACGAGCTCTTCACCGAGATCGCGCCGCTCGTCGAGAACCGCGAGGGTGGCTACACCCGCGTCATCAAGACCGGCTTCCGCAAGGGCGACAACGCCCCCATGGCCGTGATCGAGCTCGTGCTCGAGCCCGTCAATCCGAAGCCCAAGAAGGCCAAGAAGGACGAGGCTCCCGCAGCCGAGGCCGCTCCGGTCGAGGCTGAGGAAGAAACCGTCGAGAGCGCTGCTGAGGAAGCAGCTGAGGCTCCCGAGGCCGCTGCTGAGGAGACCGTCGAGGCTGAGGAAGCCAAGTAGTCTTCCGCCGATAGGCAGGGGAGTTGCCCCGCAGGTGTTCACGCACCGGCGGGGCAACTTCCATTTTCTGCAATCATCTATCAAGCGGGGTCGTGGTCGGCGCACCGCGTCTCGCCGTGAATCGTGCTGTGCCGTGCATCGCGCAGCGCGATCCCCGCACACCGCACACGAAGCACCGCACACGAAAGGGGAGTGCCCGCATGCTCGATAGTGGATCGCAGCCGCCTCAGCCGGCGCACCCCTCTGCCGCTGCCCGCACCGTGCGGCTGCGCCTCGACCTCGCCTACGACGGCACCGACTTCCACGGTTGGGCGACTCAGCCGGGGCTGCGCACGGTGCAGGGGGAGATCGAAACGGCGATCGGTGTGCTGCTGCGTCGTGAGGCGCATGAGGTCGCGCTGACGGTCGGAGGGCGCACCGACGCCGGCGTGCACGCCCGGGGCCAGGTCGCGCACATCGACGTGACCGCGGAGGAGGCCGAGCGCCTCACCGCCCGGCGCCTCACCGGGGTGCTGAAGCGCGAGGCGCCGGACGTCGTGATCCACACGGTGCGCGAAGTACCCGCAGCCTTCGACGCACGCTTCTCCGCCCTGCGGCGCAGGTACGAGTACCGGCTGCGCGGGTCGCAGGCGCGGAGGGATCCGCTGACGGCCCGCTTCACCGCTGAGGTAGCGAAACCGCTCGACTTCGACACGATGCAGCGTGCCGCCGACGAGCTGCTGGGCCTCAACGATTTCACGACCTTCTGCAAGGCGCGAGAGGGCGCCACTGCGGTGCGCGACCTGCTCTGCTTCGAGTGGCGGCGCACCGATGACGGTGCGTTCGCGGCCCGCATCGAAGCCGACGCGTTCTGCCACTCGATGGTGCGCGCGCTCGTGGGAGCGGTCGTCGCCGCGGGCAGCGGGCGGCTCGCCGAGGCGGAGCTGGTGGCGCTCCGAGACGCGCGCGAACGCACGAGCCGTTTCGCCGTGATGCCTGCGCACGGGCTGAGTCTCGAAGAGATCGCCTACCCGGCAGACGAGGAACTCGCCGCGCGGGCCGAGCGGACTCGGGCGAAGCGCGATCCACTCGCGAACCCGACCGCGTGAACGGTGGGACGCGACAAACGCGCCAAACGGGCTAGGTGCGGCAAGCGGTGGGCGGGAATGCGGGAGCCTGCGCACGCGAGCGCAGCCGCACCGCCGACCCTGTGCTAAAGTAGTTCTTTGGTGCGCAAGCATCCGAATTGTTGAGCCCTCCACCGCCGTCGCACTCGGAAGACCGGGACGCGGCACGGAGCGGGATTCACGACACCTCCATTTCGACAGAAAGCAGCACGCTAGTGACTCGCACGTATTCACCGAAGGCCGCTGATCAGAAGCACGACTGGCTGATCATCGACGCGACCGACATGGTTCTCGGTCGTCTCGCCACGCACGCGGCAGCCCTGCTGCGCGGCAAGCACAAGACCACCTTCGCCCCGCACATGGACATGGGCGACCACGTCATCATCATCAATGCCGACAAGGTCGTGCTGACCGGCAACAAGGCCGCGCAGAAGCGCGCCTACCGCCACTCGGGCTACCCGGGCGGCCTGCGTTCGGTCACCTACACCGAGCTGCTCGAGAAGAACCCCGAGCGCGCGGTCGAGAAGGCCATCCGTGGCATGCTGCCGAAGAACTCGCTCGGTCGCGACCAGTTCCGCAAGCTGAAGGTGTACGCAGGTGCCGAGCACCCGCACGCTGCCCAGCAGCCCACCCCCTTCACCATCGGCCAGGTCGCGCAGTAGCAGCGGCTCGAAACTTTAGAAAAGAGACTTCAAGTGACTGAAGAGACCGTGGCCGTCGAGAGCTACACCACCGAGACGCCGGCCGGCCAGGCCGTCGCGTCGGCACCGCGCCCCGCGCTCACCGTTCCCGGTGCCGCTGTGGGCCGCCGCAAGCAGGCCATCGCCCGCGTGCGGCTCATCCCGGGTTCGGGCACCATGACCGTCAACGGTCGTGAGCTCGCCGAGTACTTCCCGAACAAGCTGCACCAGCAGCTCATCACCGACCCCTTCACCGTGCTCGAGCTGAACGGCGCCTACGACGTGACCGCTCGCATCAACGGCGGCGGCCCCTCGGGCCAGGCCGGTGCGCTTCGCCTCGCGATCGCCCGCGCCCTCAACGAGATCGATGCGGAGCACAACCGCCCGACGCTCAAGAAGGCAGGCTTCCTCAGCCGCGACGCACGCATCAAGGAGCGCAAGAAGGCTGGTCTCAAGAAGGCCCGCAAGGCACCGCAGTACTCGAAGCGCTAAGCCGCGCTTCGCACGCTATGGCACGCCTTTTCGGCACGGACGGGGTCCGGGGCCTGGCCGGGGTCGATGTGACCGCCGAGCTGGCCCTGGGCCTCGCTCAGTCTGCGGCCTTCGTTCTGGGCCGCGATGCTCGCGCTGAGAGTCGTCGCGCCACCGCAGTGGTGGCGCGCGACCCGCGCGTCTCGGGGGAGTTCATCTCGGCCGCGGTTGCGGCGGGCCTCGCCTCCGCCGGAGTCGACGTGCTCGACGCCGGGGTGATTCCGACGCCGGCCGCCGCCTATCTGGTGGCCGATTCGGGCGCCGACTTCGGCGTCATGGTCTCGGCATCCCATAATCCGGCTCCCGACAACGGCATCAAGTTCTTCGCCGCGGGCGGCCGCAAGCTGCCCGATGAGATCGAAGACCAGATCGAGGCCGCGATGGGCCAGCCCCACGGCGGCAACACGGGCCGCGAGGTGGGGCGCATTCGCCGCTTCGCCGACGCCGAAGACCGCTACCTGGTGCACCTGCTCGGCACGCTCGACGGGGTCAGCCTGAAGGGGCTGCACGTCGCACTCGACTGCGCGCACGGCGCCGCGGCAGGCATCTCGCCCGATGTCTTCACCGACGCGGGCGCGAAGGTCACGGTGATCGGCAACGCGCCCGACGGCTTCAACATCAACGACGGCATCGGCTCGACGCACCTCGAGCAGCTGGTCGCCACGGTGCGTGAGAGCGGCGCCGACCTCGGCATCGCCCACGACGGCGACGCCGACCGCTGTCTGGCGGTCGACGCGAACGGCGAGATCATCGACGGCGACCGCATCATGGCCATCCTCGCGCTTTCACTGTCGGCACGCGGCAAACTCGTGGGCAATACACTCGTCGCGACCGTCATGAGCAACCTCGGTCTGAAGCTCGCGATGGCGAACAACGGCATCGACGTCATCGAGACGGGTGTGGGCGACCGCTACGTGCTCGAGGCGCTGAACGAGCACGGCTATTCGCTCGGAGGCGAGCAGTCGGGCCACGTCATCATGAGCGATCACGCGACCACCGGCGACGGCATCCTCACCGGCCTGCACCTCGCGGCCGAAATGGTGCGCACGGGCAAGACCATCGCCGAACTGGCCTCGTGCATGACCGTCTACCCGCAGGTGCTCTTGAACGTGCGGGGGGTGGATCGCGGCAAGGTCGCCTCCGACGACGTGCTGCAGCGCGCGGTGGCCCAGGCGGAGCTCGCGCTGGCCGGCCGCGGCCGAGTGCTGCTGCGCCCCTCGGGCACCGAACCCGTGGTGCGGGTCATGGTGGAGGCCGAGCACGAGGAGCAGGCCCAGCAGCTCGCCGAGGATCTCGCCGCGATCGTGCGCGAGCGCCTCGCGATCTGAGGGCGGGTTCGCGTCACGGCCTGGCGCCGTGATCCCGAGATCCGGTGGTTCGCGGTCGACGGCCGGCCCTCGCCTCGCACGTGCGCGGTCGTCTCGCGGGTTAACACTCGCACGGGCGTGGCACCAGGGGGCTAGCATCGAAGGGTTACCCGTGTCCCATTTCAGAGGAGCCCTGTGATGTCTCGCTTTTCCGCCGCCGAGCGCGTCGCCGATACCCGCATCGGGAGCGGTGCCGCACGCACAGGTCGACTGGCTCGGATCGTCGGCGCCGCTGCGCTGTTGACCGTTTCGCTGGCACTCGCGGGCTGCACCTCGGGCGGTTCAACTGACGAGTCGGCGAACGGCACGACCTCGCCGTCTGCCACGCAGACCACCGATGCCGCTGAGAGCACCGAGTGCGCGGGCGTGCGAGTCGTCGTTGAGTTCGGCGAGCTCGGCGACGAACCGGTCGACGCCTGCGCCGACACCGACGAGGCCATCACGGCGGCCGAGGCGTTCTCGCTGGCCGGAGTCGAGCTGACCGAGGGCCAGGCCTACGCCGGTTCCATCTGCCGCGTCGAGGGTGAGCCGGCAGCGGGCGCCGAGCTCAGCTACGAGGCCGAGACCTACACCGAGGAGTGCACCGCGATGGGCCCGGTCTGGGCGTACTGGGGGCTCTTCGTAGATCAGGGCGACGGCTGGGCCTACGCCCAGGAGGGCGCCTCGACCCAGCTGCTCGAGCCCGGTCAGGGCGTTGCGTTCGCCTGGCAGTTCGGCGACACGTCGGAACCGCAGCTTCCCGCGGTCTGATCTGCGCTGATCCACTGAGACCTGCTGCAGAAGCACCGACGGAGAAGACGTACCCACCGATGCGGAGCCGTTCGAAGCAGTTCCGCGCGACGCAGCGCCCTTCGTCGACCCGCCGGGCGAAGTAGCGCCGTCGCATGCGCCCGGGGCTCGTCTGGCTGATCGCCTGTGCGGCGGCACTCCTCGGTGCGCTGGCGCCGGCGCCGTGGTGGCAGCTCGGCATCGCCGCCGCGGCGGTGGTCGCGTGCGGGGCGGGTGGGCGCGCGAACTCGCCGGCCCTGCGCTTCGGCCTGGCCGCGGCGGCCGTGTTCGTGGCGTTGCGGGTCGTCTACCGGGTGCTGTTCGGTTCGACGATCGCCCCGCCAGCTGAGGCGATCGTGCTGCTCGAACTGCCGGCGATTCAGCTCGGCGGGCCGCTCACCGGCATCGTACTCTTCGGGGTGCTGACGCTCGACCAGTTGCTCGCGACGCTCGTCGATGCGAGCCGGTTCGCCGTGGTGTTCATCGTGTTCGGCGCGGCCAACGCGCTGGCCGACGCGCGCACGCTGCTCGCGCGGGCACCGCAGCTGCTGTTGCCCATCGCGACGGTGCTGTCGCTCGCGCTCGGCAGCGTTCCGGCATTGCTGGCTTCGGTGCAGCGAGTGGATCGCGCTGCCCGTATGCGGGGAGAGCGCCCGGGGCCCGCGCTGCTGGTACCGGTGTTCGAGCAATCCGTCGAGCGGGCGACCGTGTTGGGCGCCTCGATGGAGATGCGCGGGTACGGGGGTCGGGCCGCCTTGCATCGCGCGCGTACGGTTCTCGGCGAACCGCTGGTCGAGGCGCACGGGCTCACGGTGCGGCAGGGCGGGCGAGTGATTCTCGAGGGGGTCGACCTCGAGCTTCGCGCCGGGCAGCTGACCGTGCTGACCGGGCCGACGGGCAGCGGCAAGTCGAGCCTGCTCGCGGCGCTCGCGGGCATGAGCCCGACCTACACCGGGGCCGAGCTGGCCGGAGAGATCGTATATGCAGGGCTGGAGTCGACCGGCTCCGCGACTCGTGGCAGTGGGACCTATTCCCGCACCGGACTTGACCACGGTTCCAGATCTGATTCCGACGCCGGCGCCACCCGCGTGATCCACGCGCGCGATCAGGTGCGCCGTGGGCCGCATCACGGCACACCCATGCGGCCGGCGCAGCTCGCGGGCGAAGTGGGGTACGTGCCTCAGCGCGCCGAGCATTCCTTCGTCGCGGAGACGGTGCGGGCGGAACTCGCATTCGCACCGGCCCGCAGGGGCGACGCCGCACGTGTTGAAACGCATGTGGAGGAGGCTTTGCGCCGGTTCGATCTCGCTCATCTTGCCGATCGCGACCCGGCGACGCTCTCTGCGGGGGAGGCCACCCGCACCGCGCTCGCGGCGGCGGTGCTCGCCCGGCCGCGGCTGCTGCTGCTCGATGAGCCCCTCGACGACCTCGACCCCGGGTCGGTGGAGATCGTGCTCGAGGTGCTCCGTGAGCTCCTGGCCGCCGGGTGCGCGGTGCTGATCGCCGAGCACCGCCCGAAGTTGCTGCGCCCCCTCTGCACGGCGCTTCTCGAGCATGGTGACGCTGCGACGCGGCCTGGGAGGCCACTCGCGGGACGCACCGTGCAGTGGCTCGCGCTTCGAGAGGGGCGCCTCGAGTCGCAGCCCGCCGGGCGACTCACGGAGACGGCCACGCCTGCCGTGGAGGGTGCCGGGGCGCCTCAGGCCTCCATGGATTCGAATCTGGAAGGCGCGATCGAGCTGGCCCGCGATCTGGTCGTCGAGCGCGCAGGGCGGCAGCTGCTGCGCATTGCCGAGCTGCGCATCGTGCCGGACGAAGTGACGGTGCTGCGAGGCGCGAACGGCAGCGGCAAGACGAGTCTCCTGGAGGATCTGGCACTCTCGCCGGGCAGTCGGCGCCGGGCGCCGGGTATCGCACTCGTGCCGCATCGCGTCGACGACCTGCTCATCAGAGATACGATCGCGGGAGAATTCCGCCATGCCGACCGCCGCGCAGGCGCGCGCTCCGGAACGACTGCCCTCAGATTCGCCGGCCTGATCGCGGCGCCCTCAACACCACCCCCACCCCACACCCACCCCCGGGATGCGTCGGCAGGCACACGGCTCGCACTCGGAATCGCGGTGCAGCTGACCGCGGATCCACGTGTGCTGCTGCTCGACGAACCCACGCGCGGCCTCGACCGAGAAGCGCGTACCCGCTTGGCAGGGCACCTCGCCGGGCTCGCCGCGGCCGGCACCGCGGTGCTGCTCGCGACGCACGACACGGAGTTCGCGCCGCTGCTGCGCGCGGCCGGCAGCCGGGTGCGCGAGCTGCGGGTCGAAGATGGGAGCCTCGCATGAACGCCGCGATCGACGCATCGGAGGCTCGGCTGGGCTCGCGGCCGCAGGCGCGTGGATCGCGCAGGTCGCGGCAGCGCGCACGTGCGGCCTTGTCTTCCGGGTTGCTGGTGGTGATCAGCGTGGCGGCCGTGGTGGCATTCGGGTGGCCGTTCGTGGCGACGGCGCTGCCCGGAGAAGCGCAACGGTTCGTGCCGGGCCTCGCGATCTCGATCGTGGTCGTGCTGGCGGCTTCGCTGCTGCTCGCGCTCTCGGGTGGGGTCTCGGGCGCGATGATCGTCGCGATGCTCGGCACTCTGACCGCCGTCGGGATGGTGATGCGATTCCTCGGCACCGGCTTCGGAGGCATCGAGACGGTGCTGATCCTGCTGATTCTGGCAGGGCGTGCGTTCGGGGCTCGGTTCGGGTTCCTGCTCGGTGCCACCGTGATGCTCGGCTCCTCGCTCCTCTGGGGCGGGGTGGGCCCCTGGCTGCCGTTCCAAGTCTTCGCCGCGGGGTGGGCCGGCGCCGGCGCCGGCTTGTTGCCCGGGCGCGGGTACGCGCGGCGAAGCGGGCGCAGCTGGCCCGACCTGCTGCTGCTCTCCGTGTACGGCGCGCTCGCCTCATACGCGTTCGGGTTGCTGATGAACGTCTGGTTCTGGCCGTTCGCCGTCGGCGGGGGCACGAGCATCTCCTACGACGCCGACGCGGGTGTGGGCGCCAACCTGGTGAGATTCCTGAGCTACTCCCTCGTCACCTCGACGTTGACCTGGGATACCGTTCGCGCCATCACCACGGTCGTCGGCATCGTCATCGTCGGCCGGCCGGTGCTCGCGGCGCTGCGCCGTTCGCCATTGTCCACGGGTCGCTCGTCGTTATCCACGCTCCGCCACTCCGAATAGAATGCTGAGATGCGCCTCGGAGTGATCGACGTCGGATCGAATACTGTTCATCTGCTGGTTGTGGACGCGCACCCGGGAGCGAGCCCCGTTCCCTATCGATCGCAGCGCTCCGTGCTGCGGCTGATGCGCTACCTCGACGACCACGGGGCGATCGTGGAGGAGGGGCAGCGCCTCATCATCGACTCGATCCGCCAGGCCGTCGACACGGTGCAGCAGATCGGCGTCGACGACCTCATCGCGACGGCGACCTCCGCGATTCGCGAGGCGGCGAACGGTGAGGAGGTGCTCGCCCGCATCACCCGCGAGACGGGTCTGGTGCTGCAGGTGCTCTCGGGGGAGGACGAGGCGCGGATCACCATGCTCGCGGTTCGCCGTTGGCTCGGGTGGTCGGCGGGGGAGATCCTGCTCTTCGACATCGGCGGCGGCTCGTTCGAGATC
>JBEBWI010000102.1:0-8959 GCA_040392345.1 Leucobacter soli | reverse complement strand
ACCGATGAACACCGGCACCGCGATCGCGACGAGAATACCGATGATGACGATCACGACGGCGAGCTCGACGAGCGAGAAGCCCTTGTCGCCCTCAGCCTTGCGGTTACGAAGAACGTTCTGAATACGCTCAAGCATGTTGGTCCCCATATTTGTAAACGCACCATTATGTTATGGCTCCCGAACGGTGCGAATCCGAGAACATCTCCATCCTATCCAGACGCATAGGTGAAGTACGGGTGATGTAGAGGGTAATAACTAATCATCACACTCATTTGTGCGTCGAATTTGTTGTATGACCGTGGATCACGCGGCGCCGGAGTACCAGCCCGAACGTTCTAGATGCCCTGCACTGCGCCGATCATGCCGAAGATCGGCAGGTACAGCGCGACGACCATGCCGCCGATGAGCACGCCCACCAGCACGATGAGCAGCGGCTCGATGAGGCTCGTGAGCTGGTCTGCCGCGGTCTCGACCTCGCGATCGTAGAACTCGGCGATCGTGCCGAGCATCTGGTCGAGCGCACCCGAGTCCTCGCCCACGGCGACCATCTGCGTCACCATCGGTGGGAACACGTCGTGCTTCGCGAGCGGCTGCGCGAACGGGCGGCCGTGTCGCACCGAGTTCTCGGCGTCGTTCAGCGCCTGCTCGATCACCCAGTTGTTCGACACCTTCGACACCAGCCCGATCGCCTGCAGCATCGGCACGCCCGCGCCGAGCATCACGGCGAGGTTGCGGGTGAAACGCGCGATCGCGACCTTCGCGAACAACTGGCCGAAGATCGGCATCTTGATCTTCGCGGTATCGACGGCCTTGCGCACCCGCTCCTCGTGCTTGTTGCGCGAGTACCAGTACCAGCCGAGCGCCGCGAGAATCGCGACGATCGGCACCCAGTACACGGCAGAGCGCGACATCACCACGAGAATCTGCGTGGGAATGGGCAGCTCGCTGCCGAACCCCGCGAACAGGCTCTCGAACGTGGGCACCACGAACACCAGCATCGCGATCACCGCGAGAATCGCGACGATGAGCACCACGACCGGGTAGGCCATCGCCCCCTGCACCTTCTGCTGCAGCTTCAGCTCGGTCTCGAAGTTCTTCGACACCGAGTCGAGCGCCTGCTCGAGAAAGCCGCCGGCCTCCCCCACCCGCACCAGGTTGACCATCAGCAGCGGGAAGTCGCGCGGCCGGCGCTCGAGCGCCGCCGAGAACGACGACCCCTGCCCCACCTCCCGCCGCACATCGGCGAACGCGCGCGACAATCGCTTGTTCTCCGTCTGCTGGCTCATGATCTCGAGCGCGCGCAGCAGCGTCACTCCCGCGGCGATCATGACCGACAGCTGCTTCGTCGCAATCGCCAGGTCCTTCAGCTTCGGCTTGCCTCCGCCGATCTCGATCTCGCGGTTGAGCACGCTCATGCTCTCGTTGTCGGTCACCGACAGCGGCACGAGCCCCTGTGCCTGCACCGCCGCCACCGCGGCCGACTCGCTCTGGGCGTGCAGCTTGCCGCGCACGACCTTGCCCGCGCCGTTGCGTGCCCGATACACGAACAGCGTGCTGCCTGAAGGAGTCTCAGCCATGATCAGAACCTCTGCCTTCGCCCGGTGCCGCCGGCACCGAACTCGTCGTCGAAATGGAATCCAGCGCTCGCCATCGCATTCGCCTGCGCGACCGTGCCGCCCGCGGCCCGAGACGCGAGCGACTCGAAGCTGCGCAGGTTGCTCGCCTTCTCGCGAGCCTCGTCGAACTCGACGACGCCGCGCTTGACCAACTCGGCGAGCGACTGGTCCATCGTGTGCATCGCGTGATCCGCCCCGGCCTGCAGCTGCGAGTAGATCTGGTGGGTCTTGCCCTCGCGCACCAGGTGCGCCACCGCGGGCGTCATGCGCAGCACCTCGGTCGCGACGACGCGACCGCCGCCCTTTCGCTTCAGCAGCGTCTGCGACACGACTCCCTGCAGGGCGCTCGCGAGCTGCGTGCGCACCTGCGTCTGCTGCTCGGGCGGGAAGACATCGACGATGCGGTCGATCGACTTCGCCGCGTCGACCGTGTGCAGCGTCGCGAACACGAGGTGCCCCGTCTCCGCCGCAGTGAGCGCCACCGAGATCGACTCCAGGTCGCGCAGTTCGCCGATCAGAATCACGTCGGGGTCCTGTCGCAGCACGTGCTTGAGCGCATCGGCGAAGGTGTGCGTGTCGGTGCCGACCTCGCGCTGATTCACGATCGAGCGGTTGTGCCGGTGCAGGAACTCGATCGGGTCTTCGATCGTCATCACGTGGCAGGCCCGCTCCCGGTTCACCACATCGATCAGGGCCGCGAGCGTCGTCGACTTGCCCGACCCGGTGGGCCCCGTCACGAGCACGAGCCCGCGCGGCAGAAACGCGAACTCGCGCACCTGCCTCGGCATCTGCAACTCGTCGAGCGATCGAATCTTGCTGTCGATGTATCGGAACGCCGCGCCCCACGAGTTGCGCTGCTGGTACAGGTTCACCCGGTACCGGCCCACGCCCGGCGACGAATACGCGAAGTCGAGCTCGAGCTCGCGCTCGAACCGCTCCAGCTGGTCGGCGGTGAGCAGAGGGTGCATCAGCGCCCTGATCGAATCGGGGGTGAGCCGCTCGCTCGCCCCCGGGTACGGCCGCAGATCGCCGTCGATGCGCACCGTCGGCAGGGTGCCGACCGCGAGGTGCAGGTCGGACCCGCCGTTCTCGCCGATGTAGGCGAGCGCCGATTCCAGTGAAAACGCCTCTGAGGTCGCGGCCGTCTCGGGCATCAGCGGCCACCCATCGCGCGCATTCGATGGTGGATCGCGCGGCTCGCGCCGCGCCGCCCGCTACGCGACGACACGCAGCACCTCTTCGACCGAGGTGACCCCGTTCAGCACCTTCTGCCAGCCGTCGTCGCGCAGGGGCACCATGCCCTCCTCGATGGCGAGCTTTCGGATCTCGAGGCCGCTCGCCCGCGCGACGGCGAGGCGCTCGACGCCCTCGCTCACCCGCATCACCTCGTGCAGGGCCACGCGCCCGCGGTACCCGGTGCCGGAGCAGCGCGGGCACCCCTGAGGCTCCCCGATTTTCGCGCCGAGCGGTGCCGCGAAGCCGAGCTCGGCGAGCAGCTGCCGGTCGGGGTCGCGCATCTCGACGCAGTGCCGGCACAGCCGTCGCGCGAGGCGCTGCGCCACCACGGAGTCGAGGGCGGAGGCCACCAGGAACGGCTCGATACCCATCTCGATGAGGCGGGTCACCGCGCTCGGGGCGTCGTTCGTGTGCAGGGTCGAGAGCACGAGGTGGCCCGTCAGCGCCGCCTCGATGGAGGTCTGCGCCGTCTCGGCATCGCGAATCTCGCCGACGAGCACCACGTCGGGATCGCCGCGCAGGATGGAGCGCAGCGCGCTCGCGAACGTCAGCCCCGCGCGCGGGTTCACCTGCATCTGCGCGATGCCGTCCATACGGTACTCGACCGGATCCTCGACCGTGATCACGTTGATCTCGGGCCGAGCCACCTCGCTCAGCGTGGTGTACAGCGTGGTCGACTTGCCCGAACCGGTGGGACCCGTCACGAGCAGCATGCCGTGGGGCTTGCGGAACGACTCGCCGTACACCTCGAGGTTGCGCGCCGACATGTTCAAATCGGAGAGCCTGAGCCGCGCCGCCGAGTTGTCGAGGATGCGCATGACGATCTTCTCGCCCCACACCGTCGGCAGCGTCGCCACGCGCAGGTCGATCTTGCGGCGATTGTGCAGCACCGAGATGCGGCCGTCCTGCGGCTTCCGCTTCTCGGCGATATCGATGCCGCTCATGATCTTCAGACGCGAGATCACGCCGTCCTTGATGGAGGGCGGGGCCTCCTGCGTGTCTTTCAGCACCCCGTCGATGCGGTACCTCACGCGCAGATGCGTCTCACTCGGATCGATGTGGATGTCGCTCGCGCGATCCTGAATCGCCTGCGAGATGATGAGGTTCACGAAGCGCACGATCGGCGCATCCTCCTCATCGTCACCGATGTCTTCGGTGGTGTCCATCACCCCGAGCGTCGCCGCGCTCTCGCTCAGCTCGCTCGAGAGGTCGGCGATCTCGTCGTCGAGGCGCACGTACCGGTCGAGGGCGACCGCCATCGCCTCGCGCCCCGCGACCACCGGGTACACGGCGAGGCCGGTCGCACCCGCCACGTCGTCGAGTGCGATCACGTCCTCCGGATCCACCATCGCGAGCGTCATCGTCTGCCCGTCGACGGCCAGCGGCAGCACGTAGTGCCGACGGCAGAGCTCGTGCGACAGCCGCGCGACCGCGCGGCGATCCACCTCGGTGGCGAGCAGGTCGACATAGGTCAGCCCCTGCACCGCGGCCGATGCGCGCGCCACCGACTCGTCGCTCACCCTGCCGGTGGCGAGCAATTCGCGCTCCGCACGGCGTTCGCCGACCTTCGCGACCGCGTCGGCCATGACCTCACCGGTCACCGCGCCGTCGCGCACCAACTGCTCAAGCAAGCGGCGCATGCTTCCCCCTCATGAATAGCCCCACCACAGTTCTATCGCCCCGAGCCGGTCCGCGCCTACTCAGATAGGCGAAACCCACCACGCAAGCAGCACTATTGCTGCCGCTAAACGGTGACCTCGGTGCCGACGCCGCGGTCGGTGAAGATCTCGAGCAGCACCGAGTGCGGCTCACGGCCGTCGATGATGGCGGCCTTCGGCACCCCGCCGCGCACCGCGTCGAGGCAGGCGCGCATCTTGGGGATCATGCCCGACTCGAGCGACGGCAGCAGCTCGTCGAGCTCGTCGGCGGTGATGCTGGAGACGAGCGAATCGCGGTCGGGCCAGTTCGCGTAGAGCCCCGCCACGTCGGTGAGAATCACGAGCTTCTCGGCGCCGAGCGCCGTCGCGAGAGCCGACGCGGCCGCGTCGGCGTTGATGTTGAGCGAATCGCCCGGGCGATCCCGATCGGGTGCGATGCCCGCCACCACCGGAATCAAGCCCGCCTCGAGCAGCGCCAGCACCGGCTCGGGGCGCACCCCCACGACATCACCCACCAGGCCGAGATCGACCTTCTCGCCGTCGGCGTCGATCGTGGCGCGGCGGCGGCCGATGAACAGCCCCGCGTCCTCCCCCGTCGTGCCGGCGGCCAGCGGGCCGTGCGCGTTGATCTGATCGACCAGTTCCGGATTCACCTTGCCGGTGAGCACCATGCGCACCACATCCATCGCCTCGGGCGTGGTCACCCGGTAGCCGCCCTTGAACTCGCTCTCGATGCCGAGCCTGCCCAGCATGTCGGTGATCTGCGGTCCGCCGCCGTGCACCACCACGGGGCGAATACCGGTGTGACGCAGGTACACCACGTCCTCCGCGAACGCCGTGAGCAGCGACTCGTCGATCATCGCGTTCCCGCCGAACTTGATCACCACGATCGCGTCGCGGAACTTCTTCAGCCACGGCAGCGACTCGATCAGCACCTGCGCCTTCACCGCCGCCTCCTCGTGGGCGAGCGGCCTCGTCGTGTTGCTCATGTGTTCCTGGTCTCCCCTGGTCGTGGGTGCGTATCGCTGGTAGCGGGGGAACGGAGTTCGCTCGCACCGTGATCCACCCGGCTTGCGCGCGCTAGCTGGAGTATGCGCTGTTCTCGTGCACGTAGTCGTGGGTGAGGTCGTTCGTGCGCACGGTCGCCGCGAACGCACCGGCGAAGAGGTCGATGAGCACGTGGGTCTTGCGCGGCGTCAGGTCGCACTCGTCGACCGGGCGGTCGGGCCCGCCCGCGTGGCATAGGCGCACCCCGTTGAAGCTCACGTCGACCTGGTAGGGGTCGAACGCGGCCTCGGTCGTGCCGATCGCCGCCAGCACACGGCCCCAATTCGGGTCGTCGCCGAAGATCGCCGCTTTGAAGAGGTTGTTGCGTGCGACCGAGCGGGCGACCTCGACCGCGTCTTCGACGCTCGCGGCACCGCGCACCTCGATGTCGATGTCGTGCTTCGCGCCCTCGGCGTCGGCCTGCAGCTGCGCAGCCAGGCTGTCGCAGACGGCGGCGAGCGCCGAGGCGAACTCGTTCTCGTCGGGGGTGACGCCCGACGCACCGCTCACGAGCAGGGTGACCTGGTCGTTGGTCGACATGCAGCCGTCGCTGTCGAGGCGGTCGAAGCTCACCCCGGTGGCGCGGCGCAGCGCGTGATCCGCAGCAGCGTCGTCGATGAGGGCGTCGGTCGTGATGACGACGAGCATGGTGGCGAGGCCGGGCGCGAGCATGCCGGCGCCCTTGGCCATCGCGCCGATGCTCCAGCCGTCGCCCTCGTGCACCGCGGTCTTCTCGACCGAATCGGTGGTGAGGATCGCGGCGGGCGCCGTCGTGTCGTCGGCGGCGAGGGCGCCCGCGAGCTTCGGGATGTTCAGCACGATCTTGTCGCGGAACGCCTGATCGCCCGTGCCGATGAGACCCGTCGAGCAGACGAGGATCTCGTCGGGCTCGGTGCCGTCTGCGAGGGCCGCGGCGACCGCCTTCGCGGTGAGGCGGGTCGTCTCGTAGCCGAAGTCGCCGGTGAAGCAGTTCGCGCCTCCCGAGTTCAGCACGACCGCGCGTGCGGGGCCGTGAGCTGCGACCTTGCGGCTCCACAGGATCGGGTTGGCCTGGGCGCGGTTGCTGGTGAACACGACGGCCGCGGCACGGTGCGGGCCGTCGTTCACTACGAGCGCGAGGTCGGGCTTGCCGGTGCTCTTCAGGCCGACGGCGATGCCCGCCGAGCGGAACCCTTCGGGGGTGGTGACGGTCACGGGGCGACTCCGTTCATGCTCAAACCGGTGGTCTCTTCGAGGCCGAGGGCGATGTTGGCCGACTGGATGGCGGCGCCGGCCGTGCCCTTGGCGAGGTTGTCGAGGGCTGCGACCACGACGACTCGGCCCGCTGCCTCGTCGATGGCGACGCCCATGAGGCAGGTGTTCGCGCCGAGCGCGTCGGCCGTGCGCGGGAACTGCCCCTCGGGCAGCACGTGCACGAACGGCTCGTCGTCGTAGGCGCGCTGCCAGGCCTCACGCACCTCGGCCGCCGTCGTGCCGGGGACGATGCGCGCGGTCGAGGTGGCGAGGATGCCGCGGCTCATAGGGACGAGCACGGGGGTGAAGCTGATCGTCGGCTCGTCGGCCGCACCCGCGTCGCGCAGCGCCTGCTGAATCTCGGGGATGTGGCGGTGCGTGCCGCCCACCGCGTAGGGGTTCGCGGTGCCCATGAGCTCGGCGCCGAGCAGGTGCACCTTCGCGGCCTTGCCCGCACCGCTCGGGCCCACCGCGAGCACCGACACGATGTCGGCAGGCTCGATGACGCCCGCCGCGATGCCCGGGGCGAGCGACAGCGCCACAGTGCTTGCGTTGCAGCCGGGGGCCGCGATCCGCGTCGCCCCTCGCAACGCCTCGCGCTGGCGGGTGAGGTCACCGGCATTGCCGTCTTCGTCGCCTGCTCCGCGCACGAGCAGCTCTGGCACGCCGTACGTCCAGGCCTCGTGATGCTCGCCGCCGTAGAACGCGGCCCAGTCGTCGCTCGAGCGCAGCCGGTGGTCCGCGCCGCAGTCGACCACGAGGCGCACGTTCGTGAGCTGCGCCGTGAGCTCGCCGGACGCGCCGTGCGGCAGGGCGAAGAACACGATGTCGTGGCCGTCGAGCACCGAGGGCTCAGTCGGCTGCAGCACCAGGTGCGCGAGCGAACGCAGGTGCGGCTGCGACTCGATGAGCGGGCTGCCCGCGCTCGAGTGCCCCGTCACCGTGCGCACCTCGAACTCGGGGTGCGCGGCGAGCAGACGCAGCAACTCGCCCCCCGCGTAACCGCTGGCTCCCGCCACCGCGACGCTGTACGTCATAGCCTTGTTTCCCGTCTCTTCGGTATCGGTACCATTCTGGCACCCCGCGGGCGGGGCCTACCGCACGGGTTGGCGCAGAATCGTGCGCAGCTTCTCCGGCGCCGTGCGGCGCGGGTCGGTGAAGTAGATCTCGTGATGCTTGCCGGCGAATGCGAGCCCGTGCTGCGGCATGAACTCTTCGTGCATGCGCGCGAGCACCCCGGCTTCGTCGTCGAACGACCCCACGTGCAGCGTCTGCACGCAGCGCCCCTCCGCGAGCGATTGCAGCCGCACGTCGTCGAGCCTGGCGGGTCGCTCCTTCGCGCCCACCTGCGCGATCGCGGCGGTGAACATGTTTGCATCGATCCACTCGGGTGCGAGAATCATCACGGTCCAGTCCCACTGCGACTTGTCGCGCGCGCTGGTGAAGGCCCGCATGTCCTCGGCCCACCACAGGGCTTCGAGGGGCGGCACGACGTAGTCGCGACCGATCTCGCGCTTGCTCGCGAACTTCAACTTGTACGCGACCGGGTAGAGCGCCTCGAGCGCCTCGGCGTAGGGTTCGGTGTTCGGGTCGCCGTGGCCATCGATCATGAGGTACTGCCGCTCGGGCACGTCGATGATCTCGAAGCTCCCTTTCGGCGCGCGGTACGACGCGAGCGCCTTCTTGAAGTCGACCTTCTCGGGGCTGGCATCAGGGCTGCCGTCGGGGCTGCCGTCGGGGCTCGCCCCGGGCCGGCTCGCGGCGCTCATGCCGCACCCCCTGCCGGTCGTCGCACGATGCACGCGCTCATCGGATGCCCCAGGTCATGCCCCGTCGCGCAGCGGCGAGCCGACGACTTCGAAGCGGTGCCCGCCCATCTCGCCCGAAAGCAGCGGCATGGCCTCGGCGATCGCCGCGCGCACGCTCTCGAGCTGCAGCGACTCCCGGTGCGCCTCGGCCGACTCCCACAGCTCGGCGACGAACACCGTGTCGGGCTCCTCGTCGTTGATGCCGACCTCGTAGAGCAGGCAGCCGGCCCGTGCGAGTTCGGCGCTCGGCCGGGTGAGCAGGGCGACTATCTCGTCCCGTTTTCCGGGCTGCGCCCCGAGCGTTCCCACGTTCGCGAAAGTCATGGCTTCAGTGTAGGCGGCGCCGCGTCGCAGGCACAGG
>JBEBWI010000101.1:0-9117 GCA_040392345.1 Leucobacter soli | reverse complement strand
TCTCGGCCCAGCCGATAACGCACAGGTGGGCAGTAGTCGCCCCAAGAAGTCAGGATTCGGGGCGACTACTGCCCACCCGCGAGCGGGCGGGCAGCGCCGGACACCCCGACATCGTGCACTCCATTCGACCGGCAACTGTTCCGCGCCGAACTCTGAGACGAACACCGTTCTAAGACGAACACCGTTCTGAGCCGGCAGCCGTTCCGAGCCGGCGGCTCCCGCTTGCCACCGAGCAAGAAGACGCCCCGGTTCCCCGGGGCGTCTTCCATCTGCAAACGAGCATCTACCAGCGAGGCTTGCGCTTGCCGTCGGCCTGGCCGCCCTGGCCGCCACGATCACCGCGGTCGTTGTACCCGCCGCGCCCCCCGCGGTCCCCGCGGTCATTGCCGTACCGGTCGCCGCGGTCGTAGCCGCCTCGGTTGTCCCGCTGCGGGCGATCGTTGCCGTACCGGTCGCCGCGGTCGCTGTAGCCCCCGCGGTCGCCCCGATCCTGGCTCTGCTTGTAGCCGCCGCGGTCGCCGTATCCGCCGCGATCCTGCGAACCGCCGCGGTCGCCGTACCCGCCGCGGCCCCCGCGGTCGCCCCGATCGTACCCTCCGCGACCACCTCGGTCACCGCGATCCTGGTAGCCGCCGCGGTCACCGCCGCGCTGTCCGCCGCGGTCGGGGCTCAGCTCGATGAGCTTGCCGCTGATGCGCGTGCCGGCGAGACCTTCGAGCTGCCCCTTCGAGAGGTTCTTCGGCAGTTCGACGAGCGAGAAGTCGTCGCGCACCTGGATGCGACCGAAGTCCTCGCGGCTCAGGCCCCCCTCATTCGCGATCGCGCCGATGATCTGGCCGGGCTGCACCTTCTGGCGACGCCCCACCTCGATGCGGTACATGGTCAGGTCGTCGCGGCGCTCGCGCGGCCCGCGATCCTCGCGTTCGCGACGATCCCCCCGATCACGGCCGCGGGAGTCCCGATCGTCGTCCTGCAGGAAGCGCGCGGCCTGCTGGCGATCGCGCTGGAACTTCCGGTCGTCCTCTTCCGTCAGGAGAAGCGGATCCTCCCCCTGCGCGACGATCGCGAGCGCAGCCGCGACGTCGGTCTCAGGCACGTCGTTGTGACGCACGTAGTGGGCGATGATGTCTCGGAACGCGTCGAGGCGCGACGTCTCCGTGAGCGCCATCGTGATCGCGTCATCGAAGCGGGAGAGACGGGTTGCGTTCACCTCGTCGACGCTCGGCAGGGGCATCGGAGTGAGCGGCTGCTTGGTCGCGCGCTCGATCGAAGTGAGCATGCGGCGTTCGCGCGGGGTGACGAAGCTGATCGCGTCGCCGGTGCGGCCGGCACGGCCGGTGCGGCCGATGCGGTGCACGTACGACTCGGTGTCGATCGGCAGGTCGTAGTTGACGACGTGGCTGATGCGCTCGACGTCGAGGCCGCGCGCGGCGACGTCGGTGGCGACCAGGATGTCGAGCTTGCCCGACTTCAGCTGATCCACCGTGCGCTCGCGCAGGTTCTGGGGCACATCGCCATTGATCGCAGCGGCCGAGTACCCGCGTGCACGCAGCTTCTCGGCGACCTGCTCGCTGTCGCCGCGGGTGCGCGTGAACACGATCATGCCGTCGAAATCTTCAACCTCGAGCACGCGGGTGAGCGCGTCGAGCTTCTGCATGTAGGAGACCACGATGTAGCGCTGCGTGATGCTCGCGCTCGTCTGGGTCTTCCCGGCGATCTTGATCTCTTGCGGGTCGTTCAGGTACTGCTGCGAGATGCGGCGGATCTGCGCCGGCATCGTGGCGGAGAACAGGGCGACCTGCTTCTCCGACGGCGTGTCGGCGAGAATCGTCTCGACGTCCTCGGCGAAGCCCATCTTCAGCATCTCGTCCGCCTCGTCGAGCACGAGGTACTTGATCTGGCTGAGATCGAGCGAGCCCTTGTTGAGGTGATCCATGATGCGGCCGGGGGTGCCGACCACGATATCGACGCCGCGACGCAGGGCGCTCAGCTGCTGACCGTAGGCCTGGCCGCCGTAGATGGGAAGCAGGTGCACCTCGGGCAGGTGTGCGGCGTAGCTCTCGAAGGCCTCGCAGACCTGCAGCGCGAGCTCGCGGGTCGGCGCGAGCACGAGCGCCTGGGGCACGCCCTGACCGGGCTCGATGCGCGAGAGGATCGGCAGCGCGAACGCAGCAGTCTTGCCGGTGCCCGTCTGAGCGAGGCCGACGACGTCGCGCCCGGTGAGCAGAACCGGAATCGTCGCTTCCTGAATGGCGGAGGGCGACTCGTAGCCGAGCCCCTTCACCGCCTTGAGTACCCGGCCGTCGAGGCCGAGCGCGTCGAAGCCGGCGCGCGGCGCGTCCGCAGGGTCTTCGGCGGGCTTCTCGCTCCGCGCCTCGACCGTCGCCTCGGGCATGGTGTCGGCCGGAGAATCTAGCGGAGCCTCGAGCGCCTCATCGGGCGCCTCGGTTACTTCGGCGGCCTCGGCAGCCTCTGGAGAGGTCTCGGCGGCATCCGCCTGCGGAGCAGCCGCGGCATCCGCCGCAGCCTCCTCTGAGACCTCGGAAGTCTGAACGTCTTCGGAAGTAGTGGGCTCCCGGTCGCTGGTGTGCGTATGGGAATCGGGAGTATTCATCATCCGATTCTATCGCGCATATATCCAATCTCGTTCGAACTCGACAATACCGACCGAATTCGAGATCGTATACGATCAAAGCACACCCGACCAATTGGAGGCCCAGTGCTCGACCAGACCCAGCGAGAAGCCATTGCCGAAGAGCTCGTGCAAGCCGATAGGGACCGCGCGGTGCTCCCGCGCCTGACCGCACGGTACCCCGGCATGGTCATCGAAGACTCGTACGCGATCCAGAAGATCTGGAGCGACCGCCGCATCGAGCAGGGGGCCCGCCTCGTCGGTCACAAGATCGGCCTCACTTCGAAGGTGATGCAGGTCGCCACCGGTATCACGGAACCCGACTACGGGGTGATCCACGACGACATGGTGTTCGAATCGGGCTCGGTGCTCGAGTTCGACCGCTACTCCAACGTGCGCATCGAGGTGGAGCTCGCCTTCGTGCTCTCCAAGCCGCTCACCGGCCCGAACACGACCATTTTCGACGTGCTCGACGCGACAGCGTACGTCGTGCCGGCACTGGAGGTGCTGAACTCGCACCTCGAGCTCGAGGGGCGCACGATCGTCGACACGATCAGCGACAACGCGGCCATGGGAGCGATGGTCGTGGGCGGGCGCCCGGTCAAGATCGACGATGTGGATCTGCGTTGGGTCTCGTCGCTGCTCTACCGCAACGAGGGCATCGAGGACTCGGGCGTGGCGGGAGCGGTGCTCGGCCACCCGGCGATGGGTGTCGCCTGGCTGGCGAACAAGCTCGCGCAGCACGGTCAGACCCTCGACGCCGGCGAGATCATCCTCTCGGGCTCATTCACCAAGCCCATGTGGGTCGAGCGCGGCGACACCGTGCACGCCGACTACGGCCAGCTCGGGAGCGTGACGTGCCGATTCGTCTAGAGCTTCCGCCCACCTTCGCGGATCGCCTGCGCGCAAGCGAGCGCCCCCTCATCGGGCTGTGGGTGTGCTCGGGCAGCCCCATCGCCGCCGAGATCGTCGCGTCGAGCGGTACCGACTGGGTACTGCTCGACGCCGAGCACTCCCCCAACGGGCTCGAGTCGACGCTCGCCCAGCTCTACGCGATGTCGGCCTACCCGGTCGCCCCGCTCGTGCGCCCGGCCTACGGCGACACGGTGCTGATCAAGCAGTTCCTCGACCTGGGGGCGCAGAACCTGCTCATCCCGATGGTCGACACGGCCGAACAGGCGGTGGAGGTGGTGAAGGCCGTGCGCTATCCGTCGGCCGGCGTGCGCGGGGTCGGCTCGGCGCTCGCGCGATCCGCGCGCTGGAACCGCGTCGAGGGTTACCTCGGCCGCGCGAGCGAGACGATCAGCCTCACCGTGCAGATCGAGTCGGCGACCGCGCTCGCGAACGTCGAAGAGATCGTCGCCGTCGACGGGGTCGACGCGATCTTCGTGGGGCCCTCCGACCTCGCGGCGTCGATGGGTCTGATCGGCCAGCAGTCGCACCCGGATGTCGTCGCCGGCGTACTGCGCTCGATCGAGGCGGGGCGCGCGGCGGGGAAGCCCGTGGGCGTCAACGCCTTCGTGCCGGCCGACGCCGAGCGCTACATCGAGGCGGGCGCGGCGTTCGTCGCAGTGGGCGCTGACGTCGCGATGCTCGCGCGCCAGACCGAGGCGCTGGTCGACCGCTTCATCCCTCAGAGCGAGGCACCAGGCGGCGCGCCGCGCGGAAGCTACTAGTCAGGGGCACCGCAGTAGTCCTGCCACGGCACCGACCGACCCGGCCCCGCTCGTTCCCGAGCCGACCATCCCGCCGTGGCAACGAGCGAACCGGGCGACCCCGAGAATTATTTTCCAAACCTTCACAAATCGTATATCATTTGAAATACAACGAGACGAGGCAGTCACAATGACCTACGGAATCACCACCCCCGGCAAGATCATCGCCGTGCACCTGAGCTACCCCTCACGCATGCAGCAGCGCGGGCGCACCGCCGCGCAGCCCTCATACTTCTTCAAGCCGAGCTCCTCGCTCGCCCCCACCGGCGGCACCATCGAGCGCCCCCTCGGCACCGAGCTGCTCGCATTCGAGGGCGAGATCGCGCTCGTCATCGGCGAGCCCGCCCGTTGGGTCGCCCCGGAAGACGGCTGGAAGCACGTCGCACAGGTGACCGCAGCCAATGACTTCGGTCTGTACGATCTGCGCGCGGCGGACAAGGGCTCCAACGTGCGCAACAAGGGCGGCGACGGCTTCACCCCGATCGGGCCCGCCGCGATCGACACCGCGGGCCTCGGCGAGGGCGACTGGCGCGTGCGCACCTGGGTCAACGGCGAACTCGTGCAGAGCGACACCAGCGACACGCTCAAGTTCAGCTTCGGGCAGCTGGTCGCCGACCTCTCGCAGCATATGACGCTGCAGACCGGCGATGTGATCCTCACCGGCACTCCCGCCGGCAGCTCGGTCGTGCTGCCCGGCGACGTGGTCGAGGTCGAGGTCGATGCGCCGAACGCCCCCGGCTCCCCCACCACGGGCCGACTCGTGACCACGGTCACCCAGGGCGCCACCGCCTTCGGCGATTTCGGCTCGAAGCCGAAGGTCGACGACCTGCAGCGCGTCGAGGCCTGGGGCAGCGAGGCCGAGCACGCGGCCGCGGTCGAGGCCGGCCGCGCCAGCCCCTTGGAGGCGAACGCATCGCGTTCGCTCGGGGCTGGCGGTGACGCCACTGCGTCAGCTCCGCTCGAGCACACGAGCCCGCTGACCGACGAGATCCGCGAGCTGCTCGACGGTGTCGCCGTGGCGACCGTGTCGGCAGCATTGCGCAAGCGCGGCTACGTCGACATCTTCATCGACGGCGTCTACCCGAACCACGAGGGCGACCGCATCCTCGGCACCGCGAAGACGCTGCGCTTCGTCCCGTTCCGCCCCGACCTCTTCAAGTCGCACGGCGGCGGCTACAACGCGCAGAAGCGCGCCTTCGACAGCGTGAACCCGGGTGAGATCCTCGTGGTCGAGGCCCGCGGCATCCCCTCCACCGGCACCGTGGGCGACGTGCTCGCGCTGCGCGCCCAGGTGCGCGGAGCCGCCGGTATCGTCACCGACGGCGGAGTGCGCGACTTCGCGGCCGTGCAGGAGTTCGACATCCCCGTGTTCTCCCAGGGCGCGCACCCGAGCGTGCTCGGCCGCCGGCACGTGCCGTGGGAGACCGACGTCACCATCGCGTGCGGCGGCGCCGCGGTACAGCCGGGCGACATCGTCTTCGGCGACCGCGACGGCGTCATCGTCATCCCGCCGTTCCTGCTCGAAGAGGTTGCGCACGAGGCCGCGAAGCAGGAGACCGAGGATGCCTGGGTGGCCGATCAGGTCGCGAAGGGCAACCCGGTCGACGGCCTCTTCCCCATGAACGCCGAGTGGCGCGCGCGCTACGAGGCGGAACTCGCGAAGCAGGGCCGGGCGTAACGATGGCGACCATTTCGAAGTCGGAGCAGGCGTACCGCCTGATGCGCGACCGCATCGAGAGCGGTCGGTACGTGCCGGGCTACCGCCTCGTGCTCGCGCCGATCGCGGCAGAGCTCGAGATGTCAGTGGTGCCGGTGCGCGAGGCGATCCGACGGCTGGAGGCCGAGGGCCTCGTGACGTTCGAGACCAACGTGGGCGCGCAGGTCGCGCTCATCAAGGAGACCGAGTACCAGCACACGATGCAGACACTCGCCCTGGTCGAAGGGTCGGCGACCGCGCTCGCATCGCCCACCATCACGGCCGACCAGGTCGAGCGCGCCCGGGCGATCAACGAGCTCATGCGCGAGAGTCTCAGCCACTTCGATCCGCAGCGCTTCACCGAGCTGAACCTCGAGTTCCACAGCGTGCTCTTCGAGACGTGCCCGAACCCGCACATCCTCGATCTCGTGCACCGCGGCTGGAACCGCATGAAGGTGCTGCGCAACTCCTCCTTCAGCTTCGTGCCCGGGCGGGCGCAGGAGTCGGTCGACGAGCACGACCGCATCCTGCAATTGATAGTGGATCACGCACCCACGATCGAGATCGAGATCGCCGCCCGCAACCACCGGCTCGGCACGCTGGACGCGGTGCTCGCGCAATCGGCGAGCCGCCAAGGCGAGGCGCGAGCCCAGGCACCGGCCGCATAGTCGGCGCGCGAAGGCGACGGCCGATGCGGCGAACGGATTCCACACCACCACACCTCAACCAGAAAGCAGAGATCATGACTCATCAGAAGCCTGAGGGACTGCCCGAGAAGCTGCAGCTGTTCATCGACGGCAAGTTCGTCGATGCACAGGACGGCGCCGAGTTCGATGTCATCGAGCCCGTCTCGAACGAGGTCTACATCACGGCCGCCTCCGCGGGCAAGGCCGACGTCGACCTCGCCGTCGCGGCGGCGAAACGCGCCTTCGACGAGGGCCCCTGGCCCACCATGCTGCCCCGCGAGCGCTCGCGCATCCTGCACCGCGTCGCCGACATCGTCGAGTCCCGCGACGATCAGCTCGCCCTCCTCGAGAGCTGGGATTCGGGCCTGCCCATCACGCAGGCGAAGGGCCAGGCACGCCGCGCGGCCGAGAACTTCCGTTTCTTCGCCGACCTCATCGTCGCCGAGCACGACAACGTGACCAAGGTGCCCGGCCGCCAGATCAACTACGTGAACCGCAAGCCCAAGGGCGTCGCGGGCCTCATCACCCCCTGGAACGTGCCGTTCATGCAGGAGTCGTGGAAGCTCGCCCCGGCCATCGCGACCGGCAACACCGTCATCCTGAAGCCGGCGAGCTACACTCCCCTCTCGGCGGTGCTGTGGCCCGAGATCTTCCGCGAGGCCGGCGTGCCGGACGGCGTCTTCAACCTGATCCTCGGCTCGGGCGGCGTCGCCGGCGACGCCATCGTGAAGCACCCCGACGTGCCGCTGATCTCGTTCACCGGCGACAGCTCCACGGGCGCGATGCTCTCGACCAACGCCGCACCGTTCCTCAAGGGGCTCTCCCTCGAGCTCGGCGGCAAGAGCCCGTCGGTGGTCTTCGCCGACGCCGACCTGGAGGAGGCGCTCGACGCCACCGTGTTCGGCGTCTTCAGCCTGAACGGCGAGCGCTGCACCGCCGGCAGCCGCGTGCTCGTCGAGCGCTCGATCTACGACGACTTCGTCGCCCGCTACGCCGAGCGCGCGAAGAACATCGTCATCGGCCTGCCCTCCGACCCGGCCACCGAGGTCGGCGCGCTCGTGCACCCGAGCCACTTCGAGAAGGTCATGAGCTACGTCGAGATCGGCAAGGGCGAGGGCCGCCTCGTCGCCGGCGGCGGACGCCCCGAGGGCTTCCCCGAGGGCAACTACGTCGCCCCGACCGTGTTCGCCGATGTGAAGCCCGACGCCCGCATCTTCCAGGAGGAGATCTTCGGGCCCGTCGTCGCCATCACCCCCTTCGACACCGATGAAGAGGCGCTCGAGCTGGCGAACGACACCAAGTACGGCCTCGCCGCCTACGTCTGGACCTCGAACCTCAAGCGCGCCCACAACTTCGCGAACGGCATCGAGTCGGGCATGGTGTGGCTGAACTCGAACAACGTGCGCGACCTGCGCACCCCGTTCGGCGGCGTGAAGGCCTCGGGCCTCGGCCGCGAGGGCGGCTACCGCTCGGTCGACTTCTACACCA
The DNA here is from genome assembly GCA_040392345.1 of Leucobacter soli. Taxonomy (GTDB): domain Bacteria; phylum Actinomycetota; class Actinomycetes; order Actinomycetales; family Microbacteriaceae; genus Leucobacter; species Leucobacter soli_B. The sequence continues at coordinate 900 of JBEBWI010000101.1, read as the reverse complement.
CGGCCCAGTCGATCCAGATCACCCTCAACGAGGCGCACTCCCCCCGCTTCGGCGCCGGCAAGTAACCGGTAACGAGTACCCGCAGTACCCCTGGTGGCGGGCGGCACCGCCCGCCACCGATCCACACCCCACATTCACCACACAGCAAGGACACACTATGTCTGAACTCAAGGGTCGCCAGAAGACCTCGAGCGGTTTCTACGTCACCGAGGAAGCCCCGATCCACACCGACAACCCGATCCTCACGCCGAAGTCGGAAGCCCCCGACATCCTGCGCTGCGCGTACATGGAGCTCGTGGTCACCGATCTCGCCGCCTCTCGCGCGTTCTACGTCGACGTGCTCGGCCTCACCGTCACCGAGGAAGACGAGAACGCCGTCTACCTGCGCTCGCTCGAAGAGTTCATTCACCACAACCTCGTGCTGCGCAAGGGCCCGGTCGCCGCGGTCGCCGCGTTCTCGTACCGCGTGCGCACCCCCGAAGATCTCGACAAGGCCGTCGCCTTCTACACCGAGCTCGGCTGCGACGTGCGCCGCAACCCCGAGGGCTTCACCAAGGGCATCGGCGACTCGGTTCGCGTCACCGACCCGCTCGGCTTCCCCTACGAGTTCTTCTACGACGTCGAGCACGTCGAGCGTCTCGCCTGGCGCTACGACCTCTACACCCCCGGCGCCCTCGTGCGTCTCGACCACTTCAACCAGGTCACCCCCGACGTGCCCCGCGCGACCAAGTTCATGCAGGATCTGGGCTTCCGCGTCACCGAGGACATCCAGGACGAGGAGGGCACCGTCTACGCCGCGTGGATGCGCCGCAAGCCCACCGTGCACGACACCGCGATGACCGGCGGCGACGGCCCCCGCATGCACCACGTCGCCTTCGCGACCCACGAGAAGCACAACAT
>JBEBWI010000100.1:0-9360 GCA_040392345.1 Leucobacter soli | reverse complement strand
ACGAGCAGATCGACGTGTCGAACGTCGCGGTCAGCATGAACGGCATCGAGCTGCAAGACAGGGAATTCGTGAGCGCGATCCGCGAGGGCCGCGAGCCGAACTCCTCGATCCGCCAGGTGATCGACTGCTACCGGGTGCTCGGCGCGCTGCAGGAGCAGCTCGCGTGAAGCTGCCTCGGATCGGCCTCGGGTGCATGTCGCTGAGTCACGCCTACGGCGTGCCGCCCGAGCCCGAGGCCGGTCTGGCGTTGCTGCGCACCGCTCTCGATGAGGGCGTGGGGATGCTCGATACGGCCACGCTCTACGGCGGGGGTCGCAACGAGGAGCTCGTCGGGCGCGCGATCACCGGGCGTCGCGACGAGGTCGTGCTCGCCAGCAAGTGCGGCATGGCCATGGTCGACGGGGTGAAGCGGATCGATGGGCGCCCCGAGAACCTGCGCGAGCAGGTCGATGCGTCGCTACGTCGGCTCGGCGTCGACCACATCGACCTCTACTACCTGCACCGCTGGGACAAGCAGGTGCCCATCGGCGAGAGTGTGGGCGCGCTCGCCGAGATGGTCGCCGCCGGAAAGATCGGCGCGATCGGTCTCTCCGAGGTGTCGGTGACGCGCCTGCGCGAGGCTCAGGCGGTCGCCCCCATCGCGGCGGTGCAGAACGAGTACTCGCTGTGGAGCCGCAACCCCGAGCTCGGCATGCTCGAAGCCGCTCGCGAGAGCGGGGTCGCTCTCGTGGCCTTCTCGCCACTCGCGCGCGGTTTCCTCAGCGACGGCGTGGGCGACCCGTCGGAACTCGTCTCGAAGGACATTCGGCTGAACATGCCCAGGTTCCAGCCCGAGCACTGGCCGGCGAACGCCTCCCTGCTGCCTGCGTGGCGCGCGCTCGCGGCCGAGGCCGGCTGCACGCCGGGCCAGCTCGCGCTCGCCTGGGTGCTCTCCCGCGGTGAGCACGTCGTGCCGATTCCGGGCACGACGAGCCTCGACCACTTTCGCGAGAACCAGGCGGCCGCCGATCTGGAGATCGATGCGGCGCTGATCGCGCGCGCGGGCGAGCTGATCGACACTGCAACCGTATCGGGCCCGCGCTATGCGCCGGCCGCGAATGCGGAGGTCGACGCGGAGGCATTCGAGGAGGCCGCATGAGGGCCATATCGTCGATGGCGACTCGGCACGTGCTCGCCGAGCTGAGCAGCGCTGCGGAAGCTGCCGGTCACGCGCAGCTGCACATCGAGTCGCTCGGAGGCGTCGACGCTGCGAAGCGCGTCGCAGAGGGGGAGCAGCTCGACCTGGTGTTCCTCGCCCAAGACGCGTTGCAGCGGCTCGCCGCCGACGGGCATGTCGCGGCAGGCACGGTCACGCCGCTCATACTGTCGCAGGTCGCGGTGGCGGTGCCCGCCGAAGACGATGAGCCTGCCGGGCATTCCGGCGGCGTCGCCTTCCCCGACGCGGCCGGCATGCGCGCCGCACTGCGGCAGGCGGCCCGCATCGGCTACTCGACGGGCCCCAGCGGGGTCGCGCTCGTGAAGATGATCGAGGAGTGGGGTCTCGGCGAAGAGCTGGGCGAGCGCCTGGTGCAGGCGCGACCCGGCATTCCGGTCGCCCGCTCGCTCGCCGAGCGCGAGGTCGATCTCGGGTTCCAGCAGCTCAGCGAGCTCGTCGGGCAGCCGGGCATCCGGATTCTCGGTGTGCTGCCGCCCGACTGCGCGATCGACACGGTGTTCGCCGGTGCCGTCGCCGAGACGTCCCGCGACGCCGAGCGCGCGGGCGCGGTGCTGGACTTCCTCGCCTCCGACGCGGCAGCATCCATCAAGACCGCGCACAGCTTCGCACCGCTCGGGCGGTAGCGCGTTCCACAGTGGCGGGCGGTGGCGGGGCGGATCATCGCGCTCACCACGGCCCGTGGCTCAGGCCTGCCCCTGCTGGCGGCGGGCGTTGATGAGGTCGTGCGCGCTCAGCCGATGCTGCCGCTCCCCGTAGGCGTCGGGGGTGATACCCGTGAGAAAGGCGCCCGGATCGATCTCGAGCGCACCGGCGATGCGGATGAGCGACTCGGCCGTCGGGCTCGACGCCCCGCGTTCGATGCGGCCGACCGTGGTCCAGTTGATGCCGGAGAGGTGCCCCAGGTCTTCGAGAGAGATTCCGAGTTCCTGGCGTGCGACTCTGATGCGACGGCCGATCTCTGCGGCTGCTGCGGAGTGGATCTTGGGCACCGATCAAGCGTGCTCGCCCCAGGAGGGAATCACCAGCGCATTACTGCTCTGGGCGCAAACGCTCTGGTGGGCGGATCACGCCTTTCCCGGTTTCTCGACCGCCCGCCGCATAGACTTGACCCTTGGAACGACTCGCGACAGGCGTGATTCGCATCCCGGAAGTGACCAGCACAGCATCGACAGCGAGGGGCGACTGCCGACCGTGAGTTCAAACGAGGCAACAGACCGAATGCGCATCGTCGTCGGCTGCGACACCTTCGCCCCAGATGTGAACGGCGCCGCGCGCTTCGCCGAGCGACTCGCCGCCGGCATGGTGCAGCGCGGGCACGAGGTGCATGTCGTCGCGCCGGGGCAGCGTTGGCGGCGCAGCCACCCCGCAACCGAGACCATCGAGGGCGAGCGCATGATGCTGCATCGCCCACCCGCACTGCGCTGGCTGCCGCACGACTGGCTGCGCTTCGTGCTGCCGTGGCGCGCCCGCCACTACGTCAAGCGCGTGCTCGACGAGGTGCAGCCCGACGTCGTGCACATCCAGTCGCACATCATTCTGGGCCGCGCGCTGTCGGCCGAGGCGAAGAAGCGCGGTATCCGCGTCGTCGCGACGAACCATGTGATGCCCGAGAACGTGCTCGATTTCACGCTGCTGCCCAAATGGGCCGAGCGCCTCTTCATCAAGTGGGCGTGGGCCGACGCGGACCGGGTGCTCAGCCGCGCCAGCGCGCTCACCACGCCGACCCGTCGTGCCGCCGATTTCCTCGAGCGCAACACGCGTCGCCGCGACGTGCTCGCGGTGAGCTGCGGCCTGCGCGCCTCGAACTACACCGCCGATCTCACGCCGCGCACCGAGAACCGGCTGGTGTTCGTGGGCCGTGTCACGCTCGAGAAGGAGATCGACGTGATTCTGCGAGCCCTCACCCGGCTCGACCCGGCGCTGAACGTCACCTTCACGGTGGTGGGCGACGGCGATCAGCGCAAGAACCTCGAGCGGCTCGCCGTCGAACTCGGGGTGGCCGACCGGGTGCGCTTCACGGGCCGGGTCGAAGACGACGAGTTGCGCCGTCACCTCACCGGGGCGAGCATCTTCGTGATCGCCTCGATCGCCGAACTGCAGTCGATCGCCACGATGGAGGCGATGGCGTCGGGCCTCCCGATCGTCGCGGCCGACGCCGTGGCGCTGCCGCACCTGGTGCGCACGGGGGAGAACGGCTACCTCTTCGAGCCGGGCAACGACCGTGAGCTGGCCGACCGGGTCACCCGCATTCTCGGCTTCGACGACGAGGAGTACCAGCGCATGCAGCGCGCCTCGCTCGATGCGGTGCAGGCGCACGACCTCGACCGCACGATCGACACCTTCGAGCGCCTCTACCGCGGGCTGCCGGCGGCCGAATAGCGCAGGGCCCGCCATGCATGTACTCATCGTCACCGACCAGCACCCCGACTCGCTCGGCGGCGCTCAGGTGGCGATTCGTGCGCAGCGCCGCGCACTCGAGCGCGCGGGCCACCGGGTGACCATCGTCGCGCCGCGGCTGCACCGCCCCGGGTACCAGGTTTCGTCGGTGGATCGGGATGCGTACATCGACCTCCCCTCACGGCCGATCACCGCCGACCGGGAGTACGGCATGAGCTGGCCGGGCCGCCGCGCCGACCGCGTGCTCGCCTCGGCGCTCAGGTCGCGGCCCAGGGTCGATCTGGTCCACGTGCAGGGCGACTTCTGGGGGGCGCTCATCGGGTTGCGCGCGGCCCGCGGGCTGCGGGTCCCCGCCGTGCACACGCTGCACAACCACCTCGACGAGGGCACGCGCGCGGTGACCCGGCTCGCCCCGTTCGTCTTTCAGGGGCTGCGGTTGTGGCGGTGGCTCGCACTCGGCCGCGTGCGCGGGAACGTGCCGCCCGTGGCTCGCGGGGCCTGGCGCTACCTTGCCGAGATCTCGGCCGAGTGCGCCGTGGTGTCGGCGCCGTCGCAGCACTTCGCCGATGAGTTGATGCGACACGGGGTGGCGCCCGAGGTCGTGGTGACACGCGGCGGGGTCGACGACGACGCGGTCGCGGCTGCATCGGCGCGCACCTCGGCCGGGCCGGGCGGGTCAGAGACGGGAACGCCGCGACACGGGCGTGCTCGCCCGCGTCTCATCTGGCTCGGGCGCATGAGCCAGGAGAAGCGGGTGCTCGAGTTCATCGAGGCGTTCGCACGTTCGGCTGCCGACGCCGACGTGACACTGTACGGCGCCGGTCTGCTCGTCGACCGCGTGCGCGCGCGGGTGCGCGAGCTGGGGCTCGAGGGGCGTGTGACGCTGGCGGGCCCCGTACCGCACCATGAGGCGCTCGTCGCGATCCACGATGCCGACGCCCTGGTGCAGACCTCGATCGGTTTCGAGACGCAGGGACTCACCCCGTTCGAGGCTGCGATACTCGGCACGCCCACGGTGTTCTGCGATGCGGCGATCGCCGCCGATGTGGGGGTCGACCCGTCGTGGGTGGTGCGCGACGACAGCGTCGCGGCACTCGCGGAGGCGCTCGCCGAAGCGGTCGCTCAGCTCGCCGAGGCGCGTGCCCGGGGAGCCGAACTGCGGGTTCCCGCGGAGCAGACGCGCGGTTTCCTGCAGTCGGCACAGGCGGAGCGACTGCTCGAGCAGTATGCACGCGCCCTCACGCAGCGCTGACGATGCGTCCGCGGCCGTGCTCGGCCGTCGATGCGCGCCCGCCGGGCAGAGCCCCTGCTAGAAGCGCCAGACGACGGCTTGGAAACCGGCGGGGGGCGCCGGGGTCCAGCTCTCGTTCTTGCTGACGAGGCCCGAGCCGCCCGGGTTGTTCGACTCGATGATGGTGAAGGTGCCGTCTCCGTGCACCTCGGTGATGAGCACGGTGTGCACGCCCGACACCCACGAGGTGGGGTAGGTCAGGTGCTCGTACTGAATGATGTCGCCGGGCTGCGCGGCGCTCACCGACAGGCGGGTCGCGGTGCTGTAGTTGCTGACCGGGTCACCGCCGCCCACCCAGTTGCCGCCGCCGGCCACGATCCACCGTTGCGCCGACATGATGCACTCGCCCGGCTGCGACCAACCGGTTGCGCGGCTGGTGCCGATCTCGCTCTCGGCGAGGGCGATCGTCGCGTCGACGTCGAAGTTGTGGGGGGTCTCAGTCGGGTCCGAGAGCAGCATCAGCGTGTCGAGCGCGTCGGTCTCGGTGGTGCCGAAGTCGGTGTTGAGCGTCTGTGCACGTGCAGTCTGCGCCTGCTCGGCCTGTGCGCTCGCGTCGCTGGAGAACGCGGTCGGCAGGTCCGCGAAGCTTTCGACCTGCTGCGCCGCCGAGGCGGGTGCTGCGCCGAGGGCGAAGGTGACCGAAGAGATCAGGGTCACGATGAATGCCTTGGCGGGGGTACGCACTCGCAGTTCTCCAACCTGTTGCCGAACCGTGTGAGCGGATGTACCCAACGGAAAGGGCACCCGTCCCCGGATGCCGCGTGTTCCAGTATGCGTTACCTTTCCGTTATAAACAAATTGAGGTTCACGATCCTTTCAGGTTCGGGGGTCGCGCCAATAGGATCAGGGCATGCCACAGAACCGGGCCGAAGCGCCGCAGAGTCACCCTTCCGCCCCCGTTCCGCACTCGGCCTCGGATGCCGTCTCGCGCCCTGCCTCGCATTCCGCCTCCCGCACGCCGCGCTGGCTCCGTGCGCTGGTCGGCGCGGCTGCCATGCTGCTCGCGGTCGCGCTCATCCTGCATCCGTTCAATTCAGTCGGCCTGCTGCTGATCCTCCTGGGCGCCGCACTCGTCGTCGCCGCGATCTCCGAAGCGATCGGCTTCTTCGGCAGTCGCGGCTGGGCGAAGCTGGTGCACCTGCTCGCGGCGCTCGTGCTGCTGGGGCTCGGCCTCACCGTGCTGTTCGTGCCCGGCGTGAGCCTGCGTCTGCTCGTGCTCGCACTCGGTGCGGGTCTGCTGCTGCTCGGCGTGCGCGACCTCGCGGCGGCCGTCATGCAGCGCGCGCACCGGCTCAACAGCATCGGTCTCGTCTTCAGCGGCATCGCGAACCTGATCTTCGGCGTGCTCGCACTCGTCTGGGTCGACGTGAGCGTGCTCGTGGCGGGTGCGCTCTTCGGCCTGTGGCTGCTGGTCGGCGCCCTGCGCATCTTCGCGTCGGCGCTGCGCAGGCGTCACGATTCCCCGGTGGATCGCGGTGCTCCCGCACCGCCTTCCGAACCGGCCGCCGCCGCTGCAGGCGGTGGTGCCGTCGTCGCATCGGGCACCGCCGCTGTCTCGGCCGCGCCCACCGAGGAGACCGTCCCGACCACGCGACGCGGCGGCGTCGCGCAGCTCGTACTCGGGTCGGTCGCGCTCATCGTCGCTGTCGTGCTCGGCGTCGTCGGCGCCCGCATCTTCGGTACCCCGAGCCCAGACGCGTTCTACGCGGCGCCGGCCGAGGTGCCGGGGGAGCCCGGGCAGCTGCTGCGGGTCGAGCCCTTCACCTCGGCCGATATTCCCGACACCGCCACCGCGTGGCGGGTGCTCTACACCACGACCCGCAACGACGGGGTGCCCGCCGTCTCCTCGGGTCTCGTGGTCGTGCCGAACGGCGTCGACTCGCCGCCCGTCATCGCCTGGTCGCACGGCACCAACGGGGCTGCGGTCGGCTGCGCCCCCACGCTGCAGGCCGATCCGCTGAAGACCGCGCAGTCGCCCATACCGATCGACGCGCTCGAGCAGGGCTGGGCCATCGTCGCCACCGACTACATCGGCCTCGGCGCCGACGCCCCTCACGAGTACATGGTGGGGCAGCCGGCCGCGCGCAGCGTGCTCGACGCGATCCGCTCGGCGCAGCAGATCGACGGCATCTCGCTCGGCAGCCAGGTCGCCGTATGGGGCCACTCGCAGGGCGGCGGAGCCGCACTGTGGACCGGTGGTGTGGCCGCCGACTACGCGCCCGAGATCGACATCGTCGGCGTCTCGGCGGTGGCGCCCGCCGCCGACCTGCCCGCGCTCGTCTCCCAGCTCGCCACCACCATGGCCGGTACCGTCGTCGGCCCGCTCGTGCTCGCGGGCTTCGCCGCCGGTTACGACGACGTGAAGTTCGAAGAGTACGTGAAGCCCTCGGCGACGCTCATGGTCGAGGAGACCATCGCGCGGTGCTGGACCGACAAATCCATGATCGTCTCCATCGTCGAGGCGGGCGTCATCGACACCGAGATCTGGGCGACCGACCCGAACAGCGGCCCGCTCGGGAAGCGGCTCGCCGAGAACGTGCCGCACCTGGCCATCTCGGCCCCGCTCATGATCGGCCAGGGCCTCGCCGACGAACTCGTGCTGCCCGAGGCCCAGCAGAAGTACGTCGACGGGCTGTGCACGGCCGGGCAGGCCGTCGACTACCGCACCTACAAGGGCCTGGGGCACATGGGGGTCGTGCAGCCGGATTCGCCCTACATCGACCAGGTCATCCAGTGGACGAAGGATCGGTTCGACGGGCAGCCCGCGAGCAGCACCTGCTCATGAGCTGACGGCGATCCACCCGTGCCGTGTTCTGCAAGACGGTACGGGTGGCGGCCCCGCGGGCGGCGGGCGGTGACGCCTCGGCGATCCACCCGGGCCTATGCCTGGCCGAGACCCCCGGCGCCGAGACGGCTCAGTAACAGCGCCTCGCCGAGCGCGATGCGACGGATCTCCTCGGGGTGCACGCTCTCGTTCGTCGAGTGGATGCGGCTCTCGGGGTCGGGCACGCCGAGCAGCACGATCTCGGCCCCGGGGTTGATCTTCGACAGGGTCGTCGTCAGCGGAATCGAGCCGCCCTGCCCGCTCGTCACCGTGCGCACGCCGTCGTAGGCCTCGGTCAGGGCATCGCTGAGCAGGCCGAACGCCGGCCCGTCGGTGTCGGCGCTGAACGGGTGCCCGAGCTCGCCCGCGCTCGTCTCGACGCGCACACCCCAGGGGGCGACGGCGTGGAGGTGCGCGATGAGCGCGTCGCGCAGTGCCGCCGTGTCCTCGCCCGGCGGCACCCGCAGATTGAGCTTCGCCGAGGCGCGAGCCTGAATCGCGGCCACAGCCCCCACGACCGGCGGGGCGTCGATGCCGAGAATCGTGATGGTCGGACGCGCCCACAGCTGCGCTGCGACGCTTCCCGAGCCGAGCAGCTCGGTGCCGTCGAGCATGCCGGCGTCACGGCGGAACGCCTCCTCCTCGTACCGCACGCCCTCCCACGGCTGATCGGCGGCGATGCCCGGAACGGTGAGGTCGCCGCGCTCGCCGCGCAGCGAGGCGAGCATCTGCACGAGCGCCGCAATGGGGTCGGGCGCAGCGCCGCCGAACATTCCCGAGTGCACCGAGGCCTCGAGCGCTGAGACGGTCATGACCACGTCGACCGCGCCCCGCAGGCTGGTCGTGAGCGTCGGAAGCCCGTGAGCCGCGTTCCCCCCGTCTTGGATCAGCATCACGTCGGCCTTGCGGAACAGTTCAGGGTTCGCTTCCGCGTAGCGGTCGAGGCTCGCACGACCCTGTTCCTCTGACCCCTCCGCGACCACGATCAACCCGACCGGGTAGCCCGCATCCTCGGCGGGGCGGTCGCTGCGCAGCGCCCGCAGAGCGGCGAGATGCGCCACGAGATTGCCCTTGCAATCGGCCGAGCCCCGACCGTAGAGGCGGCCCTCGCGCTCCGTCAATTCGAACGGAGGCGTGATCCACTCGTGCTCATCGAGAATCGGCTGCACGTCGTAGTGGCAGTAGAGCAGCACCGTCGGCGCGCCCTCGGGGCCCGGGCGGTGGCCGATCACCGCGTACGTGCCGTCAGGGGTCAGTTCGAGGTCGACCGGCACACCCTCGGCGCGGAAGGCGTCGCGCACCCACTCGGCCGCGCGCACGCACTCCGCCGGGTCGACCACGCGCTCATCGGCGATCGAGGGGATCGCGACGATCTCGGCGAGATCGGCGAGCGTGCGCGGCATCTGCTCGGCGATGCGGGCGCCGAGCCCGATACGGTCGGCTGCCTGGGATGCGTTCGATACTGCGGGCCGGTCTGCGGTGTGCGAAGTCATGCCCGTATTCTCTCGCATCCCCGGTGTTCGCCGTATCCGCTGTGTCGGTTGTGCCGGTTGTGCCGGTTGTGCCGGTTGCGTCGGTTGTGCCGGTTGAACCGGCTGCACCGGCTGTGTCGATTGAACCGGCTGCACCGGC
>JBEBWI010000099.1:0-9383 GCA_040392345.1 Leucobacter soli | reverse complement strand
GCTCCCTGCTCTTCGTGCCGGGCCACAAGGCCGACTGGATTCAGAAGGCCCTGCGTTCCGAAGCCGACGGTGTGATCATCGACCTCGAGGACTCGGTGCCCGGGGCCGACAAGCAGCTGGCCCGCGACAACGCGCGTGAGGCGATCCTCGGTTATTCGGGCGACAAGGCCCTGCTCGTGCGGCCGAACGGGCTCGACACCGATCATTTCGGCGCCGACCTGCTGACTGTCTCCGTTGCGGGTCTCGCGGCATACCTGTTGCCGATGCTGACCCGGCGCGACGACGTCGTGGCCTTCGACTCGGTCATCGCCGCGGGCGAGCTCGCGAACGGGGTGGAGCGCGGATCCATCGAGGTGGTGCCATCCTTCGAGACCGCGGCCTCGATCGCCGCGGCCGACGAGATCCTCTCGGGCCCCCGCGTCGGCGGCGCGATGGCCGCCGCGGCGAAGGATGCGGACGTGTCGCGCAGCGTCGGCTTCCGCTGGACGCCGGAGGGATCCGAGACCCTCTACCTGCGCAGCCGCATCCTCGTCGCCGCCAGAGCGAGCGGCCTGCGCATGATCGTGCTCGGCCTCTGGCAGAACGTGCGCGATCTCGACGGCATGCGGGCCTTCGCAGCATCGAACGCCGGGCTGGGTTACACCGGCCAGGTGCTGATCCACCCCTCCCATGCGCCCATAGCGAACGAAGAGTACGGTCTCGATGCGGCAAGCGTCGACTACTATCGTCGGCTCGTCGCGGCCTTCGAGGAGGGCCAGAGGCAGGGGCACGGCGCGGTCAGCTTCGAGGGGGAGCACATCGACCTCGCCCACGCGAACCACGCGCGAGAACTGCTTGCGCAGGCCGAAGAGGCCTCGGCCGCCGGCTGATCGAGTGCGGCGGCCGGATCCTTCATCTTTCTTCCACTCAACAGGTTCTATTCAGCAGAGGAGCTCGCATGGCAGGCATGTATTTCGAGGATTTCGAGGTCGGGCAGGTGCTCGCGCACGAGGTGACGCGCACCGTCACCGAGACCGACAACCTCCTCTTCACCACGCTCACGATGAACGTGCAGCCCCTGCATCTCGACGCCGCCTTCGCCGAGAGCAGCATGTACGGCCGGATCCTCGTCAACAGCGTCTTCACCCTCGGCGTGACCGTGGGCATCCCGGTGCAGGAGACGACGCTCGGCACCACCCTCGGCAACCTCGGGTTCCGCGAGGTGCTGTTCCCGAAGCCGGTGTTCATCGGCGACACGCTGCGGGTCGAGACCGAGACGCTCGACAAACGCGTCTCGAACTCGAGGCCCACGACGGGCATCGTCGGCCTCGAGCACCGCGCCGTCAACCAGCGCGGCGAGACGGTCTGCATCGTGCGGCGGTCCGGGTTGATGAAGCGCCGCGAGGGCGCCGAGGCCGCGGGAACCGAGTAGCGGTGACCGGGCCTGCGCACTCGCGCACCGTACTCGTGACCGGGGCGGCCGGCGGAATCTCCGACGGGATCAACCGGCGCGTCGCGCAGGCGGGGTACCTGGTGCTCTGCGCCGATCTCGATCTCGTCGCCGCGAACGCCGCGGCCGATGCCGTGCGCGCGGCCGGCGGGCGAGCCGAGGGGATCGTGCTCGATGTGACGAGCGACGCCTCGGTCTCGGCCGCGGCGGCCTCGCTCGAGGGGCGCGGGATCGCCGTCGATGCGGTCGTGAACGCCGCCGGCGTCATGGATCGCAGGGGTCTGGCGGATCTCGAGCCGGGCGACTTCGAGCGCGTGCTCGCGGTCAACCTCACCGGGCCGTTCCGGGTGATCAGGCGGTTCGCGCCCGGCATGATCGAGCGCGGATGGGGCCGCGTCGTGAACGTCTCGTCGCTCGCGGCGCGCAACGGATACCCGTTCCCCGGCTATGCGGCGTCGAAGGCCGGGCTGTCTCACCTGACGCGCTCGCTGCTGAACGACTTCTGGGGCACGGGCGTCACGGTCAACAACGTGTGCCCGGGCCCGGTCGAGGCGCCGATGCTGAGCGAGGCGGTGCGGAACGAGGTGGTCGGGCACGTGCCGACCGGGCGGGTGATCGAGCCCGACGAGATCGGCGCCGCAGTCGCCTTCCTGCTCACGGAGGATGCGCGCAGCATCAACGGAGCGGATCTCGTGGTCGACGGCGGAGCCTCGGCCTACTTTCAACTGTCCGACCGCTAGAGGGAAACGAGGAAGAGCCGTGATCGTACGATGGGGTGCGCTCAGGCGCGCAGAGGGATTGAACGCCGAGGAGTTCGAGCGCGAGTGGCTCGAACGGCATGTTCCGCTGGTGCAGTACGCGCCGGGCTTGCGCAGCTATCGTCAGAACGTCGTGGTCGACAGCGAGCAGCGCAGCCCGTTCCCGCGCGGCCGATCCGAGTTCGACGGATTCGCCCAGCTCGGGTTCGACTCGCTGAACGGCATGCGGGCGACGATGTCGGGGGTTCGGGCCGATCCCCGCGTCGACATCTCGCACTTCGCGCACGAGCCGCTCACGATAGCCTGCGTGCGGAAATTCGACCGCAGGCCGCCGGAGGGCCGCGCGCTCGTGAAGCGCATCTCTCTGCTGAAGCGCGCTCCGGGGGTATCGCCCGAGACGTTCCAGCACGAGTGGTGGGGTGAGCACTCGCGTCTCGTGGCCGATCTGCCCGGGTATGCCGGCTACGCGCAGAATCTGGTGATCGAGGCGATCGGCGGCTTGGGCGAGACTGAGATCGAGGATCCTCCCTTCGACGGCATCGTCGAGTTCTGGTTTGAGAGCCCCGACGCGATGCGCGAGTGCTACGGCTCGGAGGAGTTCGCGCGCGTCGCCGCCCACGGCGAGGAGTTCATCGGCGAGATCACGACCTATCTCGTGGCCGAGCATGTCGCAGAGACGGCAGCGACGGCAGAAGCATTGGGGGCTTGATCATGCCGAAGAACGACTTCTCCATCTGGATGGTGGAATACGCCCTGGTCCCTGCGCAGGTAGCGGAGGCCGTCTATTCAGGGTACGCGCACGCGGGCGAGACGGTCTACATGCCGTTCAGCTTCATCGTGGTGCGCGGGCACGGCAAGAACATCCTGATCGACTGCGGCATCGACTTCTCCTCTCCGGTGAAGCGGGCGATGGCGACGGGCTTCGGCGTCGAGAGCTGGAGGTCTCCGGGGGAGGCTCTGGCGCGCGTCGGCCTCGTGCCCGAGGACATCGACGCGATCATCCCGACGCATGCGCACTGGGATCACATGGGCAGCCTCCGCGTCTTCCCCAACGCGACCGTGTATCTGCAGCGCGGTGAGCGGGACGGCTGGAAGCGGCTGTTCGACTCCTCGGCCGCGTATGCGGCGCTGCTCTCGGCCATGGACGCCGACGATATCGCGGTGCTCGACGAGCTGGAGGCGGAGGGCCGGTTGGTGCTGCTCGACGGAGAGATCCGGGATCTCCTGCCGGGGCTGCACATCTGGACCGACCTGAACGGGCACAGCCACGCGTCGCAGCTGGTGCTGCTCGAGAGCGACGGCTCTCGGGGCGCGGACCCCTACATCGTGATCGGCGATGTCGCCTACTCGACGGACAATCTCACCGGTGTGCCGGAGTTCCCGCACTTCATCCCGAACACGAAGTGGGCCATCGGCGGCGCCTACTCGACGATGCGGACGTATGAGCGGATCCTCGAGTATGTCGGCGAGGATCTGCACCGTGTGCTGATCGAGCACGACGGCCGCAGCTGGGAGCGCTACCCGAGTACGCGCTTCGACGACGGGCTCCACCTCGCCGAGGTGCGGCTGGCCGACGGAGAGCCGTCGCGCCTCGCGTGAGCCTCACGAGGCGCGATGACTCTCAGCGCCGCTCTCTGATCCGTTCGAGAGCGGCGTCGGCGGCGCAGAAGCCTGAGCGCACGGCGCCCTCCATGTAGCCTGTCCAATCTGCGGCCGCCTCCGTCCCGGCGAAGAGGATCGAACCGAACGGTGCCCGCAACGCACGGCCGAAGGAGCCGAGCACTCCCGGCCCCATATAGGCAACCGGGCCGCCTTGCGCCCAAGGGTGCATCGTCCAGTCGGTCTCGTGATAGTAGCGAGGTCTCTTCGCTCGGTCGCCGAACACGTGCGCGAGGAACTTGAGGTATCGGCTGCGACGCAGCTCCGGGGAGAGCCGCGAGAACGCATCCTGGGCTCCGCCGCCGATGAATCCGATGAGGGTTCCGCAGGTCTCTCCCTCCTTCGTCCCTGGGAATACGACAGCGCCGATCTCATCAGAATCGGTGACGCAGCCCGACAGGCCCGCCTCTTCCCAGAAGGGCGACTCGTAGCGCACGAGTATCTTCGAGAATCGGCCCATGGGAGTGCGCATCTGGATCTGGCGACGATTGCGCGGGAGATCCGGGGAGAAACCGATGCGGTGCGCGCTCATCGGAGGGAGGGCGAGGATTACTTGCCTGCCGCGCTCCATTCGGCCGTCGACAGCGCGGACCAGTGCGAGATCCTCCGAGTGCTCGATGAGGGAGACCTGCCAACCCGTGCTCACCGCGGCCCCCAGTTCTTCGGCGATCCGATCGCAGATCTGTGCGGCGCCTCCGATCCACCACTCGTTCTGGGCGCCGCCGCGACTCGCGAGGAGCTTCTCGGTGCTCTCGCACTGGCTGATGTAGTACGCCCAGTACAGAAGCGACACCTCTGCCGGATCGGCGCCCAGCACCGACCTCACGGCGTGGACGTGCAGTTCGCGCGAGATCGGGTGCTGAACCTGCGCATCGATCCATTCCGCCACAGTGGAGGAGTCGAGGTCTGACAAGCTCGCATGTTCCCACGGGGCCCGATGCCCTACCGCGCCCGCCAGCGCGTTGAGCTTCTCGAGGCTTGTGAGATGGGCCGCGGCGAACGGCAGATCCTCGGCGAATACGCCGTTCGCCACGCGATGGCTCGACCCTCCGACGAGGTAGAGATCGTCGCCGGCCGCCAGCGCCGGGGTCGTCTTCAAGCCGAGCTCCAAGCCGAGTTCGCGCGACAGCGAGTGGGTGTCTCCGATGTACATCCCGCCGAAGTCCACCGACCCGCCCGGGGCGTCGGGCGATGACCATGTGCGCCCGCCGACCCGATCGTCGGCTTCGAGGACACGGACCGAGGCCCCGTTGCGTGCGAGACGACGGGCTGCGGCGAGCCCGGACAGTCCTCCTCCGACGACGATCGCATCGACGATCTCAGCGTCTTCGTGGATCAATTTCTTTTCCTCGTTCCGTATTCGTCGAATGGTTTCAGCAGGTCGCTCGTCGGCCGATCACCGGGTAATGACCTGTTCGGCTTCGGCGGGGGCGAGTTCCGTCGGCGCGGCGAGCCGCTCGTAGGCGACCGGGCGGCGGGTGCGGTAGACGACGGCGACGACGATGCCCGCGACGAACGATGCGAACATGATGGTCTCGATGATGATCGCCGCGGTGGTCGAACCGACCATGAGCTCGTAGTTGACGATCAGCGTGGTGAGGATCGCACTCAGCGAGAGTGCGGCGAGGACGGGGAAGACGAGGGTCCGCCACAGATTCGCCTGCGGCACGCGGCGTCGGAAGAAGACGACAACGGCTACCGAGGTCAGCACCATGAGGCTGACCAGACCGAGCATTGCTGCGCCCGACATCCAGGTGTACAGCTCGAGGATGGGATCGAGAGTCGATGCCAGCCCGATGATGACGATGGCTGCTTCGAGGAACGAGAAGAGCAACGAGGAGAACGCGGGAGACTTGTGGCCGACATGGATGCTCGACAGCCGCTTCGGGAGGAGGCCGGTGCTTCCGAGTGTGTAGGCGTAGCGGGTGATGACATTGTGGAACGTCAGAGCCGCCGCGATGAAGCTCGTGATCATCAGCACGGAGATCACATCGTTGAGAATCGGTGAGACGTAGCGTGCGGCGAGCCCTGGGACGAAGCCGACCGGATCGGCGCTCGCCTGCGATACCGCGTTCTCGCTTCCCGCCCCGATCACGACTGCCCAGGCCGAGAGTGCGTAGAAGATGCCGATGCCGACCACCGCGATATAGGTGGCGCGTGGGATCGTGCGGTCGGGGTCCCGTGCCTCGCTGCGGAACACCGCCGTGGCCTCGAAGCCGATGAAGCCGAGGAAGGCGAACATGATTCCGAGCCCCACAGCGCCCTCGCCGAGGTTCGCGGGATTGAATGGTGAGAGGTCGAGACCGCTCTCTCCTCCGCTCGCGATGATCCCGATATCGAGGATCACGACCGCCAGGGTCTCTGCGACGAGCAGCGTAGTGAGCACTTTCGCGCTCAGCTCGATGTCGCGGTATCCGAGGAACCCGATGAGAGCCACGGCGAGGAGCGCCCAGCCCCACCATGGCAGAAGCGTCGTGCCGATGGCGCGGTCCAGAGTGTCCGCGATCAGGAACCCGATGTAGAACAGGGAGGCCGCCATCAGCAGTAGGTAGGACCAGAGGGAGAGCATCGCCGCCCCGGATCCGACCATACGCCCCAGACCTGTCTGGATGTAGGTATAGAAGGCCCCCGCGTTGGGAACGTATGCGCTCATCGCCGTGAATCCGACGGCGAAGAGCATGAGCACGAGCGCGGATATGACATAGAACACCGGCGCGATAGGGGTCTGTCCGCCGATGAGTACCAAGGGCACGAGGCCGCCGACCACAGCGAGGGGAGCGGCTGCCGCCAGCACCATGAACACGATCGATGCGACGCCCAGATTACGTTGTGGAAGCTGGCCGATGCCCTGTGGGCCGTGCAACCCGGAATCGACAGGGCTGCGATCGTGTCTGTCGTGTCTGCTCATTTGCACTTGCTCCTCTTCGAGTGTGCGCGGCGGGTTCCGCGGTTACCCTAGTGTGAAATAACTAGCGATAGTTAGCATTACAGGTGAAGAAGATTCAATGGAGGCGCGGGATTCCGCGCTTTATTGAAACCGGAAGGCGACACGGGGGTTCATCAATGAAGGATGTGCAATTCGACGATCTCGACGAGAAGCTGCTGTGGGAGCTCTCGCGGAATGCGCGAACTCCGAACGCGCGTCTGGCCGAGCGGCTGGGGGTCTCGCAGGCGACCATCCACTATCGTCTGAGCCGACTTCGCGAGACGGGGGTGTGGCAGTCGAGCCATGCCGAATTGGATCCGTCGCTTCTCGGTTTTCACGTGCAGGCCCTCATCTCCGTGCGACTGAAGCCTCAGGCGCGGGCCGAACTGCAAACGTACATGCGCAGTGCCGCCCAGATAGCGAATACCGTGTCGGTCTATACCCTCAGCGGGCCGGTCGACTGTCTGGTGCATGTGTACTGCGTGTCGACGAACCAACTGCGAGATTTTGTCACAGAGCACTTCACGCTGGATCCTCGTGTCGCATACGCGGATGCGCAAGTGGTGTATGAGCATTGCCGAGGTGCTCAGCATATGGAGCAGCTGGAGGGGTGGGACGATCTCCGGCCCTGATTCGGGGCGAAGACAGGCCCGTGTCCTGTCGGGCGTTCTAAGGCGTGATGAGTGGCACGGAGTGCGTGAGTTTCCGTTTCCATCTTGTTATCTGGGAGTCCCCGGCTCTCCTTGCGTGAAAAGCGAACGCACGCTAGTCTGATTCATGCGTACGAGTGTTCGTTAGTTTTAATGAACGAGAACGCGAATTCGATCAATGAACGAAGGAGTTCGAGACATGGCCAATGTCCGAAAGTCATTTATGCTCAGCGCCTCGCTCTTGGCTGCTGCGGGTCTGCTGCTGAGCGGCTGCGCCAGCACCGAGTCGACCAATGAGACCGCCGCGCAGAACCAGGAAGGCACGACCGAGTACGGCGAGGGCGACATCACCCAGTTCTGCCCCGAAACCGACTCGAAGGTCGCCTACGCGAAGGGCAGCAACAACACCTGGACGAAGATCGTGCTCGCCGAGCTCGAGGACGAGGCCTCGAAGTGCGACACGATCACCGAGGTCGTCTTCGCCGACGCGCAGAACGATCAGCAGAAGTCGATCTCAGACCTCAACAGCCTCGTCGCTCAGGGCGTCGCTGCGATCGTGGTGCAGCCCGAGTTCGGCGCCGCGCAGATCCCCTCCATCGCCGCCGCTAACGCTGCCGGCGTCGGCACCGTGCCCCTGATCTCCGACCCGGGCGGGCAGGTCGGCGTCGACTACCCCGCGATGGTCGGCTATGACTTCGATTACTTCGGTGAGACTCAGGTCTCATGGATCAACGATGTGCTCGGTGGCGAGGGCACGGTGGTGTTCCTGGGTGGCATTCCCGGTGCTGCCTCGAGCAAGTCGTTCTACGACGGCGTCGCGAAAGCCATGGAGAACTACCCCGGCCTCGAGTTCGCGGTCGAGGGCGTCGTCGACACCAACTGGGATCCGGGTGAGAAGAAGCGCGTGATGTCGGCACTGCTGGCGCAGCACGGCCGCATCGATGCGGTCATCAGCGACTACACCACCACCGACACGGGCGTCATCGAGGCGTACCTCGAGGCGGGCCTCGAACTGCCCGCTCTTGTAGGCAACGCCTCGGCGAACATCAACGGCTGCCAGTGGGAAGAGCACAACTTCGATTTCATGACGCTCGACGGCTCGACGAGCGTCGGCCGCATCGCCCTGCGTCAGGCACTCGCCGCGACTCTGGGCGTCGAGAACCCGGAACCGACCACCATCAAGCTGCCGGTGTTCATCGACACGGTGAACGGGAAGAATCCGCAGTGCGAGCCTGAGCTCCCCGCTGATGCCGATCTCTCGGCGAACCTCACCACTGAGCAGCTCAAGGCACTGCTGGGCTAACCCGTCGCATCGGCCACGGTCAGAGAAGGAACACACGAAATGCAACATGCGCTCTCCGTATCGGGGGTGAGCAAGACCTACCCGGGCGTGTACGCGCTCCAGGACGTCGAGCTGGCGGTGCGCCCGGGCGAGGTCCACGGGGTCGTGGGCGAGAACGGTGCCGGCAAGTCGACGCTCATGGGCGTCGTCTCGGGATCGGTCACGCCCGAGCAGGGGGAGGTGCTGGTCTTCGGCGAGCCGCTCCCGCTGGGTGATGCAGACGCCTCGCGAGCCGCCGGCATCTCCATCGTGCGTCAAGAGCCCGCGTTGCTTCCCGATCTGACCGTGGCCGAGAACATCTATCTCGGCATGCCGAAGCGGCTGCGGCCCAGCGCCCGCAAACTGGGGGACTGGGCCGCAGCGCAGCTCAAGCGCTGGGGCGACGACTTCGCGGTGCGCCCCGACGTCAGAGTCGAGGAATTGCCGCCCGAGCACCGCTTCATCGTCGAGATCGCCAGGGCGATCGCCGCCGAGCCCAAGGTGCTGATCCTCGACGAGCCGACCGAGCACCTCGCGGCCGAGGACACCGAGCTGCTCTTCTCCCATATCCGCAGTCTTGCCGCCGACGGCGTGGCGATCATCTACATCTCCCACCGCATCGCAGAAGTGCAGCAGATCG
>JBEBWI010000098.1:0-9637 GCA_040392345.1 Leucobacter soli | reverse complement strand
CTACGAGAACGGCGTCTACACCTTCGAGGGCAAGCAGCGCACCGCCGCCGAGATGTCGGCCTACTATGCCGATCTCGCCGATCGCTACCCGCTCGTCTCCATCGAGGATCCGCTCGCCGAGGACGATTGGGAGGGCTGGAAGACCCTCACCGATGAACTCGGCGACCGCCTGCAACTCGTCGGCGACGACCTGTTCGTGACGAATCCGGCACGACTCGCCGATGGCATCGAACGCGGTGCCGCGAACTCTATCCTCGTGAAGGTGAACCAGATCGGCACCCTCACCGAGACGTTCGACGCCGTGCAGATGGCGCAGCGCGCGGGCTACAGCGCCGTCATGTCGCACCGCTCGGGCGAGACCGAGGACGTGACGATCGCCGACCTCGCCGTCGCGACCGACTGCGGCCAGATCAAGACCGGTGCTCCGGCGCGCTCCGACCGCGTCGCGAAGTACAACCAGCTGCTGCGCATCGAGGAGGAGCTGGGCTCCGCCGCGCGCTACGCGGGTCGCAGCGCTTTCCCGCGCTTCGCCGCGGAGTAGTCGCGCGGCGCACGAGACGGGCGAAGGCATGGCGAAGCGCTGGGTCGGAGAGCTGGGGGATTGGGCCTCCAGCCTTCGATTCAGCGGCTTCACCGTACTGATCGTCGCCTTGATCATCGTCGGCGCGCTGATCGTGAGCCCGACGCTGTCGACCTACGTGCAGCAGCAGCGCGAGCTCGCAGACCTGCGCGAGAGCGTGCAACTCCACCGCGACGCGGTGGCGGAGGCGGATTCCGAACGGCTGAAATGGCAGGATCCCGCCTACGTGCGGGCTCAGGCGCGAGGCCGGCTCTTCTATGTGATGCCGGGGGAGACCCAGCTGAGCATCATCGACGACGTCGTGATCCCCGCCGAGTCCGACGAGGAGACGAGCGACCGGCTCACCCAGATCGAGCGCAACTGGGCGCGCACCCTCGTCTCGTCGATGCTGATCGCGGCGACGACGAGCGCGAGCCCCGAGGCGCTTGCCGGCAGCGGCGGACTCGCCGCAGACCCGGCCGCCGACCCAGTTCCCAGCCCCGCCCCCGAATCCGCCACGAACGAGGAGAGTGCCGAGTGACCCGGCCGCCGTACCCCGAGCCCACCGCAGCAGACATCGCGGCGGTGAGCGAACAACTCGGCCGCGAGGCCCGCGGCGTCATCGGCATCGCCGCCCGCGCGAGCGACGGCAGCCCCGCGGTCGTCGCCACCGCCCCGCGTCTGCCCGACGGCAGCCCCTTCCCGACCTTCTACTACCTCTGCCACCCCGAGGCGGTAGCGGCGGCGTCGCGCCTCGAGGCCGTGGGGGTGATGAACGAGTACAACGAGCTGCTCGCCGAGGACGAGGCCGTACGAGCGCAGTACCAGCGGGCTCACGAGCAGTACATCGTGGATCGCGACAGCGTCGGCGAGGTCGCCGAGCTGGCCGGGGTCAGCGCCGGCGGCATGCCCACACGCGTGAAGTGCCTGCACGCGCTCATCGGGCACGCGCTGGCTGCGGGCCCGGGGGTGAACCCCATCGGCGACCTCGCACTCGAACGAAGCGGTCTGGACTGGTCGGTTTCCGCAGATTCGCCGAATAAAGACTGAAATACTGCGGGTTTCACTGTGGAACCCGCGTATCGCTGCGACTTCAGCCTGAGTTCTGGGATTTCGACAGTGAAAATCGTATTAGGATAGCTGAGTCGGGCGGAGTTCGCCCGAATTTTCTGTGCCTGTGGCCAGACGGCACAGACCTCAGCATCGCGCTCTAAGGAGACTGCTTCGTGGCGAAGAAGATTCTGATTGTCGGCGGCGGGTATGCCGGTTTCTACACTGCATGGAAGCTGGAGAAGCTGCTCCGCACGGGTGAGGCCGAGGTCACCATCGTCGATCCGCTGCCCTACATGGCATATCTGCCGTTCCTTCCCGAGGTCGCGGCCGGGTCGATCGAGCCGCGCCACGCGGTGGTCGCCCGTCGTCGCCACCTGAAGAGCACGCAGAACATCGCGGGCAAGGTCACCGGCATTTCGCACGCGACGAAGACCGCGACCGTCACGCCGAACGAGGGTGAAGCGTTCGAACTCGGTTATGACCACATCGTCATCACCACGGGTTCCGTCTCCCGCACCTTCCCGATTCCGGGCGTCGCGGATCAGGCGATCGGCATGAAGACCATCGAAGAGGCCGTCGCCGTGCGCGACCGCATCGTCGGCAACTTCGAGCGCGCGGCCTCGCTGCCGAAGGGTTCGGCCGAGCGCGAGCGTCTCCTCACGATCACGGTCGTCGGCGGCGGCTTCGCCGGTATCGAGAGCATCAGCGAGCTGCGCTCCTTCGCGACCTCGCTGCTGCGCCGCTACCCCGAGATCACCTTCGATGAGACGAAGTTCCACCTCGTCGAGGCGATGGGCCGCATCATGCCCGAGGTGTCGCTCGAGACGTCGCTGTGGGTCATCAAGGATCAGACGCGTCGCGGTGTGAACATCCACCTCGACACGCAGCTCTCCTCAGCGGTCGACGGCAAGATCGAGCTGTCGACGGGCGAGACCTTCGAGAGCGACCTCATCGTGTGGACCGCGGGCGTGATGCCCCGCCCGTTCCTGCGCGGCACCGACCTGCCGATCGGGCAGCGCGGCCATGTTGTGGCGAGCGCGAACCTGCGCATCACGACCGAAGAGGGCGAGGAGCTCGAGGGTGCATGGACCGCGGGTGACACCTCGCAGGTGCCCGACATCTCGCCGACGCCCGGCCCCGGCGGCTTCTGCGTTCCCAACGCGCAGCACGCGGTGCGCCAGGGCCGCCTCCTCGCGAAGAACATCGTCGCTGATCTGCGCGGTGAGGGTGTGCGCGAGTACAACCACAAGAATGCAGGTGCGGTCGCCGGTCTCGGCATGAACACGGGCGTGTTCCAGTCGGGCGGGTTCGCGTTGAAGGGCTACTTCGCGTGGCTCGCGCACCGCTTTTACCACGGTCTCGCGATCCCCACGTGGGAGCGTAAGTGGCGTGTGTTCGGCGGGTGGGTCGGTCACTTCTTCCTGGGCCGCGACATCGTGAGCATCGAGGCCGTGCAGCAGCCGCGGGCCATCTTCGAGGAGTTCGCCTCGCGCCCCAAGACTGACTAGGTCCCGGCAGCGCGTCGTCTGAGGCGCCGCTTCGCCGATCAGGTGAGATGAGAACGCCCCCCGCGGGTTCGCCCGGCGGGGGCGTTCTCTCATGTGCGGCGCGTCGCGATCCACTGATGGTGCGCTGGGCTGGGCAATCAGATGCCGCGGCCGCCTCCGCCGCCTCCACCGCCGCCCGAGAACCCGCCCCCGCTCGAACCGCCGCTCGACGACGAGAACGACGAACCAGAGCCTGATCCCGACGACGAGGTGCGCGTGACGGGGCTCGAAGAGACGGCCGAGCCGAGCGCCGAGATCGAGAGCGCCTGCGCGAACGAGGTCGAGGTACCCGAGCCGCTCACCCAGTCGGGCGTCGACTCGCGGTAGTACTTCGCGAGTTCCGACTGCCACTCCTTCTCGAGGCCGAAGATCACGGCGTACGGCAGCAGGCGCTCGTAGACCTGCACGATGCGATGCTCGTCGACCTCGGCGCCGCTCGCGCTCTGCAGCATGCGGATGCGGTCGGCCTCGGCCAGGCGGATGTACTCGCGCAGGCCCATCAGGTGGTCGTGGGCGAGGGCGCCGGCGTGCGTGCGCGGGCGTATCGCGAGCAGCGCCGCACCGAGGCCGATGAGCAGCCACACGAGCAGATTGATGCCGACGGCGAGCAGCACCGTCATCATCGCGAAGTCGCCGCGCACGATCGCGTGCAGCACGAACAGGCCGAGCGCCGCCACGAAGAGCAGCGCGACGAGCGCGAATGCGCCGCCCGGCGCCTTCTTCACGAAGCCGTGCTTCGTGGCCTCGGTCTTCGCCTGGCCGCGGAGCGCAGCTGCGGCATCGCCGAGCCGCGTGCTCGTGCGGTCGAACCAGAGGGTCTTGCCCGGGGCGGGGGCCGCGCTGTCGAGCGCGCCGTCGCCCGTGAACGTCGTGCGCGAGCTGCCGAACAGACGCGACCAGACGCTCTGCTCGATCGGGAGCAGATCCCTGCCGTCCCAGGCCTGAGCGCCGTACATGTCGCTCGCCTCGTCGTGCAGCAGGCGGATTCGCCGACGCACCGCGAGGTCGAGCAGCGTGGCCGTCATGGCGGTGCCGCGCTTCCGCACGAGTTCGGCGGCGAGCGCGGCGCTCATGCGTTCCGGAGGCTCGTACTGCGCGATGATCGCCCGCCCGGTCTTCGCTCCCCGCAGCCCGCGCCAGGCGGTCGCGACGGTGAGTCCCAGCGCGCCCGCCAGGGCGGCCCAGCCGCCGTAGAGGAGCAGCGGCACCCGCTCGAGGAACGGCACCGGGGCGGCCGAGAACGTGCCCGGCGCGAAACCGATCGCGAAGGTGACATTCTCGTAGGGGAGCAGGTCCAGCTCCTCGACCGTGAACGCGCCGCCCTCCTCGAGCAGCTCGCACCGCGTGCCCACGCCGAACGGCCCGCGGTAGCAGGCGGCCTGACCCGTGAGCGCGGGCACCAGCTCCTCCGCCAGCGTGACGCGGGCGCTCACGCGGCCGAAGGGCTGCGCCCAGTCGGTACCGTTCACATCCCAGTAGAACTCGTCCGAGCCGGTGTCCTCGAACAGGCGGGCCACATCGCGCTGCGTGTAGGTGATCACGTACGTCTGGGCGCCGTGCACGAAGCCGCCCTCCGGCACCGCCATCGTCACGGCGAGAAAATCTCCGTAGCGCTCGGTCTCGAAATCCCGTTCCACGCCGTATTCGTCGGTCACCGACTCGACGCGAATGTCGGTCTCGTGCCCGTCGTAGAGGCGCGGGATATCGCGGATCAGGCCCCGGTTCTGATCGAAATCGGGAAAGACCGCGACGATGCGCTCCACCGTGCGCAGTGTGGATCGGCCGTCGTCATCGCGGCCCAGCTCGTACTCGGCGTCGAACGATTCGATCGTGAAGTCGTTCACGTCGGCGAGGCGAGGCGAGGCGAACGCCTGCGCACCCCGATCCACTGTCGAAACCGCAGCCGCGGAAGGCCCGCCCCCGGCGAGCGCGAAGAGGAACGTGAGCACCGCGATCGCCGCGGTTCGAGCTGCCAGCCTCATAGGGAGGAGTATATAGATGGGCCTCACCACGACCCGGCCACCGCCCGAATCGGTAGTCGCTCTACGCCGAAGGCGCGTGGTTGCTCAAGAACTCGTACATCTCCGTGTCGTCGACGCCGGGGAAGGTGCCCGTGGGCAGCGGGGCGAGTACGTGCGCGTGCATGCGGGCGCTCGGCCAGGCCTTGCCCTCCCAGCGCTCGAGCAGCTCGTCTCCCGGGGTGCGGCAGCAGGCCGGGTCCGGGCACGTCGAGACCGTGCGCGCCGAGGTGTCGCGGCCGCGGAACCACTTCGCGTCATCGAACGCGACCCCGCACGAGATGGAGAACTGGCCCTGCGCAGTGTCGCCCGCCTGCACGCTCGACCAGAAGGTGCCCTCGGGGGTGTCGGTGTACTGGTAGAACTCGCTCGTGCGGTTCGTGCGGTTGAACGCAGTGCGACCCGCCCACTTGCGGCAGATCACCTGGCCCTCGACCGAGCCCGAGGCGTCGGTCGGGAACGGCATGCCGTCGTTCTCGTACCCGCGCACCAGCACCCCGCCGGCGTCGAGCCGGTAGTGGTGCACGTTGAGCCCCAGGTGCTTCGTGGCGAGATTCGTGAATCGGTGGGCGGCGGCCTCGTGCGTGACGCCGAACGCGTCGCGCAAATCCTCGATCGCGAGGTTGCGCTCCTGTTTCGCCTCCTGCAGGAACTGCGCGGCGCGCGTCTCGGGCAGCAGACATGCCGAGGCGAAGTAGTTGATCTGCAGCCGCTGCTCGAGAAACTCGCCGTAGCTCGACGGGCGGTCGTGCCCGAGCACCCGGTGCGCCATCGCTTGCAGCGCGAGCGAGCGCAGGCCGTGCCCGCCGGGGATCGAGGCCGGAGGCAGGTAGATGCGCCCGTTCTCCAGATCGGTGATGCTGCGCGTGTTCGACGGCAGGTCGTCGGCGAAGATGAGCGTGAAGCCCATCCGTTCGGCGAGCACCGCCACCTCGCGGTGCGTCACCGCACTCGTCGAGTGGCCGATGCTCGCCATCAGGTCTTCGGCGATGCGCTCGATCTCGGGAAGGTAGTTGTCGAGATCGCGCATCTTCAGCCGGATCTTGGTGTTCGCGCGTCGCGCCTCCTCGGGGGTGGCCGCTGCGGCCCGCGAGCGCCGGGCGAGTTCGCGGTGCAGCCCCACGAGCGATTCCAGTGCCTCGTCGCTCAGCGTGCGCGGCGCGCGCACGTGCGGCAGGCTCAATTGCAGGTAGCCGGGTGTGGATTGCGCGCGCTCGAGTTCGATCTCGAGGGCGCTTCGCTGATCGGGCGCCTCGTCGCGCAGCAGTTCAGCCGTGTCGATGCCGAGCTCTCGCGAGATGCCGGTGAGCAGGGCGAGCCGCGGCTCGCGGCGCCCGTTCTCGACGAGCGAGAGCTGGCTGCCGCCCACGCCGACCCGCTCGCCGAGCTGGTCGAGGGTGAGGCCCGCGCGCGTGCGGAAGTGTCGGATGCGCTTTCCGAGGAGCAGACGCTGCATCGCATCATCGGCCAGGGCTGGAGTCGATTCCGGAGGCATGTATTGACTATATGTCAAGAATGCCTATTCTTTACAGTGCGAATTCACTGGGTGGCCACCCCCGGTTCACTCAGAATGGACGTACCGCAGTTTCTTATCAAGGAGAACGAACGTTATGGGCAGCGCCTCGACTCTCGAGACGAACGATTCGATCGCCGACCTGGTGACCGAAGGAGCAACTACCGACAACGCAGAGGTCGTGCAGTGGGTGGCGCAGGTTGCCACGCTGACGCAGCCCGACGCAGTCGTATGGTGCGACGGTTCGCAGGACGAATGGAATCGAATCACGAGCGAGATGGTCGAGGCCGGCTCGCTGATCGCGCTGAACAAGGATCTGCGCCCCGGAAGCTTCCTCGCCCGTTCGCACCCCGCCGACGTGGCTCGTGTCGAGGATCGCACCTTCATCTGCTCCGAGAACGAAGCCGATGCCGGCCCCACGAACAACTGGCGCGCTCCCGCCGAGATGAAGGCGGAGCTCATGCCCCTCTTCGAGGGCTCCATGCGCGGGCGCACCATGTACGTCGTTCCCTTCTCCATGGGGCCCGTCGGCGGCGCCATCACGCAGCTCGGCATCGAGATCACCGACTCGCCCTACGCCGTGCTCAACATGCGCATCATGACCCGCATGGGTCAGGCCGCGCTGGACGGCATCACCCCGGGTTCTGAGTGGGTGCGCACCGTGCACTCGGTCGGTGCCCCGCTGCTCGACGGCGCCGAGGACGCGGCGTGGCCGTGCAACGACCTGAAGTACATCACCCACTTCCCCGAGACGCTCGAGGTCTGGTCGTACGGCTCCGGGTACGGCGGCAACGCGCTGCTCTCGAAGAAGTGCTTCGCGCTGCGCATCGCCAGCGTCATGGGCAAGAGCGAGGGCTGGCTCGCCGAGCACATGCTGCTGCTCAAGCTCACCAACGAGGAATCCGGCAAGGCCTACCACCTGTCGGCCGCGTTCCCCTCGGCCTGCGGCAAGACCAACCTCGCGATGCTCCAGCCCACCATTCCGGGCTGGAAGGTCGAGACCATCGGTGACGACATCGCCTGGCTTCGTCCCGGCCCCGACGGCCGCCTCTACGCCATCAATCCCGAGGCGGGCTTCTTCGGCGTCGCTCCCGGTACCGGCGAGTCGACCAACCCGGTCGCGATGGAGACCCTGTGGGGCAACACGATCTACACCAACGTCGCGCTGACCGACAACGGCGACGTGTGGTGGGAGGGCAAGACCGATGAGGTGCCCGACCACCTGATCGACTGGCAGGGCCAGGATTGGACGCCGGATTCCGGTCGCGTCGCCGCGCACCCGAACTCGCGTTTCACCGTGCCGATCCAGCAGACCCCGACGCTCGCCGACGACTGGTTCGAGCAGAACGGCGTTCCGCTCGACCTGATCCTCTTCGGCGGACGCCGCGCGACCAATGTGCCCCTCGTCACCCGCTCGCGCTCCTGGGAGCACGGCGTCTTCGTCGGCGCGACGATCTCGTCGGAGAAGACGGCGGCCCAGGAGGGCACGGTCGGCGAACTCCGCCGCGATCCCTTCGCGATGCTGCCCTTCTGCGGCTACAACATGGCCGACTACTGGGGCCACTGGCTCGAGATCGGCAAGCAGCTCGGCGACAAGGCACCGAAGATCTTCCAGGTGAACTGGTTCCGCAAGAGCGCCGACGGTCGCTTCCTGTGGCCCGGATTCGGTGACAACTCGCGCGTCATCGACTGGGCGATTCGCAGCATCGAGGGTGAGGCCACGGGCCGCGAGACCGCGATCGGCACCGTTCCGGCGGCGGGGGAGCTGAACCTCACCGGCATCGAGGAGGTCGAGGCCGATCTCGACGAGATCTTCGCGATCGACCCGGCTTCGTGGCTGGCCGAGTGCGACCTGACCGAGGAGTTCTTCGCCCGCTTCGGAGATCGCCTTCCCGAGGCGCTGAGCGGTGAGCTCGCCTCGCTGCGCACACGCCTCGGCGCGTAGGGCGCGGCCGGCCTCGCGCCGGCACATCGACTGTGGATCCTGAGGTCTGCCCAGCTCAGGATCCACGAACTACCGTGAGCCCCGAGTTCTGCCCAGCTCGGGGCTCACTTCTTTTCCCCTGCGCCTCTTTCCTCGCCTCTTCCTGCGCGTTCGCCGCTCTGATCTTTCCGGACGACACGGCGATGCCGCGGAGCGGCGAGAGGTTGGTAGGCAGAGTTGGTAGGCTCTGACGTGGCCTGCGCGGCCGGCCCCCTATAGCCCAACCGGCAGAGGCAGCCGACTTAAAATCGGCACAGTCTGGGTTCGAATCCCAGTAGGGGGACGGAAAATACCTGATCAGAAGCCACTTGATTCAGGGAGAATTCTGGAAAATTCCGCAAATCCGGCGCTTACCTGGCCTTTGAAAGAATTTCTCAAGCGCGATGTCGTATCCGGCGCCTCCGCAAGACGCTGCGCATAGTGTGCCTTCGTCACCCGCTCGTCAGAATGGCCGAGCTGGTCACGTGCAGCCTCGATGCCCATTTCGTCACGTAGGAGCGTCGCTACGGCCTTTCTGAAGCTCTTCGGGGTCATTCCTTGGAATGCGGTCTTGTCGACGGCGTCGCGCCAGTCCCTGCGCAGGTTGTGCGGCCACCGAAATGTTCCCGTTGACGATGGGAACACGATTGCGTTGTAAGACTTCACGCGGCGATCCTGAAGCATCACGGCCGCTGAACGGGGGACGGCGAGACTCCGCATACCGGCATCGCTCTTCGTGTATTCCTGACGTTTGAGCTTGCCGCCCTCGTTGACGATCAGGGCAGCTTCGATGCCGACCCGCGGGGGAGATGCTTCGAGACTCACCGAATCCCATTGAAGGGCCAGTATCTCCGCCGTGTGCGCACCGGTCGCAACGTACATCATCATCAGGTCGGGCAGGTAGTGGGCCCGCTTCTTTTTCGCGAGTTCAGCATCGTACTGCTTGAGGTGCTGGATCAGCGCGTACACGGTTTCACGACTCGG
>JBEBWI010000097.1:0-9889 GCA_040392345.1 Leucobacter soli | reverse complement strand
CTCGGGGTCGCACTGGAAGTACATGCGCTGCACGGTCTCGCTGCGCTGCGAGATGAGCGCGAAGCCGTTCTCGGAATTGCTGTAGATGAGCTCCTCGGAGCTCTTCGGCGCTTCGCAGAGGATGCCGAACCAGGCGAACGGGTACTCGCGGAAGTAGCCTCCCTCGCGAGACGGGCCGGTGACGACCGGGCGCACGACGCTGCGCGAGCCGTCGGCGCCGACCACGAACTCGGCCTCGATGGTGAATGGCGCGCCGTTCTCGTCGGTGCCGTGCACGCGGGGCGTGGCCGTCTCCACGCCCTCGATGCGCTCGACGGTGGTGCCGAAGCGGAGATCCTGGCCCGCGGCGAGGCGTGCGGCGATCAGGTCGATGAGCACCTCGTGCTGCGGGTAGAGCCAGACGCTGCGGCCGGTGAGACCGGGGAAGTCGATGCGATGCTGCTCACCGGCGAAGCCGAGCACGATGCCGTCGTGTTTGTCGCCGATGGTGTGCACGCGGCTGGTGGTGCCGATCGATGCGAGCAGGTCGACCGAGCCCTGCTCGAGTATGCCGGCCTTGATGGTCCCCTCGATGTCCTCGCGGCTGCGCTGGTCGACGACGATGCTGTCGATGCCCGCCTGCTGCAGCAGGTGCGAGAGCACGAGGCCGGCGGGGCCGGCTCCGACGATCGCGACGCGGGTACGGATGGTGGTGGTCATGGCGTCTCCTCTGACGGTTCTCGCTGCGGCGGTTGGCTGCGCCGTTGGCTACTGCTGGCCCGGTGCGGTTCGTCGAACGCGGCCGGTAGATCAAGTGTGCGGTGCGAGTGGATCAGCGCCATTCAATTTCTCATTGAATGGGAAATAGATTTCATCGTCGCTGCGTACCGACAGTCGATTGCCTACGGCCGGGAGCGGCGCAGGTCGGCCTCTATCGCGCGCGCCGCCGCGGCGAGGGCACGCAGCGCGGGGCCCGTGTCGGCTTCGCGGGGCAGCACCACCGAGAGTGCTGCGATCACCTCGCCCGCCTCGCGGATCGGCACCGCCACGCCGGTCGATACGGCCTCGATGGAACCCGGCGCCACCACCGCCCCGGTGCGGCGGATCTCGGCGAGCGCTCGCCGCAGCACGGTGGCCTCGGTGATCGCTCCCGGGCCGACCGAGCGCAGGGGGGCTGCGAGTACCCGCTCGCGCAGCGCGGGGTCGGCGTGCGCGAGCAGTACCAGACCCGACGAGGAGGCGTGCAGCGGCAGTCGGCCCGCCACGCGCGTGATGTTCGCGCCGGCCTCGGGGTGCGAGAGCCGTTCGAGGAAGAGCGCCTCCTCCTGCTCGAGCACCGCGAGCTGGGTGTGCTCGCGCACCGAGGCCTGCACGGTCTCCATGTGCGGCAGCGCGGCCTGGCGGAGCCGCAGCGCGGTGGAGCCGCGCAGTGCGAGCTCCCACAGGCGCATGCCGAGGCGCACCCGATGCTCCTCGTCGCGCTCGAGCATCCCCGCGGCCACGAGCTCGTCGACGAGGCGGTGCGCAGTGGCGCTCGGGAGGCCGGCGCGGCGCCCGATCTCGCTCGCGGTCTGCACGGTGCGCTCGGCGGAGAAGGTGTCGAGGATGCGCACGATGCGTACGATCATCGACTCACCGCTGGGCGAATTGGCCATGCGCCCAGTATGCCGTGCGCTCCGGCGGTTGGGGATCCTCGCCGTCGGGCAAGAACCCCCGCACGAGCCTGCGAGTCAGGCGGATACGCGAGTTCGGGTGTGCGCGCGAAGCCGCGGGATCGGAATGCGGTATCCGAAGGCGACCGCGGTCGTCGCATCGTCGCCCCGGTCCCAGCGGAGCAGGGCGCGCTGCTCGCCCAGGCTGCCGTCGATGACGTCCGGGTCGCCGGCGACGGGCAGGGGACCGCAGGCCTTCACGCTGATTCCGAACTGCTCCGTCCAGAAGTACGGTTGGAAGTCGAGTTCCGGTGCGTCGTCGCCCCGCATGAGCGCGACCGCCGCGATCTTCGCCTGCTCGATCGCGCTCGTCCAGAGCGGGAGACGATTCCACCCCGATCCGGACGGCACTGCGGCCACGTCTCCTGCGGCGACGATGCCGGGTGCGATTCGGCCACGAGAGTCGACGCGGAGCTCGCGTCCGCTGAGGAGCCCGGAGCCGTCGAGCCATTCGACGTTCGGGACGTCGCCGATCGCGCTCACCACAGTCGGAGTCGCAAGGCTTGTCCCGTCGTTCAGCGCGACCACCGACTCGCCCGCCGCAGATTCGGTCACGCGCGCGTGCGCGGCGAGGATGACGTGGACACCGGCGGCGCGCGCGGCTTCGGCGAGTGCGCCGCCGAGCTGCTCCCCGAGATGACTCTTCATCGGCGTCCCCCGGCTGATCAACGTGACCTCACTGCCGAGCTCGGCGGCGCACGATGCGATCTCCATTCCGAGCGGCCCCCCGCCGATGACGACGAGCGGAGCGCCGTGAGCCAGTCGGCCCCGCAGGGCCTCGGCGTCGTCCAGGCCGCGCAGGGTGAACTCGGCCGCGGACGTGCTGAGTCTGCGGGCGCGCGATCCGCTTGCGATCACGAGTCCGTCGTAGGGCAGGGCTCCGTCCGAGAGTCTGACGAGCCGGCGGTCGCAGTCGATGCCGGTCGCTGCGCAGTCGATGATGGTTCGGGCGCCGTGCTCCGGCTCGGGAAGAAGATGCGAAGTCATGCTCGTCTCGAGCAGCGCGGACTTGGAGAGCGCCGGGCGGCTGTAGGGGGCGTGCGACTCGTCGCCCACGATGGTGATCTCGCCGTCGAACCCCTCGCGCCGCAGGGTTTCGGCCGCGGTGAGCCCCGCGATTCCGCCCCCGACGATGACGACGGTGCGCAGACGGGAGCTCATACGAGTTTGAGCGCGGCCACAGGGCACACTCGAACCGCCATCTTGGCGGCGTCGAGGTCGGAACCCTCGACCTCGGTGGCGTCGAGTATGAGCATGCCCTCGTCATCGAGGTGCATGAGCGCGGGAGCCGCCTCCTCGCAGAGTCCGTGGCCTTCGCAGCGCGGAACGTCGAGCTCGATCTTCATATTGTCGTTCTTTCTGTGACGGTTTCCCCTACCGTACGCGGCAGCAGTATCGTTTCGTCAAATGAATGATGATCATGCAGCGCATTCGCTGCGCGAATAGTATGAATGAGTAACGAGACTGGAGTGATGCTGACGATGGATGACGCTGTGAACGCCGAGCGTGCCGAGCCTGCCGCTCGCCTCGATCGCTCCTTCGCGAGCATCGCGGCGGTCGACTTGAACCTCTTGGTGCCGCTGCTCGCGCTGCTGGAGGAGCGGTCGGTCACGCGGGCGGCCGACCGCGTGCGCCTGTCGCAGCCGGCCATGAGCCACTCGCTCCGCCGACTGCGCAATCTGCTCGGCGACGAGTTGCTCGTTCGTCGTGGGGGTGCGATGGTGCTGACGCCGCGAGCGGAAGGCCTGATCGGGCCGGTTCGGCGCGCTCTGGGCGAGTCGATGCGCGCACTGCTGCCCCCTCGCTTCGACCCGGCGACGGATGAACGAGTGGTGTCGATCGCGATGACCACGAGCACGGCCTTCGTGTTCGGGCCGCTGATGAGGCGGCTGCTCGACGAGCGTGCGCCCCGGATGACGCTTCGCCTGCAGACCGGCGACCTGAGCTCGCCCGATGTCGCGGCGGAGAGCGGCGCCGATGTGGTCCTGCTGACCGAGGGCCTGCGGGCGGTGGGCGAGCGCGAGCGACTGTACGATGACCGCTGGGTGGTTCTCGCTTCGCTCGATGCCGGGCGTGAGGCGGGAGAGGGCGGCCTGGCCGACGGCTCGGCGAGCGACTCGTCCGGAAGCGCGGGCGCAGACTCGGAGACTCTGCGATTGCTGGAGGAAGAGCCCCATATCGTGTTCGAGCGCGAGGGTCTGCAGCTGCGGCCGTACGACCTGCTCGAGCGGCAGGGTGTGCGCATGAGCGCGCGTCACACCGTCTCCAACTATCTCCTGATCCCGCATTTCCTGCGGGAGGTTCGGGGCGTCGCCTTGCATCGTTTCCAGGTCGGGTGGGAGTTTCGGCGGCAGGGGGCTGTGCAGATGCGGGAGTTCCCGATGCCCATTCCGCCGCTCGGCATCGACATGGTCTGGAATCCCTGGCTGATCGACGAGGCGTTCAAAGAGTGGCTGCGGGAGTTGCTGATCGACGCGGCTGCTCCGCTTCGCCTTCGGGGTGCTCGGGATGATGCGTAGAATTCGTTCAGTGCATGCAATTCATTCGTAGTATTCATTTGCCTAATGTCGTTTGGCGGCATTGACTTGCTTTCGCCGGTGCGTACGGGCTCCGGTTTCTCATGCCAAGCAAGGAAGCGCGCAGATGATTGCAACGACGCAGACGTCAGACATCGATATTTGGTCGGACGAGGTGCTCGCCGACCCCTATCCCGCCTTCACCGAACTGCGTGAGCAGGCTCCGGTGGTGTACCTGCCCGAGCGAGATGTCTGGCTCCTCACCCGATACGCCGAGATCAGAGATGCGTTGGGCGACTGGGAGTCGTTCAGCTCGACCAAGGTGGCGTTCAATGCGCAGATGAATGAGGTGCTCACCGGCACGACGCTCGCAAGCGACCCGCCCATGCACACGCAGCTGCGTGCCGCGCTCAGTGAGAACCTGACCCCGAGGGCGCTCCGCGGCCTGAAGGTGCAGATCGATGAGAAGGCCGACCGCATCGTGAGCGAGCTGGTGGATCGCGGCTCCTTCGACGCGGTGGAGGACCTGGCGCAGGAACTGCCGCTGCAGATCGTGCTCGACCTCATCGGCGTGCAGGGAGAGGTGCGCGAGAAGATCCTCGGCTGGGGAGCGGCTGCCTTCAACCTGCTGGGCCCCATGAACTCCCGCTCGCAGGAGAGCTTCCCCCTCGCGGGCGAACTCTTCGAGTGGACGCACGGGATGGATGGAAGCAAGCTCACCGAGGGATCGATCGGGCGGGCGATCTTCGACGCCGGCGCGCGGGGCGACATGCCTCCCGAGCTGTGCGGGCACATCATCCATCAGTACCTCGCGGCCGGCATGGACACCACGATCGGATCGATCGCGAACGCCATCCGGCTGTTCGGCGAGCACCCGGACGAGTTCGCGAAGGTGCGAAAGGACCCCTCGCTCATCCCGGCCGCCTTCAACGAGGTGCTGCGCTACGAGGCGCTGCTGCATGCGCAGGGCCGCGGCACGACGCGCGATATCGAGGTCGGCGGCACCCTCATCCCGGAGGGGGCGCAGGTCGGGGTGCTGCTCTACGCGGGCAACCGCGATCCGCGCCAGTACGATCGGCCTGACGAGTTCCGGGTGGAGCGGAACCCTCTCGACCATCTCTCGTTCGGCTACGGCGTGCACGGCTGCGCGGGGCAAGGGCTGGCCAAGCTGGAGGCCTTCGCGGTGCTCGAGGCGTTCAGCCGACGCATCGAATCGTTCGAGATCGGCACTCCGACGGTCAAGCTCAACAACACGAGCCGGGGGCTCGAACGCCTTCCGGTGACGAGTCTGGTCGCAGCCCAGGTGTAGGGAGGGGCTTCGTGCCGTAGCGGGCGAGCTTCGGCCGGCACACTTCGCTTTCCGGTGAATGGGAAGTAGGGTGGACTCCACGCGCGAGGAGGTGTGTGATCTGATCATGTTGCCGAAGCTGAGCCCGCAGACCAATCAGTTCGGCGCGGATGTCGCCGCGCACATTCCGCGCGAGGTCGACGGGGTGCTCCTCCTGCCGCCGGAGCACCGTGCGATCTGGCGCCTCGCGAGGCCCTTTCTCGGAGTGCGCGACAACGACGCCCACACCCTCTACGCGTACGGTCTCGCCCGAGCGCTGTGCGAGGCGAACCCCGAGGCCGACCCGGATGTCGTGCTGCCCGCGATCCTGCTGCACGACACCGGGTGGTCGCAGGTGCCCGAGGAGCTCGTGCTGCGCGCCATCAGCCCGAGCGGCGGGGACCCGGAACTGGTCGCCTGGCACGAGCGCGAGGGCGTGCGGATCGCGACCGACATCCTGACCGAGATCGGCACCCCGCCGGCTCTCCTCGATGAGATCGTCGACATCATCTCCGAGCACGACACCATGAAGGCCGCGAAGTCGCTGAACGACGCGCTCGTGAAGGATGCCGACAAGCTCTGGAGGTTGAGCCCGCACGGCGTGGACACCGTGATGGAGTGGTTCGGACTCGCGCGCGAGGAGGCCACGCGGCTCTGCTCGTGGCGGGTGCACGGCGCCCTGCACACGGAGGCGGCGAGGCTCATGGCGCGCGGCTTCGGCGCGATCGCCTCGGTCGATGCCTGGCCCGAGCGCGTCGAGTTGGGCTGACGGGCGTGCGCACGGGGGATTCGGGCCGTTCGGTCGCCTCCCGCATCCTCGCGGTGTTCGAAGCCTTCGAGACCCACGGCCCGAGCCTCTCGCTCTCGCAGATCTCGGAGTTCGCCGGGCTGCCGATCTCGACGGCGCATCGCATCGTGGCAGAGCTCAACTCCTGGGGTGCGCTCTCGCGTGACGCGCAGGGCCGCTACCAGGTGGGCATCCGACTGTGGGAGGTCGCGCAGCATGCGGGTCGACGCCTGCGCGACACGGCCCGTCCGTTCCTGCAGGATCTGTTCTCGCTGACGGGCGAGACCACGCACCTGGCCGTGCGCGAGGGCAACGAGGCGCTGTACGTCGACCGCATCTACGGTTCGAAGCGGGTGCCACGCGCCTCGCGCATCGGCGGCCGTCTGCCGCTGCACGCGACGGGCGTCGGCAAAGTGCTGCTCGCCTACGAGGAGCCGTGGTTCCGCGAGGCCTACCTCGCCGGCCCGCTCGGCTCGCTCACCGAATTCACCCACGTGGATCCACGTGCGCTCGCCGACGAGCTCGATCAGATCGCCGCCCAGGGATATGCGGTGACGGGGGAGGAGGCGCGTGTGGGGGCGTGCTCGATCGCCGTGCCCGTCGGAGTCGCCGTGTCGGGCGGCGAGGAGACCGGCATGAGCCCGGCCGGAGCCGCGATCGGCCTCGTCACGCTCGCGTCGCAGGTTTCGACGCTCACCCGCCACCTTCCCGTGCTGCAGGGCGTCGCGCGCCGCATCGAAGCAGCGATCCACCATCGCACCCCGACAACTCGCTTCCGCTGAATGGAAGTATGCGCGCACTGTCGCGGGTGCCGCGCGCATACTCGTCGAAAGACCCCGAGTTTCAACGGAGAGAACGTGAGGTGGCGGCGATGACCGCATCTGAGACCACTGCGGATTCCGCGGCCGGCACCGCAGCGGCGACCGCGCAGGCCGCATCGCGCGGCGGATGCCCGGTGCACCACGGCTTCGAGCCGTTCGATCAGAAGGATCCGTTTCCCGCGTACGCCGAACTGCGCCGCGAAGAACCCGTGATGTACGACGAGCGCATCGGCTACTGGGTCGTGTCGCGCTACGACGATGTGCGGCAGGTCTTCGGCGACTGGGAGAACTTCAGCAGCGAGAACGCGCAGGCGCCGGTGCGGCAGCGCGGCGCCGAGGCGAAGCGGATCATGGAGGAGGGCGGGTTCACCGCCTACTCGGGCCTCTCGGCGCGAGTGCCGCCGGAGCACACCCGCATTCGCAAGGTCGCGCAGAAGGCGTTCACCCCGCGTCGCTTCCGTGCGCTCGAGCCCAGCATCCGCGCCCATGTGGTGCGGCAGCTCGACGCGATGCTCGAGCGCCCCGAGGCCGAGGGCGACTTCTTCCGCGACCTCGCCTACGACGTCCCGACTGTCACGATCCTCACGCTCATCGGCGCCGACACGGCACAGGTCGACCAGTTCAAGGAGTGGTCGGATTCGCGGGCGGCGATGACCTGGGGCGACCTGAGCGATGAGGAGCAGATTCCCCACGCCCACAACCTCGTCGACTACTGGCAGGAGTGCCTGCGGCTCGTCGCCGAAGCGCACGAGACCGACCCGGACTCGCTCGTCGGCGACATGGTGCGTGCGCAGCAGGCCGGGGACGAGATCTCCGATCACGAGATCGCCTCCGTCGTGTACAGCCTGCTGTTCGCCGGCCACGAGACCACGACCACGCTGATCTCGAACGCCATGCGGGTACTGCTCACCCACCGCGACGAGTGGGAGAAGGCGGTTGCCGACCCGGCCCTGATCGGCCCGGCGATCGACGAAGTGCTGCGGTACAGCGGGTCGATCGTCGCCTGGCGGCGCAAGGCGCTCGCCGACGCCGAGGTGGGGGGCGTGCGGATTCCCCGGGGCGCCGAGCTGCTGCTCGTCATGGGCTCCGCGAACCGCGACGAGAGCCGCTTCGAGAACGGCGAGACCTTCGACATCACTCGCGAGAACGCTCGAGATCACCTCTCCTTCGGCTTCGGCATCCACTACTGCCTCGGCAACATGCTCGCGAAGCTGCAGGCCAAGATCGCGCTCGAGGAGATCGCGCGGGCGATGCCCGGCGTGCGTCTGCAGGAGGGGGCCGACATCGGCTTCCGCGAGAACCTGTCGTTCCGGGTGCCGCTCGCAGTACCCGTCACCTGGAAGGAATCGGCATGAGCACCATCGACACCCGTTATGTGCAGTTCTTCGACGGCGGAGTCGTGCCCGAGCACGACCAGCTCGGAGGCAAGTGCGCCTCGCTCGTGACGATGACGGCGGCGGGCATGCCCGTGCCTCCCGGTTTCGCCGTGACGACCGCGAGCTACGACGAGTTCATCGCCGAATCCGGGCTCGAGAACTTCATCGCGGAGACCCTTTCGGGGCTCGACCCCGAGAACGTCGAGAGCGTGGATCGCGCGGCGGAGCGCATCCGCGAGCGCATCTGCGAGCGCCCGGTGCCCGACCGCATTCGCGACGCCGTGATCGACGGCTGGGCCCGGCTGCAGAGCCGCTTCGCGCAGCCGGTGCCGGTCGCGGTGCGCTCATCCGCGACGGCGGAGGATCTGCCCGACGCGAGCTTCGCCGGCCAGCAGGACACGTACCTCTGGCTCACCGACGAGGCCGAGGTGCACCAGCACATCCGCAAGTGCTGGGCCTCGCTCTACACGAGCCGCGCGATTCTCTACCGCCTGAAGAACGGCATCGAAGAGGCGGGCCTCTCGATGGCGGTGGCGGTGCAGAAGATGGTCTCCGCCGAGGTCGCGGGCGTCGCGATGACGCTGAACCCGAGCACCGGCGACCGCTCGAAGATCGTCATCGACGCATCGTGGGGCATCGGCGAGGCCGTCGTCTCCGGCCTCGTCACCCCCGACAACCTGATGGTCGACAAGATCATGATGTCGGTCGTGAGCGAGCACATCGGCGACAAGCACATCGAGCTCGTTCCCGACTCCGAGGGACGGGGCCTGATCGAACGCGAGGTCGAGGAGGAGCGCCGCCGCGTTCGCAGCCTCACCGATGCGCAGGTGCTCGAGGTGGCCGATCTCGCGAAGCGGGCCGAGCGCCACTACGGCACCCCGCAGGACATCGAATGGGCGATCGACCGCGACCTGCCGGCCGGCGAGAACCTGCTGCTCCTGCAGGCCAGGCCCGAGACCGTGCATTCGACGAAGCCTCAAGAACCGAAACCCCAGACCGCGACGATCGGGATCGGCAGCCTCACCTCGATGCTGACCGGGTCGATCGGTGTGATCGGCAAGTGACACGCAGCCGGCAGACCATAGAAGAAGCCACGAACCACAACCAGACAGGAACACGACAATGACGTTCGATTCCGCGACACAGTCCGCACCCGTGATGAAATCGTTCCCGCTCGCCAAGGATCTGCCGGTACCTCCGGGGGCCGAGGGTTGGGAGCAGCTCTACCCCTACTATCTCCCGTTCCGCGAGGGCGACGGGTCGGAGGAGAAGTTCTGGTTCTGCGACAGCCAGCACTGGCCCACCGTCTACAAGCCCT
The DNA here is from genome assembly GCA_040392345.1 of Leucobacter soli. Taxonomy (GTDB): domain Bacteria; phylum Actinomycetota; class Actinomycetes; order Actinomycetales; family Microbacteriaceae; genus Leucobacter; species Leucobacter soli_B. The sequence continues at coordinate 53 of JBEBWI010000097.1, read as the reverse complement.
TCGAGACCATCGGCGGCGAGTTCGCCGTGAAGTGCCTCGGCCAGTACAACACC
>JBEBWI010000096.1:0-9925 GCA_040392345.1 Leucobacter soli | reverse complement strand
TCTACGGCAGTGCTTGCGCACGGAGCGCGGAGAGGGCGTAGAGTGGGAGACCGCTACGCGGCACTGCTGCATCCAGCGGATGGTGTGCCGGGAAGTCTGGTCGGCGAAACAATCCCGACCCTCTGAGGAGACTTCCGTGCCCATCTCATTCCTGGTTCATGGCGACCCGTTGCCGCAAGCGTCGTACGCCGATGAAGATCTGGATTGCACGCAGCCGCGAGGGATGCTCTGGGGCGTAGACCTGCGGGGCTGTGCGACGCGCAAAGCTGGACGTGCCCGCTGGCACGACGCCATCCAGGATCTGAAACACGAACTCGATACGCATCCTGCGATCCGGCGGGTCTGCATCGCCTGCCTTCGACCGACCGGGTTCCCGCAATCACTGCTCGTGACAATGCCCACGGGCCTCGCCTCGCGGCTGCATAACGATGTGGAACGTGACCGTGCCCGATACCTGCAAGTGCTCGTGCTCGACCTCACCGACTGCGCTGACCCGGCACTGCTGCATGACCGTCTCGAGGAAGCCCTCGGCCCAGGGCACGGCTCCTGGGCTGACGTCACGCTCACCTGGCGCGATATCGAAGAGTGCGGATTCACCGAAGCCTGGGCAAGGGGGGCACTGTGACCCGTCTAAGGGCGCTGATACCCTTGAAAGTGATGACGCATCACCGGTTCCACGCGGCTTTCATGCCGGCGGGCTGGGTGCTGCCTCATCCCGGTACGAACGGGTACATCTCCTCCTGGGGTGCGATGCTTTCCGGCACCACACCCACGACGCCTGCAGCCTGATCCAGAATCGTTCCCCTCGTCCCCACGCGGCGCAGGGGCCTGATTCGAGCCGATTCCTCTCAGCCTGCACGCCCACCCCAGGAGATGACTTGAACGCCGCCCAAACACCACCCGATCGGACCTTCCCTCGCTATGGGACGTTCGACGAGGCGACGCGCATCGGCGCGCTGCTGCGCAAAGAAGCTGTCGGCGGCATGCTGCTCGTCGGCGCCGCCCTCATCGCGATCATCTGGGCGAACACGCCCGCCGCAGACGCGTACTTCGCTCTGCGGGATTTCAAGGTCGGCTACGAGCCATGGCACCTGAACCTCAGCCTCGGGGCGTGGGCTGCCGACGGGCTCCTCGCGATCTTCTTCTTCCTGGTCGGCCTCGAACTGAAACGCGAGTTCGTCGCCGGCGATCTCAGGAAGTTCCGCACCGCGATCGTCCCGATCGCGGCCGCCGCAGGCGGCGTGGCCGTGCCCGCACTCATCTACGCGGCGATCGTCTTGCCGCAGCCAGGGCTCCGTGCAGGATGGGCGATCCCGACTGCCACGGATATCGCGTTCGCTGTTGCCGTCCTTGCGATCATCGGCTCCCACCTGCCCCCAGCGTTGCGGATCTTCCTCCTCACCCTCGCCGTCGTCGACGACCTGATCGCGATCAGCATCATCGCCGTGTTCTACACCGACCACATCGAGTTGTCCCCGCTGCTGTTGGCGTTCGCAGTCATCGCGGTCTACGGGTTCATCGCGCAACGCTACCGGGCCTTCTTCGGAGTGCACCCGTTCGCGGCCTGGCTGATCCTGCTCCCCATCGGAGTCGTCGCGTGGGTGCTGATGCACGCCTCCGGGGTCCACGCCACCATCGCGGGCGTGCTGCTCGGATTCACGATCCCCGTGCTCCACCGCCGCGCAGATCGTGAAACTGCCAGCGGCCGTCCAGGGCTCGCGGAGGAGTTCGAGCACCGCTTCCGCCCGCTCTCGGCGGGGATCGCGGTGCCCGTTTTCGCGTTCTTCGCCGCCGGCGTCTCCGTCGGCGGGCCCGAGGGAATCCGTGACGCGATGACGAACCCCCTGACCTTCGCAATCGTGGCCGCCCTCGTCCTTGGGAAACCGCTCGGCATCGTGACGACGACGTGGCTCACCACGAGGGCGCTTCGCACGAAACTCGACCCGGAACTTCGGTGGATCGACATGATCGGAGTCGGGCTCCTCGCCGGTATCGGGTTCACCGTGTCGCTGCTCGTCGCCGAACTCAGCTTCCCCGCCGGATCCGCGGAGTACGACTACGCGAAAGTCGCGATCCTCACCGCATCCGTGATCGCAGCGATCGGCGCGGCGATCCTGCTCGGCACCCGCAACCGCCGGTACCGGCGCATCGCACTCCGCGATGCGGTTGATGCGGACGAGGACGGCATTCCCGACGTCTACCAGCAGGGACAGAAACCCGATTGGTTCAAACCCAAGCCAGGCCCACGCCTATAACGGCCGCGCTCACCCCTGCTACTGCGCCCACGAGGACTACGACCCACGCAGGGACCTTCCACACGGTGAGGAGGAGGAAGCATGCTGCGGCGATGCCGAGGGGTGCGACCCCGGTGACCCCGGAAGTGATCACCGGGGTCCAGAGCGCGGCGGCGAGGATCCCGACGACGGCCGCGTTCGCGCCCGCGAGCGCCGCTCGGATGTTCTGGTTCTGGCGCACACGATCCCAGAACGGGAGGGCCGCGACCAGTAGGAGCAGGCCGGGCACGAAGACGGCGACTAGTGCGAGCAGCGCGGCGACGGGGGCGAGCGAGCCGGGCACCATGTCAAAGCCGAGATAGGCTGCGAAGGTGAAGAGCGGGCCGGGAACGGCTTGGGCTACCCCGTAGCCGGCGAGGAACTGCTCGGGAGCAATCGTACCGGCGATGGCGGGCTCCGCCTGCAGCAGCGGCAGCACGACGTGCCCGCCGCCGAACACGAACGCCCCGGCACGGGTGAAAGCGTCCGCGATCCCGACCCAGGAGTTCTGGGTGAGCGCGGCGAGCACCGGCAGACCTGCCAGCAGGCAGCCAACTGCGACCAGCGCCGCGATCCCCGTCTTACGGGAGACCCGCACCGCCAGAGCCTCCGCCCGAGACACGGCCGCACCGCGGCACCACAGCACCCCGGCGACGAGACCGGTGAGGATCGCGGCAATCTGCCCGAAGCTGCCAGGGAGCAGGAGCGCTAAGCCTGCTGCGGCGGCACCGATCAGGATGCGTCGCAGATCCGGTGTCAGCGTGCGCGCCATCCCGATTACTGCGTGCGCGACGACCGCGACCGCGACCGCCTTCAACCCCAGGGTCAGGCCCTGTCCGATCACGCCGTCGAGTCTGACGGCGCCGATGGCGAAGAGTACGAGCAGCAGCGCTGAGGGCAGCGTGAACGCTACCCATGCAGCCAAAGCGCCGCGGAAGCCGGCGCGGATCAGGCCGAGCGCGAACCCGACCTGGCTCGACGCCGGGCCCGGCAAGAACTGACACAGCGCGACGAGCTCGGCGTACTGCCCCTCGCTCACCCATCTACGGCGCGTGACGAGTTCTTCGCGGAAGTAGCCGAGGTGTGCGATCGGGCCTCCGAAGGACGTGACGCCGAGTTTCAGGAACGCGCGGAACACTTCGGATGCGCTCCCGGACGGCGCGGGTGCTGCGGGCGCGTCGTGGGTCACGGTTCGAGCAGTTCTGAAATCAGCGTCTCGACGCGCGTCCTGATTTCGTCGCGGATCGGGCGGATCGCTTCGATGCCTTGGCCGGCGGGGTCGTCGAGTTTCCAGTCCTCGTATCGTTTGCCGGGAAAGAACGGGCAGGCGTCACCGCAGCCCATCGTGATCACCACGTCCGAAGCTTGCACCGCCTCGGTGCTCAGCACCTTGGGCTGCTCGGCGGTGATATCGATGCCCATCTCTTTCATGGCATCGACGGCGATGGGGTTGATCGTGTCGGCGGGCACCGACCCGGCAGAGCGCACCTCGATGCGGCCTCCCGCGAGGTGACGGAGAAAGCCGGCGGCCATCTGTGAGCGTCCAGCGTTGTGGACGCACACGAACAGCACGGAGGGTTTCTGATCGGTCATATTCAGTTCGCTGCTTTCCATCAGGTGAGGGTGGCGAGGAGGATACGCACGCGGTGTTCGATGTCGTCGCGGATCGCGTCGATGCCCTCCGGGGAGGCGAGGGCGGGGTCACCGACGGCCCAGTCCTCGTAACGGACGCCGGGAATGACCGGGCAGACGTCGCCGCAGCCCATCGTCACGACGACGTCGGCGGCGCGCACGGCGTCGTCGGTGAGTGGCTTCGGGAACGCAGCTACCGCGTCGTGCTTGCCCTCGATCTGGGTGAGCAGCGACCGGACGCGCGGGTGCACGTCAGAGGCCGGGGTAGAGCCTGCGGAGCGGGCGATCACGCGACCGCGCGCGAGCTGATTCACGATCGCGGCGGCGAGCTGCGACCGCCCCGCGTTCTGCACACACACGAACAGCACCTGCGGCACTCCGGATGACCGATCGCGGGCGAGGTCGGAGAGGCGCTGCCGGGCGAAGCGCTCGGTCAGCGGGATCAGATGACGGGTGACCTTCGCGGATCGCACGAGGCCCGCATAGGACTCGCGGACGATCGCGATCACAAGGTCTCGGCTCAGTCCGGTCAGTTCGTCCGCGAGCTCTTCGCCCAGGCGCGACACCCGTCCATCCATATCGCGCAGGGCTGTCGCGCGAACCAGAGCGTCCTCTGAGGATTCGGGATCCCCGGGGTCGCCTGTGAGCGCGGCGGGGGCGAACGCGTCGAGGAGCGCTGCGACGGCCTGCTGCTTGCCTGCCGCGACCCGGTACCACACCCAGGTGCCGCGCCGTTCGGACTGCAGCATCCCCGTGTCCTTGAGGACCTTGAGATGGTGAGAGACGGTTGGCTGAGACACGTCGGAGAGTTCTACGAGGTCGCAGACGCAGGACTCGCCACGCGGGTCGGCCGCGATCGCCGACAGCATCCGCAGGCGCAGCGGATCCGCGAGCGCCTTCAGCGCACCAGCCACAGTGACGGCCGCATCTGTGCCGATCGCGTGCGTCACCGACGGTGCGCAGGTGTCAGCTACCGGAGGGGAGGTTGTGTCAGTCATGAGGCCCTCGATTCAAGTGCGCGTGTGGTGTAGGGGTCGATACGGAACCAGGCTCGAGCGGCCCACAGCGAGACGTAGACGAGGGCGACGAGGACGGGAACCTCGATGAGCGGGCCGATGACGCCGGCGAGTGCCTGCCCCGAAGCAGCGCCGAAGGTGCCGATAGCGACCGCGATCGCCAGCTCGAAGTTATTGCCGGCGGCGGTGAACGCCAGGGTCGTCGACCTGGCATAGCTCAGGCTGAGCACCTTGCCCAGGAGGAGCCCTGCGAACCACATGAGGGCGAAGTAGACCAGCAGCGGCACAGCGATGTGGGCTACCGCGAGCGGGTTCGACGTGACCGCTTCTCCTTGCAGCGCGAACAGCAGCACGATCGTGAACAGCAGCCCATACAGCGCCCACGGCCCAACAGTCGGGAGGAACTTCTCCTCGTACCAGGCCCGACCGTGGCGCTGCTCGCCGATCCAGCGGGACGCGAAACCCGCGAGGAGTGGGATCCCGAGGAACACCAGCACATTCACCGCGATCTGCCACACCGAGATATCGAGGCCCTGGGCGTCGAGGCCAAGCCAAGCCGGGAGCGCGGTGAGGTAGAACCATCCGAGCACGGAGAACATTACGACCTGGAACACGGAGTTGATCGCGACGAGCACCGCGGTGGCCTCACGATCCCCGCAGGCGAGATCATTCCAGATCACCACCATCGCGATACACCGCGCCAGCCCCACGATGATCAGACCGGTCCGGTACTCGGGAAGATCCGGCAGGAAGATCCAAGCGAGCGCGAACATCACCGTCGGCCCGACGACCCAGTTCAGCACCAGGGAGGAAACGAGGAGCTTCTTGTCTCCAGTGACGGCGGCGACCTTGTCGTAGCGCACTTTGGCGAGCACCGGGTACATCATCACCAGCAACCCGATCCCGATCGGCACGGAGATGCCGCCTACCTCCAGCCGAGCCAGCAGGCCCGAGAGCGCAGGTACGAAACGGCCCAGCGCCAGCCCCGCGACCATCGCGAGCCCGATCCACACCGGCAACCACTTGTCGAGAGTGGAAAGCCGCTTCGGAGTGACGCGCGGCGTCACGGCGGTCACGCGGGCACCTCGAGGATCGAGCCTGCGACTTCGACTACAGGTGCAACCGGGACGAGGCTCGAGAGGTAGTGCTGCGCATCCTGGGCAGCGGCGCAACCTGTGCCTGCAGCGGTGATCGCTTGCCGATAGGTGTGATCGACCAGATCACCGGCGGCAAACACGCCCGGAAGATTCGTTCGAGTCGAGGGATGGGCGACGGCCACATACCCAGTGCTGTCAGTCGTGACCTGTCCGATCACCAGCTCCGACCGCGGGTCATGACCGATCGCCACGAACACTCCCGCCACGTCCAAGACCCGCTCCGCACCCGTCACCGTGTTGCGCAGACGTAGCCCGGTCACCTGATCGTCGCCGAGAATCTCGGCGACTTCGCTATTCCATTCGACCTCGATCTTGGGGTGGTCGAGCACCCGCTGCGCCATGATCTTCGAGGCCCGGAACTCGTCCCTCCGGTGTACGATCGTCACGTTCGACGCGAACCTCGTCAAGAACAACGCCTCCTCCATGGCGGAGTCCCCGCCTCCAACCACCGCGATCTCGCGGTCCCGGAAGAAGAACCCGTCGCACGTCGCACACCACGACAGCCCATGCCCAGACAAGCGAGCCTCCTCGGGGAGGCCGAGCTTCCGGTACGCCGAACCCATCGCGATGATCACCGCCTTGGCCCGATACGTGCTACCGCCTCCGGTCACGACGGTCTTCCACTCGTTCGCGAGATCCACCCTGGTCGCGTCGTCGTACACAATCCGCGCTCCGAACCGTTCGGCTTGCGCACGCATCGACGCCATCAACTCCGGCCCCTGCACTCCGTTGATGAAGCCCGGAAAGTTCTCCACTTCCGTGGTCGTCATTAGAGCACCTCCCGCCGACACCGATCCCGCAATCACCACCGGGGCGAGCCCCGCACGAGCGGCGTACAGCGCCGCGGTGTATCCGGCAGGGCCTGAACCGACAATGAGCAGCTCAACTTCTTGAATCGACATATTTCTATATTGATGGTTATCGAAACATCTGGCAAGGTGCGGGCCCTCACTTCACCAAGAGTTCATCTCTCGACCACCTAGTTTCTCCGACGGCCGCCAGCGGCGGGCTATCTCCTCGGGGAGACGGAACCCTACCTAATAGAGATGACGGTCTCGATGCGGGTGATGAGCGCCGGCGACGGCTACAAGTACCTCTTGCGCTCCGTCGTCACCGGCGACGGCGACCGCTCCTTGTCCACACCGCTCACGCGCTACTACGCCGAGGCCGGGAACCCGCCTGGCAGGTGGCTCGGCACCGGAATCGCGCAGTTCGCCGGCGGTCAGATCACGACCGGCGATGAAGTGTCGGAGGAGCAACTGCAGCTGCTCATCGGCATGGGCCGCGATCCCGTAACCGGTGACCCGCTCGGGCACGCCTACCCGGTCTATTCGACCCCGGCAGAGCGCATCGAAGCCCGTGTCGAAGCACTCGACCCCGAGCTCGGCCCAGCCTCCCGTGCGGAGGCCGTCGCGCAGATCGAGGACGAGGAGCGCAAGCGCGGTACCCGGAAGGCAGTAGCGGGGTACGACTACACGTTCTCGCTGCCGAAGTCGGCGTCGGTGCTGTGGTCGGTCGCCGACGCGGGCACGCAGGCGCTGATCGCCGACGCGCACCATGCGGCGATCGCTGAAGTGATCGACTTCATGGAACGAGAGGTCGCCGCCACCCGTGTCGGCATGACCGGCGCGGACGGTGGAGCGGTCGCCCAGGTCGATACCTTCGGGCTCGCCGCGACGACCTACGACCACTACGACTCCCGCAGCTCCGACCCGCACCTGCACACGCACGTCGTCATGTCCAACAAGGTGAAGACCACGCTCGACGGGCGGTGGCGGTCTTTGGATGGGCGGCCGATGCACGCCGCGACCGTCGCGCTCTCCGAGTTGCACGAGGCGATCATCGCCGACCACCTCACCCGGCTGCTGGCCGTGGAGTGGGAGGCTCGGGATCGCGGCCGCGGGCGCGACCGCAACCCAGCCTGGGCGATCTCGACGGTACCGGAAAAACTCGTGCTCGAGTTCTCCACCCGCGCCCGCCAGATCGACGCCGAGAAAGACCGCCTCATTACGGAATACGTTGAGAAGCACGGGCGGCAGCCCTCGGCCGCGGCGATCATCAAGCTCCGCGCCCAAGCCACGCTGTCCACTCGGCCCGAGAAGCAGGTACGATCCCTCGCCGACCTCACGACCGAATGGCGAAAGCGCACCACGACACTGCTCGGGCGGGAGGCGTCGGAATGGGTGCGAGAGGCGATCCCGGCAGCACCCGCACGGTTGCTGCGAACCGATGACCTTCCCATGGATGAGATCGAGAAGATCGGCCGCGCCGTGATGGAGGCCGTGGGTGAGAAGCGGTCGACCTGGCACCGCTGGAACCTGACCGCCGAGGCCGCACGGCAGACGATGGAGTACCGCTTCGCGACGGCGCGGGATCGGGAGGCCGTCACCGGCATGGTCGTCGATGCCGCCGAGCGCGCCTCGCTGCGCCTCACGCCGCCGGAGCTCGCGTCGACGCCGGTACGGTTTCAGCGGCCGGATGGGTCGAGCGCGTTCCGCCCCCGCCACGGCACCTTGTATTCCTCCGAGGCGCTGCTCGATGCGGAGAAGCGGCTCCTCCAACGCTCCCGCCCCCTGACCGGTCCGGAACTCCCGCTCGCCCTGATCGAACGAGTCATCAGGCAGCCGGATCGGGAGGGGCGGATGCTCGGCCCTGACCAGGCCGACGCGCTCACCCGGATCGCGGTCTCCGGCCGTCAGCTCGATCTCCTCGTCGGCCCGGCCGGCACCGGGAAGACGACCGCGATGCTCGCGCTCCGCACCGCATGGGAACAGCAGCACGGCGCGGGCTCCGTGGTCGGGCTGGCCCCGTCGGCAGTCGCTGCCGAAGTGCTCGCCGGAGATCTCGGGATCAAGACCAAGAACACCGCACGCTGGTGGACACTGCACATCATGACCGGCCGAACCTTCCGGGCGGGTCAGCTCGTGATCGTGGACGAGGCGAGCCTCGCCGGCACCCTCGCACTCGACCGCATCACCGGGGCTGCGGCGAAGGCGGGTGCGAAGATTCTGCTCGTCGGCGACTACGGGCAGCTCCAATCCCCGGCAGCGGCCGGCACGTTCGGGCTCCTCGCCGGCGACCGTCCTGATACCCCGGAGCTTTCCACGATCCACCGCTTCACGCACGAATGGGAAAAGCGAGCATCGCTGCGGCTCCGGCTCGGAGAACCCGAGGTGATCGATGTCTACGAGGATGCCGACCGGGTCATCGGAGGCACCACTGACGACATGACCGCAAGAGCCTATGAGGCATGGCGGGCGGACCGTGAAGCCGGGATCGCGTCGATCCTTGTCTCTGACTCCGGCGAAGCGGTTGCGGCGCTGAACCTGCGCGCCCGTACCGAGCTCATCCTCGCCGATGTCGTGAACCCGCTCCGCGGCGAAGTCACGCTCAACGGCGGAGTCCAAGCCTCTGTCGGCGACACGGTGATCACGCGGAAGAACGAGAGGAAGCTGCGCACCCGGGGGTCGCAGGTTCAAATCCTGTCACCGCGACCGAAAGCCTGACCGAGAAACGAGCTCTCCTAAGGCCTTTGTCGCATCGCTGCGAAAGGCGCCTGCAAGATCGAGAACGCACTAGGCATCTTGTCGATTGCGGAGCGTTGCTTTCGGCTACCGAAGTGCGGCGACTCTTACTCTCGGCCGTGTGCTGCTACACCTCGACGCGGTAATCGAGGTTGAGGTCGGCGGCGTTCTGGCCGCGAATTCCCCAGTTGAGTTTCGGCGTTTCGGCGATCGTGATCTCCACACTGTGCGGAGCGATACCGGTTGCTGCCTCGATGCGTGAGAACAGCTCCGCGATCAATGCCCGCCTCGCCGACTCCGAGCGCCCCTCGAAGATTGAGATC
>JBEBWI010000095.1:0-10106 GCA_040392345.1 Leucobacter soli | reverse complement strand
CCCGCTAACCATTTCGTCTTTTGTCCATACGGCAGGGCCTCGTACTCGTACACAAGTCCCTGGATCTCAGCATTCGTGTAGCCCGGACTGATCGACATGATTAACACTCCTCGTGTTCATGAACGAGCCGCAGTGACTCACAACCAGCCTGGCAAAGAGGGATTTCGGACGAATTCCCCGGAAATCTCCGAAATTAGGCAAATCTCCGCAGTTGGGTCTCGGCTAGCCGATATTTCGGCATGAGCCGCCCGCCTCTCCATAGAATTGCCACATGAGTGACAGCGCAGCCGCAAAGAACGACGCCGCAGCACCAGGGCCCCCCGAGCCGACCACCCCGGCAGAGCCGGCCGAGCCGACCTCCCCGACCGGCTTCACGAAGTGGGTGCGCCGCGCCCTGCGCTTCCCGTTCACGTTCGCGCTCGTCGCCGCGATCCTCACCGTCGCCATCGCGACCGGGTCGCTGCTCCAACCTGCTGCGCACATGCACTGGTTCCAGTGGATCGGCACCGGCCTGCCCGCCTTCGCAGAGGGGCGCTGGTACACGCTCTTCACCTCGCCGTTCGTGCTCTCGCCGCCCATCGCGCTGCTGCTCATCGCCCCGGTGCTCGTCGGCGGCGTCGGTTGGGCCGAGTGGAAGTTCGGCTCGCTGCGCACCATCGGCCTCTTCGTCGGCGGCCATCTCGTGGGCGTGCTCGGCGCTTCCCTGCTGCTACTCGCCGTCACCCCGACGGGGTGGCCGTGGGCGCTGCGTCTCGCCGACTCGCTCGATGTGGGGCCGTCGGCCGGCGCGTTCACCTGCCTCGCGTTCGTGCTCGCCACACTGCCGTCGCCGTGGCGCCTGCGCGCCCGCGTCGCGCTCGGCGTGTGGGCCGCGATCGAGCTGCTCTACATGGGGCAGCTCGCGAACCTCGAGCATGCGATCGCGATCACCGTCGGCCTGATCGCCAGCGGCTTCCTGCCCGCATACCGCCACCCGGCCGGCCGGCCGAGCGCGCGCGAGTGGCGGCTCATCGCCTTCGCCGGCCTCATCATCATCGGGGTGGTGCAGATCATCGACCTCGCCATCCCCTACGACGGCCCGCTCGGGGCGCACTCGCCGATCGCCAACATACTCGACGTCGCGCTCGACCTCGTCTTCATCGCGCTCATCGCGAACGGTATCCGGCTCGGTCTCAGGGTGGCGTGGATCATCGCGCTCATCGCCGCCTGCTTCAACGTGTTCACAGCGGTGCTGGGCCACGCGCTGATCCCGCTCCTGCTCGAGCTCGACGCGATCGATTCGCCGACCGAGGTCGTCGGGCTGCTGCTGCCGGGGGGTGTGCTGTGGTTCGCGCTGCTCGTCGTGCTGATCATCGGCCGCGGCGCCTTCCACGTGCCGCTGCGCAGACACCGGCGTGCGCTCGCCGTGCACGGCGTGAGCCGCGACGAGGCCCTCGACCGGCTCCGCAACGTCGGCGGGGGCACGATCTCGTGGATGATCGGCTGGGCGCCGAACCGCTACCTGCCATCGGGCGACGGAGTCGTCGGGTACCAGGCGCACGCGGGCGTCGCGATCGGCCTCGGCGACCCGGTCGCCGCCGATGGCGGCCACGGCGAGGCGTTGCAGACGTTCGCGCGATCCGCTGAGCATGCCGGCCTGATTCCGTGCGTGTTCTCGGCCAGCGCCGTGAGCGCCGAAGCCCGACCCGAGGGCTGGCGGGCCGTCATCGTCGCCGAGGACACGCTGGTGGATCTGCCAGGTTTCGAGCTCGCGGGCAAGAAATGGCAGCCGGTGCGCACCTCGGTGAACCGGGCCGCGCGCGAGAACATCGAGTTTCGCATGTGCACGCTCGCCGACGAGCCATGGGGGGTTCGGGCGCAGGTGCGCGCCATCTCGGAGCAGTGGACGGGCGACAAGGGGCTGCCCGAGATGCGCTTCACCCTGGGCACCGTCGAGGAGGCGCTCGACCCCGAGACCCGCGTCGGTATCGCCGTCGACGCCGAGGGCAACCTGCACGGCATCACCTCGTGGCTGCCCGTCTACGGCGGCGACGGCGAGGTGCACGGCTGGACCCTCGATCTGATGCGCCGACGCGATGGCGGATTCGGCCCGGTGATGGAATTCCTGATCGCCTCTTCCGCCATGCACTTCGCGGAGGAGGGGTACCGGTTCATCTCGCTCTCGGGCGCGCCGCTCGTGCGCCCGGCCGAGATCGAGGCCGGCCCGGTCGACCTCGTGCTCGAGCGCCTGGGCGGTCTGATCGAGCCGCTGTACGGGTTCCGCTCGCTGCACCGCTTCAAGCAGAAGTTCAACCCGCGCGCCGAGCCCCTCTACCTCCTCTACCGCGACGAGGGCGACCTGCCGCGCATCGCGATGGCGCTCACCCGCGCCTATCTGCCGGATGCGACGCTGCGCGACCTCGTAGCGTCGGCCGCCGACGCAGTCGCCCCGGCAGAGACCGCGGAGGCCCGGTGACCCCCCACGACGCACGGCCGGCCCGCAACCGCGCCTCCGTCGCCTGGCTGCTCGGCGGCGAGATATTCGGCCTGGTCGCGCAGCTGGCGCTACTCACGCTGGGTCTGCGCTACATCTTCCTCGAATCCGACGACGAGGCCACCGAGAGCCTCCGCCTGCTCCTCTGGTGCATCATCGGCAGCTTCTATCTGCTGTGCACGGCGGTCTGGCTGCACCTCTCGGTGCAGTTCAGCGACGAGGATCACCCGACGCTCAGCCGGTTCACCGGCTGGCCGCTGGTGCGGTGGATCTCGCAGGTGCTCACCTTCTCCTCGAGCGCGGTGGGGCTCACCGCCGCGACCTGGCTCATCTTCGTGCGCGACGACCCAGACCACGAGAGCATCTACGAACTCGCCGCCGTGTGGGCGATGCTCGTCTCGTGGGCGCTGTTCCACTGGGGCTACGCACGCGTCTACCACGCGAGGTTCTATCGCGCTGCGCCGGATTCGCGCCCGTTGCTGGTCCCCGGCACCGCAACGCCCCGTCTCGCCGATTTCGCCTACTTCTCGTACACGAACGGCACCTCGTTCGCCGCGAACGACGTGACGGTGATGACGACGCGCATGCGGTGGACGGTCTCCTGGCACGGGGTCTTCAGCTTCTTCTTCAACGCGCTCATCATCGTGCTCAGCATGAACACGATCGCGGGCGGCTTCGGCGGCCTGTAGCCGGGCCGGTGAGCAGGCGATCCACAGTGGATCGCGGGCGCGTTGCGGCGTTCCTCCCCCGGCCGCCGATGCGCGATCCCCGGGTTCGCATCGTGCCGGGGCGGCGATGCGGTCGGCAGCGCCTCACTCGGCGAGCAGGCGCTCGAGCACGATGGCGAGCGCCTCGACCCCGGCGTCGATGTCCTCCGGCTCGGCCGATTCGAGCGGGGTATGGGACGAGCCGCTCGGGTTGCGCACGAAGAGCATGCCGGTCGGCAGCGCCTGGGCGAGCACTCCTGCGTCGTGGCCGGCGCCGGTGTCGAGCACCGGCGCCTCGGGCAGCGCCCCCTGCATGGTCGCCCGCAGTTCTGCGTCGAACTCAACCAGAGGCGAGAAGGACTGCTCATGGACCGACAGGGTGCAGCCCTCCGCCTCGCCCGCAGCGGTCGCGGCGTCGACGGTCTCGGCGACGATGCGCCGCACCACGCGGTCTTCCCGGTGACGCACATCCATCCAGAGATCGACGGCCGAGGCGATGACGTTCGTGCCGCCCGGGGTCACCCGCATGCGGCCGATCGTGCCGCGCGCGTCGGTCGTGGCGAGGGTGCGCTCACGCAGAGCCTGCACCACCGCGGCGGCGACGACCACCGGGTCCTGCCGGTCGGCCATGCGCGTGGCGCCGGCGTGATCGGCACGGCCCTCGATGCGCACGTGCCATCGCCCGTGGGCGAGAATCGCGCCGGCCAGGGCGACGGGCTGCGCCAGGTCGACGAGCCCGCGCCCCTGCTCGACGTGCAGTTCGATGAACGCCCTGAACTGCGCGAGGCGTTCGGGCTCGGGGCCGATTCGCTGCGGGTCGAAGCCCGCGCCCAGCGCCGCCGCCGCGTAGCTCACCCCCGTCTCGTCCGAAAGCCGGCGCACCCGTTCGGGCGAGATCTCGCCGGTGATCAGCCGTGAGCCGAGGCAGGCGACTCCGAAACGCGAGCCCTCCTCCTCGGGAAAGACGGCGATGGCCAGCGGGCGCACCGGGCGCACCCCGCGCCCCCGCAACCGGTCGACTGCGGCGAGCGCACTCGCCACGCCGAGCGGGCCGTCGAGGTTGCCGCCGCCCGGCACCGAGTCGAGATGCGAACCGGTGAGGATCGCGTCGGTGCGCGATCGAGCCGCGCCCCCGGGGCGCACCTCGGTACTCGGTCGCCTCGGGGGCGCGCCCGCCGCATCTGCCGCGCCCGCCGCCTCGTCCACGTCCCACCACGCCCACATGATGCCGTTGGCATCGGTCTCGAGGCTCAGCCCGCGTCGGGTGGCGTGACGGGCGAACCACTCGCGCAGCTCGATCTCGGAGGCGGAGTACACCGGCCGGGAGTAGCCGCCGCGCTCAGGGTCGCGGCCGACCTCTGCGATCTCGGCGAGCAGGGCCTCGGCGTCGCCGGAGCCGACCGCGTCACCGGTCTCGGCGCATTCGTCGGAACCTCGTGCCTCGCCGGCCTCGGCCGCGACGCCGGAACGCCCCGCCTCACCGGTGCTCACGGGCTCACCCCGCCGCTGAACTGCTGGCCTGCGGCACGGAAGCGTGCGCCGGCGGTCTGCGACCCGGCGACGAGATCGTGCACCAACTCGCCGAGCAGCGGCGCGAACTTCGCTCCCTGACCCGAGCAGGGCGAGACCACGGTGATGCCGTCGACCCGGTCGATGATCATGTCGTCGCGAGGCACGTTCGTGAAGATGCAGGTCGTCTCGGCGTAGGAGTCGAGCGCAAGGCCGGGCACGAACGCCTCGACGAAGCCGCGCACCCGTTCCCGGTTCACCGGGTTGACCACGCCGTCCTGCGTTCGCGCCGAGCTGATCACCTTCCCGCCGAAGTACTCGGCTACCTTCTGCCCACGGAAATCCGCGTCGCGGCCGCCGGGAAGCCCGTACGTCTGGATCCGCTCGCCCTTGTAGATGAACGTCGGCCAGCTGGCGCCCGCACCGGGGGCCGGCTCGCCGCAGTCTCCGCTGTCTCGGTACGGGAAGTGGAAGGCGTTCTCCTGCCGCACCTCGAACTGCGGCATGCGGCCGAGGAAGGAGCGCGGCAGATCGAGCTCGCCGAGCAGTGCCGGCAACCACCCTCCGGCCGCGACGATCACCTGTTCGGCGCGCACCATGGCACCCGTGGTCGAGACGATCGTGTACCCGCGCCGCCCGTGCGAGGTCGCGACGGGCAGGGTGCTGACCCGCACCCGCTCGACCTCCCACTCGGTGAGCACCCGGGCTCCGGCGGCCTCGGCGAGTTCGAGCATCGTGAGCACGGCCGATTCCGCGTCGATCACACCGGCATCGGGGTGCCAGAGCACCTCGGTGTCGAAGTCGAGCTGCGGCCACCGCTCCCGCGCCGCAGCGGCGGCGAGCACGTCGTGCTCCACACCCGCGGTGTCGAGCACCGCGGCGAGCTCTCGGGGCTTTCGCAGTGCGCCGAAGTCGAGCGCGCCGCTCGGGGTGATGATGCGTCTGCCGCTTTCCGCCTCGAGCTCATCCCAGCCGCGTTTCGCCCGGACGACGAGGTCGGCGTAGAACTGATCGGGGTAGGCGTAGCGGAAGATGCGCGCGGAGCCGTGCGAACTGCCGAATGCCGACGCCGGCCGGTCGCGTTCGAGCACGACCACCTCGGCACCGGATTGGGCAAGGCGCCAGGCTGCGGCAGCCCCGGTGAGGCCCCCGCCGATGACGGCGTACTGAACTGAATCGATACTCACAGCGGTCTCGCTTTCGCGCGTCTCTCGCGCATGGTGGCCCGGGTGCGGATCGGCGGTGCGCCGGGCCGCGCGGCCGAGGGCACGCCGGGTTCGGCCCCGGGCGCGTCGGAATGAATCGGAAGGAATCGGGTCGATCGGATCAGGTGATCAGGTGAGGTCGGGGGCGTCCCACAGCTTGAGCGTGGTGCCGATGCCCAACTCCACGGCGTTCTCGTACACGGTCTTCGCCCAGGCCACGTCCTCGACGCCCATGCCTCCGACGCTGAACAGCACCGGCTGATCCTCGAACTCGCGGCCCGGCGCCGTGCCCTGGAACACGTCGCCGATGTTCACGACCTTCGACTCGTCGAGCTCGCCGGCATCGATGAGGTCCTGCCAGTAGAGGCCGATCATGCCGAACGCGGTCTCATGCGACGGAGCCGGGTACTCCTCTGCCCACGCTTCGTAGATCTTCTTCGCGTCGGCGATGAGGCGCGCCTTGCCGGAGAGGGTGTACTCCTTGTCCATGCGCAGGTTCGCGGGAAGACTCAGGAAAGCGCCCGGCTTGATCCACTCGCCATCGATATAGGGGTAGTTCTCGGACCCGACGAGCCCGGTCACGGCCTCCGAGACGATATCGGAGTCGCGCACCGCGGCCTCGACCGTCTCGGCGATCTCGATGGTCGTGAACTGCGGATAGTGCTCGCGCACATAGTCGGCGAAGGCTTCGGCGGTGGATCGGCGGCGACCGTGGATGCGGATGGTGTCGAGCGACGGCCTGGCCGAGAGCATGGCGGCGACCGCGCTCTTGTTCATGGCGCCGGGGCCGATGATGCCGAGCGACTTCGCGTTCACCGGCGCGAGCTTCTTCGCAGCGGCACCCGGAACGGCGGCGGTGCGGTAGGCGCTCTCGAGATTGCCCGACATGATGGCGAATGGGGCGCCGGTCTGCTTGTCGTTCAGCACGATGAGGTGGATCGAACGCGGCAGCCCCTGCTCGCGGTTGTCGATGTTCGAGCCGTACCACTTCACCCCGGCCGTATCGAAACGACCGCCCAGGTAGGCGGCCATGGCCATGAAGCGGCGGTCGGCGGCGTCGAGCGGCATGGTCGGGAACGGAGAGCTCGGAGGGAACGTGATCATCGCGCCGTGCGAGTTCGCGTTGCTGCCGGCCATGCGGTAGTCGCCGTTCGCGACGAGGATCAGCACCTCCTCCATCACCTCGATGCAGCGGCCCATGTCTTTCATGCCCGCGGCGATGACCTCGGGCTCGCTCAGATAGAGCATCTCGATCTGCGTGCTGGGCGCGGCCGCGGGGCTCGACGCCTCTGGGCTCGGTGCGGTCAGGGTGCCAGGTGCGTTCACTGCGCTCACGGGATCTCCTCTGGGCTGCGGCCGTTCCTGCCGGAACTGCTCGAAACTTGGGTGTCGTCGAATGACGGTGCACCTCTAGAGAACGACCTCCGACCCGCCCCCGTCCAATACCTTTTTCGCGCTCGATTCTTCGTGTTTCGCTCGCAATCCTCCCGAAATACGCCGGTGACATTCGAGGCGTATCGTGACGGCATGGAACTGCGTCAGCTGCGATATTTCCTGGCCGTCGCCGAGGAACTGCACTTCGGCCGCGCGGCCCAGAAGCTGCACATGTCCCAGCCTCCGCTGAGCCTGCACGTGAGCCGTCTCGAGCAGGAACTCGGGGTGAAGCTCTTCGAGCGCAGCACCCGCCAGGTGAGCCTCACGGCGGCGGGCGCCCGCTTTCAGCAGAGCGCTCGGCAGATACTGAACGATCTCGACCTCGCCGCGATCGAGCTGCGCGAATTCGCCGACGGTTTCTCGGGGCGGCTGTCGGCAGGCTTCGTGAGCTCGGCGAACTACACCGTGCTGCCCGGGGTGGTGCAGCTGTTTCGCGAGCGGCGCCCCAAGGCGCAGCTCATCGCGATGCCGTTGACGTCTGCCGAGCAGTGCGAGCGGTTGCGCGACGGGGCCCTCGACGTGGGCATCGTGCGCGACGAGCTGCTGCCGCACCGCGACGCCGATCCCGAACTGGTGTCCGAGGTGGTCTACGAGGAGCGGCTGGTCGCCTGCCTGCCGTGCGCGCACCCGCTGGCGGGGCGGCATGAGGTCTCCGCCGAGGAGATCAGCGGAGTGCCGATGATCGCCTACCCGCGCCACCTGATGCCGGGGTACGTCGACCGCGTGGCCGAGGCTCTAGGAGCCTCCGCCGCACAGACGCAGACCATCGAGGAGGTGGTGCATCAGGAGACGGCGCTGGGCTTCGTCATCGCCGGCGCGGGCACCACGATCCTGCCGGAGTCGATCCGCCACCTCGCCCCGCCATCGATCTCGGTCGTGCCGCTCGCCGGTTCCCCGAAGACTCGGCTGCTGGTCGCCCGTCACCGTGGGCCCGCGCAATCCTCGGCGCTGTGCGGGGCGTTCATCGACAGCGTGCATCGTGCCGCCGCCGATCTCGTCGCCGCCTGATTATTTCCACCTCGACTGGAATACTCGGGCCCGGTTCGCGTTAGAGTAGATGCGTGTTCCGGGGTCAGTGAGAATCTGAACCGGCGGTCAAAGTCCGCGAACCTCGCACCTGCGAGGCCGAACCGGTGGAATTCCGGTACCGACGGTGATGCACGAGCGGGAGACCGCGCGTGCGAGTCCGGATGAGAGGAGCACAGGTTGGCCCGTACCCGGCCGCCCTGTTACCCCCGGCACGCTCGAAACGAGAGACCAGTGCTGGATCGCGAGACGTTGGCAGACGCAATGCGCCGTGCGCTCGCGCTCGCCCGGCGCAGCCCGGCAGGCGATCCGAACCCGCAGGTGGGGTGCGTGATCCTCGATGCCGAGGCGCGCATCGTCGCCGAGGGCTGGCACCGCGGCGCCGGCACCCCCCACGCCGAGGTCGACGCTCTCAGCCGTCTGCCCGACGAGTGGCGCGCCCGTGCGAACGAGCTCACGGCCGTCGTCACGCTGGAGCCGTGCAACCACACCGGCCGCACGGGCCCGTGCGCGGTCGCGCTGGCCGAAGCCGGCATCGGCTCGGTCGCCTTCGCGGTGTCCGACCCCGGCGAGCCCTCCGGCGGCGGCGCCGCCACGCTCGAGGCGGCCGGCGCCCGAGTGGTCGGCGGCGTGCTCGAGGCCGAGGCCCGCGATCTGCTCGCACCCTGGCTCACCGCCTTCGCACGCGCATCCTCCGCGGCCTCTGCGCCCGAGGCGGCGCACCCGGGCCAGAGACCGCACATCACGGTGAAGTGGGCGCAGACCCTCGACGGCCGAGCGGCCGCGGCAGACGGCTCGAGCCAGTGGATCACGGGCGAGGACGCCCGCGCCGACGTGCATCGCCGCCGCGCCGAGGCCGACGCGATTCTCGTGGGCACCGGCACCCTGCTCGCCGACGACCCCGCGCTCACCGCCCGCGCCGACTCCGCGATGCGCGCGGTCCCCGGCGACCACGGCGACGGCCTGCTCGTGCCGGCGGAGCAGCAGCCGATTCCGGTCGTGCTCGGGCGACGCGAGATTCCGCAGACCGCGCGCGTGCGCCGGCACCCCGCGCTCGGGGGGCGCGGCATCGCGACCCCGATCCACTATCGAGGCGACGACCTGCCCGGCCACCTGGCCGACCTGCATGCGCAGGGCGTGCGCCGCCTCTTCATCGAGGGCGGGCCGACCATTGCGAGCGCCTTCCTCGCGCAGGGTCTCGTCGACGAAGTACTCGTCTACGTGGCGCCGGCACTGCTCGGAGGGCCGCGGCTCGCACTCGGCGACCTCGGCGTGCCCGACATGGCGGGCATCAAGCGGCTGCGCATCACGCACTTCGCGCAGCTCGGCGACGACCTGCTCATCAAGGCTTCCATCGAAGAGAACTCACAGAACGAGGAGGGGCGCTGATGTTCACAGGCCTCATCGAAGAGATCGGCGAGATCGTCGCCACCGAACCAGTCGGCGACTCGCTGCGGCTCACCGTGCGCGGGCCGAAGGTCACCTCCGACGCGGCGCACGGCGACTCGATCCAGGTGTCGGGCGTGTGCCTCACCGTCATCGAGCAGGGTACGACCGAAGGCGGCGACGGCACGTTCACCGCAGACGTGATGGCGCAGTCCATTCGCATGTCGACGCTCGGCGGCCTCGCACCCGGCGACAAGGTCAACCTCGAGCGCGCCGCCCGCGTCGACAGCCGCCTGGGGGGGCATATCGTCCAGGGCCACGTCGACGGCACCGCGACCCTCGTCTCGAGCACCCCCGGCGACGCCT
>JBEBWI010000094.1:0-10194 GCA_040392345.1 Leucobacter soli | reverse complement strand
GATGATCGGGTCACGCAGCCTCGCGCAGTGGGTGCGTCTCGGTGTGCTGGGCGTAATCGGCGTGGTGGTCGCCGCCGGCATCATCGTGCTGGCCGCGCGCGGCGTCACGACGCTGCCCGGGGTTCCGGAGTTCCTGGAGCGTTACCCGGGCGAGTATCACCTGCCCGAGTTCGTCGACCCCGGATTCCCGGCGTGGGCCCGGTGGACTCACTTCCTGAACTTCTTCCTGATGGTTCTGATCATCAGGTCGGGGTGGCAGGTGCGCACCCAGCAGAAGCCGCCGGCGTTCTTCACTCCCAAACGGGGTGGGAAGAAGATCAGCATCAACCTGTGGCTGCACACCTCGCTCGACGTGCTGTGGCTCGTCAACGGCGTGGTGTTCGTCGTGCTGCTGTTCGTCAGCGGGCACTGGGCGCGGATCGTGCCGACCTCGTGGGAGGTGTTCCCGAACGCGATCTCGGCTGGACTGCAGTATCTGACGCTCGAGTGGCCCGTCGAGGATGGCTGGGTCAACTACAACAGCCTGCAGCAGCTGATGTACTTCGCGGTCGTGTTCATCGCGGCGCCGCTCGCGGCGATCACGGGGGTGCGCATGAGCGAGTGGTGGCCTGAGAACGCGGAGAGGCTGAACCGGTGGTACCCGGCGCCGGTGGCGCGGGCGGTCCACTTCCCGACGATGCTGTTCTTCGTGCTGTTCATCATCGTGCATGTGTTCCTGGTGTTCACGACGGGTGCGCTGAAGAATCTGAACCACATGTTCGCGGGTACCCCCGAGATCAGTTGGGTGGGTTTCTGGTGGTTCGCGGCCGGGTTGGTGGTCACGGTGGGTGTGGTGTTCGCTGCACGGCCGTTGGTGATCGCGCCGATCGCGTCGCTGTTCGGCAAGGTCAGCAACCGATAGCGCGACGCCTCCGTCCCGAGTGCGCGACCGGGCAGGTGGGTTCGGGCGACAGGTCGCCAGAACCCACCTGCTGCGTTCTGGGCATCACTGCCGCGGCAGCAACGCCATGTCGCGGTCCGGCGGTCGCTCAGCTCCTCGGCGGCCTGGCGGAGAGCGCCTCGCGCAGTGCCCGCTCGCTGCGGATCGCCCCTGGGTTGCGCCGCAGCCACGGCCGGAGCGCGCGGGTCACCGCCGGCATCATCAGGAAGGTCATGACCGGTACGAGCGTGCTCACGATGATCGCGCTGCGCAGCGGAAACGGAACTTCTCCCCACCACGGCAGCAGGGTGACGGCGTAGGTCGTGAGCAGGTTCAGCGGGTACATCCCGAGCCAGATCGCGACCGCCTGCTTCCAGCGCATCGGTGCCGCACGCACGCCGATCGTGCGGATCCTGCCGGTCTGGGGGTCGATGCTTCGTTGCAGTTGCGGGCCGTCGAACCAGCCCTCGATCCCGGTGCGGCGCTGGGTGCGCGCGTCGACGATCAGCGCATCGCCGTCTCTCAACCACCGCTGCCGCTCCTCCGAGAGCTCCCAGCTCGCGAGTGCGGTCTCGTCGCGAAACCGGTAGACCACGTGCAGCACGTTGTCGTGCTCCGTGTCGCGCAGCATGCCCCCGCCCAGACAGCCGTCGAAACCGCGGGCGAGTGCGAGGCCGGCGGCGACCCACTCCGAGGCGTCGCCCACGTGGTCGGAGGTGATCTCGCGACGTACTGCAACGGTGACCGGTGTTCCCATGCTGCGAGTACACCGCACCGATGTGTCGCGACGGTTTCAGCGTGTGACCGGCGTGTGTCATCGCGGTTACCATCGCGATCGACCGGGTGGTGCACAGCGATTCAGGTTGTGCGCGGGTGCGCAGGGATCACGCCCTATCGTAGAAGCGGAACGGATTCCGTGGACGGTCGTCGTCAGCGGTGGCCGGGAGAATCGGGATCGGGGATGCGGTGGTCGGATGGTGAGTCGCGCAGGAGGGCGGACTCCGCAGAGCACGCGTTCGCTTCCCCTGTACGAGGCCGGGGCGATCGATGTTCCATTCGTCATCCAGGGGATGCGCGAGCACCTGGCTGAAGACACGCGGTGGGAGGCGCACTCGCACCCCACCCATGAACTGCTCTGGAACCGGCGAGGGGCCTCGACCGCGACGGTCGGCTCCCGCGTCTGGACGATCACCCCGAGCGTCGGGGTGTGGCTTCCGGCGGGTACGATCCACTCAGCAGCCGCACCTGCGGGAACCTGGTACTGCGCCGCACAGTTCGGCCCGCATGCGACCCCGTCGATCGCCGCGGAACCGGTCGCCGTGGAGATGAGCCCGCTGCTCATCCTGCTCCTGGAGCGGCTCCAGACGCCTGACCTCGGGCCGGGCTCTCGGGCGCTGACCGAAGCCACGATCCTCGACGTGCTGCGCCCCGCGAAACGGGGGCTGCTCGTTCGCTTCCCCGAGTCCTCTCTGCTGCGTCCGATCGTCGATGCGATGCGCGAGAACCCGGCCGACGCCACGTCTCTGGCCGAGTGGGCTACTCGGGTCGGGGCAAGTGAGCGCACGCTCACGCGAGCTTTCCGGTCCGAGACCGGCCTCGGATTCCTTCGGTGGCAGATGTCGGTGCGGGTGCAACGAGCGATGGCGTTGCTCTCGTCCGAGCGCGGAGATGCGCCGGGTTCTCTGCTCGATGTCGCTGAGATCGCCGAGACGCTCGGGTACCGGTCGTCCAGCGCGTTCGGCTCCGCGTTCCGCAAGGTGACCGGTCAGACTCCGGGCGAGTTCAGACGTCTGAACGGCACGGGCCTGGGGGCGTCCGAAGCTGAATCGCTTGAGCGCGACTTGTCCGAATCGCGATAGTCGAGGGCTGATTTGCGCGATTGCGCCCTCGGTGCGATTCATCCTACGATGCTTAGGTCACCCTTACTGAATAGGTGATGCGGGTTCTGCGACGAGGTCGCGATCCGCACGAGAGGCGTGTGCGCGGCGAATCACGACGTGTCGGCGCACCCACGGAATAGTAACGGAGTCACACATGCGTTCAGCGCGCCTTCTGGCTGTTGCCGCAGCCGCAGCATTGGTACTCGCCGGGTGCAGCCCGGCCGCCGACGGCACCGGATCGGCCGAGAGCCGGCCTGCGGGGGATGGCGGGTTCCCGATCGTCATCGAGCATGCGCTCGGCACGACCATCATCGATGAGATGCCCGAGCGCGTGGCCACGGTGAACTGGGCCAATCACGAGGTGCCGCTCGCCCTCGGCGTGGTGCCCGTCGGCATGGCCGCCGCCAATTTCGGAGACGATGACGACAACGGCATGCTCCCGTGGGTCGAGGAGAAGCTGGAAGAGCTCGGCGGTGAGACGCCCGTGCTCTTCGACGAGACCGACGGTATCGACTTCGAAGCGGTGGCCGATACCAACCCCGACGTGATCCTCGCCTCGTATTCGGGGCTCACTCAGGAGGACTACGACACGCTGAGCGACATAGCCCCGGTCGTCGCCTACCCGGAAGCCCCGTGGGCGACCTCGTGGCGCGACGTCATCACCTACAACTCCCTGGGCATGGGGATGGCGGCAGAGGGCGAGCAGCTGATCGCCGATATCGAGACCCAGATCTCCGACACCGTCGCACAGCATGAGTCGCTCGAGGGCACCTCCGTGATGTTCCTCACCCATGTCGACGCCGCCGACCTGAGCCAGGTGAGCTTCTACACCACGCATGACACTCGTGTCGCATTCTTCGAAGACCTGGGTCTGGTGACGCCCCGGAGCGTCGCCGAGGCCTCTGCGGAGGACGACGAGTTCGCGAAGACCGTGAGCGCGGAGAACGTCGATGTGTTCGCCGATGTCGACGTGATCGTGACCTACGGCGATCAGGCCCTGGTGGATCAGCTCAAGGCCGATCCGCTGCTTTCCCAGATGCCCGCGGTCGCGAACGGTGCCATCGTCTTCCTCGACGGCGCGGGCCCGCTCGGCACCGCGGCGAACCCGACGCCGCTCGCCATCTCGTGGGTGCTCGACGACTACGTGGCGCTTCTGGCAGAGGCTGCGGCTCGGTCGAAGTGACCCGAGTCGCAGACCGGCAGACGACGGGACCCGGTGTCGCACAAGCGCGGCACCGGGTCGCCGGGCGCCTGCTCTGGGCGCTGCTCGTCGTCGCCGCGGTCGCCCTGGTCGCGTGCGCGTCGCTCCTCTTCGGAGCGCGCTCGGTCGCCTGGTCGGACATTCTCGCGGCGCTCGGCGGCTCGACCGACACGATCGGCCAGGCAGCGGTGGCCAAGCGCGTGCCGCGAACGGTGCTCGCACTCGTGGTCGGTGCGGCGCTCGCGCTCTCGGGCACGGTGATGCAGGGCGTCACGCGCAACCCCCTCGCCGATCCCGGTATCCTCGGCGTGAACATGGGAGCCTCGCTGGCGGTCGTCGCCGGCATCGCCTGGTTCGGTCTCTGGACCCAGGGCAGCAAGATCTGGGTCGCGATCGTCGGTGCGGCGATCTCCGCCGTGCTCGTGTATGCGATCGGTTCGCTCGGACGCGGCGGGGCGACACCGCTCAAGCTCGCTCTGGCAGGTGCCGCGACCTCGGCCGCGTTCGCCTCCTTTCTCGTCGCCATCGCGCTTCCCCGCGCCGACATCGCGAGCACCGTGCGATCCTGGCAGATCGGCGGTGTCGGGGGAGCGAGCTGGGAGAGCATCGTCCAGGTGCTGCCGTTCCTGGCCGTCGGCGGTCTCATATGCCTGCTCTCCGGGCGCAGCCTGAACTCGCTCGCGCTCGGCGACGAACTCGCGGCCGGGCTCGGCGAGCGGGTCGTCCGAGCGCGAGCGTTCGCATCACTCGGTGCCGTGCTCCTCGCCGGGGCGGCCACCGCGATCTGCGGGCCTATCGGCTTCGTCGGGCTCGTCGTTCCGCATCTGTGCCGACTGCTGGTCGGAGTCGACTACCGATGGCTCCTACCGCTCGGTGCTCTCGTCGGCGCGGGTCTGCTCACCGCATCCGACGTGGTCGGGCGCCTTGTCGCCCGACCGGGCGAGATCGACGTGGGCATCATCACCGCGCTCATCGGCGCCCCCTTCTTCATCTGGATCGTTCGTCGGCAGAAGGTGCGTGAACTATGACCGTGTCGATCACCGCCGACGCCGTGCGTCTCAGCCGCCGGCGTCGCGGCCGACGCCGCAGCACCGTGATCTCGGTGCTCGCCGCGGCGGTCGTCGCCGTCTTCGTGCTCTCGCTCTGCATCGGTCAGACGTTCTACCCGCTCGACGAGGTGGTGCGCGTGATGCTCGGCGATCAGGTCGCGGGTGCGTCGTTCACCGTCGGCCGCCTCCGCCTGCCGCGCGCAGTGGTCGCGGTGCTGGTGGGCGTCTGCTTCGGCATGGGCGGCGTCACCTTCCAGACCATGCTCCGCAACCCGCTCGCGAGCCCCGACATCATCGGCATCAGCGCAGGTGCCGGCGCCGCAGCCGCTTTCGGCATCATCGTGCTCTCGCTGAGCGGCGCGCTCGTCTCGGTCTTCGCCATCGCCGCGGGTCTCGGCATCGCCGCGCTCATCTACCTGCTGTCGTATCGCGGCGGAGTGGCGGGTACACGGCTCATCCTGATCGGCATCGGCATCGCGGCGATGCTCGACTCGGTGACCGCCTACATCCTCAGCCGGGCCGGCGCCTGGGACCTGCAGGAGGCGACGCGCTGGCTCAACGGTTCGCTGAACGGCGTGTCGTGGGCGGACGCGCTGCTCGTTCTGCTCGCGCTCGTCGCGCTCGGTCCGCTCCTCCTCGCGCAGGACCGCCACGTTTCGTTGCTGCAGCTGGGGGACGACGCGGCCGGGGCACTCGGCGTGAGGGTCGAAGCCGCACGAATCACGGCGATCGTCGCCGCGGTGGGATTGATCGCGTTCGCGACCGCGGCGACCGGGCCGGTCGCGTTCGTGGCGTTCCTCGCCGGGCCGATCGCGGCCCGCATCGTGCGCAACGGCTCGATGCTGATCCCCGCGGCCCTGGTCGGCGCGCTGCTCGTGCTCGTGTCGGACCTGGTGGGCCAGTACGCCGTCGGCACGCGATTCCCGGTGGGCGTCGTGACGGGGGCGCTCGGCGCTCCGTACCTGCTCTACCTCATCATCCGTTCGAACAGAAAGGGAGGTTCGCTGTGAGCCAGCACACGCTCCGCGCGGTATCCCTGGCGCTCGGGTACTCCGATCGCCGCGTGATCCACGATCTCGATCTCGAGGTGCCGCCCGGCCGCATCACCGCGGTCGTCGGCGCCAACGGGTGCGGCAAGTCGACACTGCTGCGGTCGATGTCTCGCCTGCTCGTGCCCCAGGGCGGCACCGTTCTGCTCGACGGCAGATCGGTGCACCGCATTCCGGCCAAGCAGCTCGCTCGCACGCTCGGGCTGCTGCCGCAATCGCCGCTGGCGCCCGAGGGCATCACCGTGGCCGATCTGGTGGGACGTGGTCGGCACCCTCACCAGGGCCTGCTCGCGCGCTGGAATGCGAGTGACGACGCAGCTGTGGCGCAGGCGCTCGAGGCGACCGAGACCGTCTCGCTCGCCGAGCGCTCCGTCGATGAGCTCTCGGGCGGGCAGCGGCAACGGGTGTGGATCGCAATGGTGCTCGCGCAGCAGACCGACGTGCTGCTGCTCGACGAACCCACGACGTTCCTCGACGTGAGCCACCAGGTCGAGGTGCTCGATCTGCTCACCGATCTGAACCTCCGCCTCGGCACCACCATCGTGATGGTGCTGCACGATCTGAACATGGCGGCGCGCTACGCCGACCACCTCGTCGCGCTCGCGAACGGCGGGATCCGGGCCGCGGGCGACCCGCGCGAGGTGCTGACCGAGGAATTGATCCGCGAAGTGTTCGGCATCGAGAGTCGTGTCGTCGAGGACCCGGTCTCGGGCCGACCCCTCATGCTCCCGATGGGCCGGTATCACGTCGGTGCGGCCGAGCGGATGACGGCATCGTGAGCGGCCCCACCTCGATGGCCTATGCCACCCGTGTGACTTCGATGACGCGGCTCTCGGCCCATTTCACGCGCGTGACGCTCGCGTGCCCCGATCTCGCCCGCTTCGGCGGGGGAGGCTTCGACCAGCGCATCAAGCTCTTCCTGCCGCGCGCTGACGGCGGCTACCCCGAACTCGGGCTGTTCGCAGAGCCCAGGCCCTCGGTGAACGAGTGGTACGGGCGCTGGCGAGCACTCGACGATGCCGAGCGCAACCCGATCCGCACCTACACCGTGCGCGAGGCGCGTCCCGAGCTCTCCGAGATCGACGTCGACTTCGTGCTGCACGGCGTCGAAGGCCCGGCCTCGGCCTGGGCGATGAACGCCCGGGTGGGCGACGAGCTGATCGTGATCGGGCCGTACGCCGGCGGTGGCGCAACCGGGGGCGGGGGAGCCGGGGCCGCACGGGGAGCGCGTGCGGGAGGCGTCGAATGGAGCCCCGGGCTCGCGCGCCGGGTGATGCTCGCGGGCGATGAAACCGCGGCCCCGGCCATCAGCTCGATCCTCGAATCGCTCGGAGAGGAATTCTCGGGAACGGCGCTGATCGAGGTGCCCGACGCGGGGGATCGTTTCGCGATCGCGGCACCCGGCACGATCGAGGTCGAGTGGCTCGCGCGCGGCGATCGGCCGCACGGGGAGGCCCTTGCCGAAGCCCTGCGCTCGAGGGTGCCCGCTGGCCCGGCCGGGGTGCACTGCATCGATCTCGAGGAGCCGACCGACGAGTTTCCCGTCTGGGAGGTGCCTCAGCAGCCGGCGACCGGCTCGCAGTACTTCTGGCTTGCCGGCGAGGGGTCGACGATCACCGATCTGCGGCGATTCCTGGTGCGCGACCGCGGCATCCACCGCCGCTCGGTGGCGTTCATGGGGTACTGGCGCCAGGGGAGGGCCGAGGGTGCGTGAGCCGTGCCGCTTCCTTCCCCGCCCCGTCGCGCCCCGCGCGCTGAGCGCGATCAGAGCCCGGCGGTCGGCTCCGAGAACCTCGTGTGATCCCACACCGCAGGTGCGGCCAGTACCGCGGTGCTGAGCGCGACGCGACGGGGCGCCACCTCGGCGATGCAGGCGAGGAGCGAGAGCGTCGGGTAGCCGTGCGTGCGGTTGTCGCGGATGATCGCGCGATCGTCCGACGGGTCGAGCGCGGCGCTGCGATCGAGCAGCGCGATCCACCGTTCTCGCCATTCGCCGGTCGCGGCGTCTTCGAGCTCGCGGAACTGCGGCAGCCAGGCGGCGATGCGCTCGGTGCGGTGGTCATCGAGATCGTGATGCGCGATCATGTGCACGCCCGGTGAGAGAACGGTCTGCCGCTGCTCCTCGCCGTCCCAGGTCGACACGGTGACGCTCGTTCCCGCCACCGACACGAGATTGAAGTTCGCCGTGCGCGGTCGCTCCGGCAGTGATGCCCCCGTCACCGCGTCGAGCACCAGACCTCCCCGCGAGGCGAGCGGGTTGCCGGCCTCGGGGTGACCGCGGCCTGAGGTTTCGGCGCGGTTCAGAATCACGGCGAGCCGCCCGTCGGCGGGCCGAGCCGCGAGCCAGGCGCCGTTCGCGCGCCGGTCGCGCACGCCGAGCACTCCGGGGCGCTCGGCTGGCCACCATTCGCCGGGCGCGTCCCATGCGCGAGCCGGGTCCTCGTCGCGCACCGCGAGCAGTCGCACCGCGCTCCCGTCGCTGCGAGGCACCTCGACGATCACCGTGCACATGTCAGCTCCTCTCGCACCGGGGGTTCGGCGCATCCCGTGCCGAGTGTAGCCAATCGCGGGTGGCGCCCGCCCGACCGCGGGTGCCGGCTGCGCCGAGGGGCGCGATGATGGGATGATGGGCTGGTGAATATCGTGCTGGGTGTGTCGGGCGGCATCGCCGCGTACAAGGCCGTGCTGCTCGCGAGACTGTTCGTCGAAGCGGGCCACGATCTGCATGTCGTGCCGACGGCCGATGCGCTGCGTTTCGTCGGGCAGCCGACGTGGGAGGCGATCAGCCGCCACCCCGTGACCCTGTCGGTGCATGACGACGTGCCAGAGGTGCGGCACGTGGCGCTCGGGCAGCGCGCCGATCTGGTGGTCGTCGCGCCCGCCACCGCGAACACGCTGGCTCGCATGGCAGCGGGTATCGCCGACGACCTGCTGGGCACCACGCTGCTCGCCGCCCGGGCCCCGGTGCTCGTGGCGCCGGCCATGCACACCGAGATGTGGCAGCATCCCGCCACGCAGCGCAATGTCGAGGTGCTGCGCTCGCGCGGCGTCGCATTCGTCGGGCCCGGGAGCGGGCGGTTGACGGGCGACGACAGCGGGCCTGGGCGCATGAGCGAACCGCAGGAGATATTCGAAGCGGCGCTCGGGTTGCTTGCGGCATCGGGCGGTGCGGCGCAGCCCTCCACAGTGGATCGCAGTGCTCGAGACCTCGCAGGCCTCCGGCTGCTCGTCAGCGCCGGGGGTACCCGTGAGCCCATCGACCCGGTGCGCTATCTCGGCAACCGCTCGAGCGGCAGGCAGGGGGTCGCCGTCGCGGCGGCGGCTGCGGACCGCGGGGCCGAGGTGGTGCTGCTGGCGGCGAACATCGACGGTTCGGTGCTGGCGGGTCTGCCCGAGACGCCGTCGATTCGGGTGGTGCCGGTGGGAAGCGCGGCCGAGCTCGAGGCTGCGGCGAACGCGGAGGCGCGGTCGGCCGACGTGATCGTGATGGCGGCCGCGGTCGCCGACTATCGGGTTGCGAGCGTGGGCTCGGGCAAGATCCGCAAGGAGGATTCCGAGGGGCGGCCTCCGCAACTCGAACTCGTGGAGAATCCGGACATTCTGGTCGGGCTCGTGCGCGCCCGGGGCGAGGGGCAGACCGTCGTGGGTTTCGCCGCGGAGACGGCGGATTCGGAGGAGGAACTGCTCGAACGGGGGAGGCGCAAGCTCACCCGCAAGGGCGTCGACCTGCTCGCGGTGAACTCGGTCGGCTGGCACGAAGGTTTCGAGACCGAGCAGAACACGCTGCACGTGCTGCGGGCGGGCGGTGAAGTCGAACGTCGGGTGGAAGGCTCGAAGCGGGAAGCGGCCGAGGGCCTCCTCGACGCGATCTTGGCATCGCGATCCACCCGTGGTAGCCTGTAAGGCCCGGCACGTCCGGGTTTGAAAATTCCACAGTGTGTGATGTGAATGCCCCGCACGACCTGGCGCCTTCGAGTGCCGTCGTGCAGATACGGGGCCGATCGGTTTCGACACGTCGGTTTGAGACTGTGAGAAGCGGGTCGAGGACGCGGAGTTATCTCGTAAACGCCCTTCGCAAACCATAGGTGCCAACGCT
>JBEBWI010000093.1:0-10216 GCA_040392345.1 Leucobacter soli | reverse complement strand
ACGCCGCCGACCAGGCCCACTTCTCGGGCACGCGGTTCTTGACGCCGTTCTGGATGAGCTCGAAGTCCATGACGAGCGAGTATGCCGCGAGCAGCACTGCGAGCACGCCGATCGCGACGCCGAGCCAGCCGCTGCGCAGACCCCACGCCGAGTCGGTGCCGCCGAAGATCATGATGCCGACGTTGACGAGCGAGAACGCCAGGTAGCCGACCATGGCGACGAGGAAGATCTTCGTCATCTTCGGGCTCGTGCGCACCTTGCCGCTGCGGAAGAGCAGCAGGGTGACGGCGAAGACCGAGAGCGTGCCGATGACGGCCTGCGAGACGATGCCGGGGTACAGGCCCTCGAAGACGCCGGAAATGCCGCCGAGGAAGAGGCCCTGGGCCGCGGCGTAGCCGATGATGAGGGCGACGTTCGGTTCTTTCTTGAAAGCGTTCACGAGGCCCAGCACGAGGCCGACGATGGCGCCCGGCAGCATCAGGATCGGGAAGAACCAGCCCACTGCCGCGGTCGCGAGCACGATGACGAAGAGCATCAGGGTCTTCGAGATCGTGTTTTCGTAGGTCATGGGGCGGTCGCTGCCGACCACCGGGGGAAGCTGGGCGCCGTCGCCCACCGGGGATGCCTGGTCGACACCCGGGCGCTGCAGGTTGGCCGCAGGCTGGTCGTAGATGCGACGCAACTCATCAGCGGTGAGGGTCTTGCCGCTCAGCGCGGGGTTGTTGGATAAGGCCGGGTTACTCATTCGTCGGGCTCCTTTGCGGGGCGGACTCGGGCAGTTCAAGACTATCGGCGGAGGAAGCGCTTTTTGCTGAGATTCCGCGGGATTCTCACCGATGTTCGCTCACCGCGAGTTCATCTCCCAGGGCTACAGTTCGTATATGCCGCACGATTCATCGCTCACGCAGCGCGCCCGATCGGGCCGCCCGCTCATCATCGGCCATCGCGGGGCCTCGGGCTATCGGCCCGAGCACACCGCCTCGGCCTACCGCTTGGCGTTCGCGCTGGGGGTCGACGCGGTCGAGCCCGATATCGTCGCGACGCGCGACGGGGTGCTCGTCGTGCGGCACGAGAACGAGATCTCGAGCACGACCGATATCGCAGAGCATCCCGAGTTCTCGGCGCGTCGCACCACCAAGACCATCGACGGACAGCGTCTCACGGGGTGGTTCACCGAGGATTTCACCTGGGCCGAGCTGCAGACGCTGCGCAGTCGCGAACGCGTGCCGCGTCTGCGCCCCGAGAATACGCACCATGACGGGACCGAGCCGATGCTGCGCCTGCTCGACGTGCTCTCGCTGATCGATGAGGCCGAGCGGGCCGGCGGTGGGCGTGTCGACGCGGTGATCGAGGTCAAGCACGCGCAGTACTTCCTCGACGCGGGGTTTGATCTCGGCGCGCTGCTGCTCACTGCGCTCGCCGAGGCCGGCTGGGCCGATCGGGGCGAGCGGATCGTCATCGAGAGCTTCGAACTCGGCGTGCTCGACCGCCTGCGCGAGGCGGGTGCGCCCGGGCGACTCGTGTTCCTCACCGAGACCGCGGGTGCGCCGGCCGACGACGTGGCCAGGTTCGGCGGCGACGCGACTCCCTGGTCGTGGTATCGCACCGATGCCGGGCTCGACTCGCTCGTGGGCCGCGTGCACGGCGTCAGCGTCGCGAAGGCCGATCTCCTCGAGATCGACTCACGCGGCCGCGCGCTGGGGCCGAACGATCTCGTCCAGCGCGCGCATGCGCGCGGGCTCGAGGTCTTCACCTGGACGCTCAGGCCCGAGAACTTCTACCTGAATCCGGCGCATCAGCTGCGCGGCGGCAAACCGGTGCACGGCGACTGGCGGGCCGAGTGGCGCATGATCGCGAGTTCGGGAGTCGACGGCGTGTTCGTCGATCACCCCGATCTCGCACGCGGGCTCTTCGGGTAGCCGACGCGGGATTCCGCAGTGGATCCGCGTCGTTACGCGCCGCGTTCCCCGACCAGGTTCGTCTGCAGCAGTCGTCTCAGTGCGGCGCCCCGGGTGCCGCGATCCACCGCGAAGGAGAGCTTGGCGATCGCCGACTCGACCGTCATGTCACCGCCGTCGATCACGCCGGTCGCGGCGAGTTCGCGACCGACCGCGTAGCGCTCGAGGTCCACCGCGCCGTCACCGCACTGCGTGACCGCGACGACCGGCAGAGCGGCGCACACCTCGCGCAGCGCATCGACCATGCCCGGCTTGGCGGTGGGTGCGTTGCCCGTGCCGTAGCACTCGAGTACGAGCCCGTCGGGGCGGGTGCTGGCGGCGGCGCGCAGATCTTCGGGGAGCACGCCGGGCACGAAACGGAACGTCGTCACGCGCGCCGGTGCGCTCGGGGCGTCGTCGGAGGGCGCGGGCGCGGTGACGATGCCCGCGGGGTCCGCGCCGAGCGGGCGCTCGGCGCGGAAGCCCGCCGCCGCGGTCGTGTGGTGTTTGACGGCGCGCACCGCGGGCACGAGGGCGCCGCCGAACGCGATGGATGTCGGTGCGTCGGACTTGGCCCGCACCGCGGCCGCGATCGCGAGCGCCAGGTTCGCGGGTGCGTCGCCGCCCTCCTCGCCGAGCGGGGCCTGGCTGCCGGTGAGCACGACGGGCGCGCCGAGGTCGGCGAGCTCGAACGCGAGCCTGGCGCCCGTGTAGGCGAGAGTGTCGGTGCCGTGGGTGACGACGACGCCGCGCGGCCGGTGCGTGTTGACCCGGGCGCGAATCGCACGAGCGATGCGGGGCGCGGTCTCGGCGTCGGCGTTGGCGCTGTCGATCGGGGGAGTGAGGTGGTTGATGCGGTAGTCGGCGCCGGCGCGCGCGCAGATGCCCGCGACGACGGCCTCGAGCGCGTCGGGAAAGTCGGGGTCGGGGCCGAGCCCGCGGCCGGTGTCGTGCATGCCGATGGTGCCGCCGGTGGCGAAGACGAGCACGGCGGGGCGAGGGGTGCGTGGGCTGCGCTGAACGCGCTGGGTGGATCGCATCATTCCATTGTGGCCGACGGTCGGCGCTGCCGTCGTCGGCGCTGCAGCTGGTCCGGGCGCTGCAGCCGAGCCCGGCGCCCGGCTCGGTGCCTGTTTGTCAGATGCGGCTTCTAGACTGATGGCACGATGAGCGAGTTCGAACTGATTGCGCCCGACGGCACACCCCTCGGCGATCCCGGCGCGCCTGCCGGTACCTTCTCCGCGAGCGCGGCCGGCGGCGCCGGCGGCGCGGCTCCCGAAGACCCCCTGGTCGCGGGGTTGAACCCGCAGCAGGCACGCGCAGTCGAGGCGCGTGGCGAGGCGCTGCTGATCGTGGCGGGTGCGGGCAGCGGCAAGACGCGCGTGCTCACCCACCGCATCGCGCAGCTGATTCGCAATCGCGAAGCCTGGCCGAGCCAGATCCTCGCGATCACGTTCACGAACAAGGCGGCTGCCGAGATGCGCGAGCGGGTGGAGGCGCTCCTCGGCGACGCGGCGGAGGGCATGTGGATCTCGACGTTCCACTCGGCGTGCGTGCGCATTCTGCGTCGCGAGGCGGAGCGCTTCGGGTACGTGTCGGGGTTCACGATCTACGACTCGGCCGATTCACGAGCGCTGCTGAAGCGCATCATCAAGGATCTCGAGGCCGACAGCTACGGGTTCACTCCCGCAAACGCCGGGGCGAAGATCTCGCGGCTGAAGAACGAGCTCTCAGACGCCGATTCGTATGCCGCGACGGCGAACGAGAGCGACCCGCGCGACCGGCTCTTCGTCGAGATCTTCCGCAGCTACGAGCAACAGCTGCGCCGCGCGCACGCGTTCGACTTCGACGACCTCATCGGCCAGACCGTGCACCTGTTCCGGGCGCACCCCGATGTGGCGGCCGTCTACCAGCGCAGGTTCCGGCACATCCTGGTAGACGAGTATCAGGACACCAACCACGCTCAGTACTCGCTGATCCGCGAGCTCACATTGCCGGTCGATGCCGAGCGGGTGGAACGGCTGACCCCTCCCGCGCGGTCCACCGAGGTCGACGCCTTGGGTCGCATCCCGGGTGCGAGCCTCACGGTGGTGGGCGACAGCGACCAATCGATCTACGCCTTCCGCGGGGCCGACATCCGCAACATCGTCGAGTTCGAGCGCGACTTCCGCGGGGCCGAGGTGGTGAAGCTCGAGCAGAACTACCGCTCGACGCAGAACATCCTGAGCGCTGCGAACGCCGTCATCGGCAACAACTTCGACCGGCAGGAGAAGAATCTGTGGACCGCGGAGGGCGACGGCGAGAAGATCGTCGGCTTCACCGGGTACTCGCAGCACGACGAGGCGCGGTTCGTCGCGGAGGAGATCGAAGACCTGAGGCGCTCGGGCGTTGCATACGGCGACGTCGCCGTCTTCTACCGCACGAACTCGCAGACCCGAGCGCTCGAAGAGCTGCTGATCCGTTCGGCGGTGCCGTACCGGGTGCTCGGCGGCACCAAGTTCTACGAGCGGGCTGAGATCAAGGATGCGATGGCGTACCTGACGAGCCTCGCGAATCCCTACGATCCGATCACCTGGTCGCGTCTGATCGGGGTGCCCAAGCGCGGCATCGGCCCGATGGCGGAGGCGCAGCTCGCGAACTTCCAGGAGGCCGAGGGCATCTCCTTCCACGAGGCGATGCTGCGGGCGGAAGAGGTCGGATTCGGGCCGAAGGTGCGAGCCGCCATCGTCGAGCTCGGGCAGCTGCTCATGCGGGCGGCGAGCATGGCCGCCGGTGGCGGTGCGACCGACGATGCCGCCGAGTCGAAGCGGCCCGCCCCCGTCGCCGACGTGCTGAAGCTCATTCTCGACGAGACCCAGATGATCGAGAAGCTGCGTGAGAAGCGCGATCCGCAGGACGAGGCCCGTGCCGAGAACCTCGAGGAGCTCGTCTCGGTCGCGCGCGAGTTCGACGTGAAGAATCCGGGTGCCGGACTGCTCGAGTTCCTCACCGAGGTCAGCCTGGTCGCGGCGGCCGACGACCTCGACGATCAGAGCGGCACCGTCTCGCTCATGACGCTGCACACGGCGAAGGGGCTGGAGTACCCGGTGGTGTTCATCACAGGGGTGGAGGAGGGGCTGCTGCCCCACCAGATGTCGGTCGACGAGATCGGCGGCATCGGCGAGGAACGGCGGCTCATGTATGTCGGCATCACCCGCGCTCGCGAGCGTCTGTACCTCACACTCGCGAGTACACGGGCGACGTTCGGTGATGTCTCGGTGGCGATGCCCTCCCGTTTCCTGCAGGAGATCCCCGACGGACTGATCGAGTGGCGGCAATCCCCGGGCGAGGTGACGTCTCGCGGCGGCACCGAGTCGCGGGCGCTCAATGCCCCGCGAGGCTCCGGGGCCGGGTACGGCTCGCGAGGTTCGCGTTCCTCCGGCTCCTCCGGCTCGCGCGGCATCGACTCCTCGGTGTCCTTCGCGAGCTCTGCCGGCGCTCGCGGCGGATCGGGCGCGGCGGCCGTATCCGAACCGGCGAGCGGCAACATGCAATCTGCGCTCGACAAATGGCGGGAGCGCAAGCGTCTCGCCAGGGAGGCTCAGAAGTCCGGAGGCGGCTTCCCGAATCTCATCGGTTCGGGTGCGCGCGACAACGGCGACCTCGAACTCGTCGCGGGCGACCGCATCCGGCACGACGACTACGGCGAGGGCCGAGTCACGAGCGTCACGGGCGAAGGGTCGAAACGCATCGCGCACGCCACCTTCGAGTCGGTGGGGGATCGGAAGCTTCTGATCAAACTGGCGCCTATCGAAAAGCTGTGAGTTCTCGATATAGGCGTATGCGGGTGGTGTACGCTCGAAGTACGTGATTTCTCGGGGGAGGCAATCGCAAGCGCTTCGGACGAGGACGACGCCCCGTTTCGCCGAGGCGCATTCCTGCGCCCGGTCTCGTCCGTGCGCGGCGAAGCCGACCCGACAACCGTGAGATTGAGATCGTTGGTGACACCTACAGACCGGCCATACGGTGGTGGTACGACCCTTCGGCGGTCACGTATCTCCTCGTTGCGGGCACGGCAGGATCCGCACTCGTTCTTCCTGATCTTCGCCGCGATTCTCTTCATCTTGACGCTGATCGTCGACCTCGTGCTGCACCGGGCCGATCTCGACCTCGGGGTACTCATCGCTCTGATGATCGCCTCCGTGGCGCTCGGCATCACCGCGCTGCTCCTCGGCGAGCGCTTCCCGCGCTGGCTGGGCCTCTGCTGCGTAGGGCTGTTCGGCGCCGCGACGCTCTACTTCCTCGGCCCCTTCGGTGACGAGCAATCGGCGGTGACCAGCCTTCAGGAGCTGCCGATCCTGTCGCTGTACCTGGGATGGTTCGTGCGCCAGCCGCTCAGTCGCTTCCTGATGTTCGGGACCCTCGTGCTGATCGCGATCGCGATGATCGCGAATCCGATCTTCTGGGTCGAGGGGTCGTTGGGGGTCACCACCGGGGTGCAGGCGTTGATCGCGGCGATATTCTGTTTCGAGGTGGGCTCCGTGCTCTGGCGCCGAACCGAACGCGAGATCCTCACCGACGTACTCACCGGTGCCTTCAATCGTGCGGGGTTCATGTCGAAGCTGCGCACCGAGCTCGTCCGAGCTCAGAAGTCGGGGGTGCCGCTCAGCCTGGTCGTCATCGACTTCGATTACTTCAAGCAGCTGAACGACACTCAGGGGCATGCTGCGGGTGACGAGGCGCTCGTCGATACCGTGAAGCACTGGCAGCTCGGCGTGCGCCCGAAAGACATCGTGGGTCGCACCGGCGGCGACGAGTTCGCGATTCTGCTCGATCGCACCGACGCGCACGGGGCGCAGCAGACGATGCTGCGGCTCAGGGCGAACTCGAAGCATGCCTGGTCGTGGGGCGTCAGCCAGGCTCGCGCCACCGACGACGTTGAAACCCTGTTCGATCGCGCCGACAACATGCTGTACGCGTCGAAACGGAATCGCGTATGAACCGGGTCACGGATTCGAGCATCTTCATCGCTCTCACCGCCCGGGTGAGGGATTTCACGCTGCGCCGGATCCGGCGGCAGAACGCCTTCTCGCTCGTGAGCGCGCTGCTCTCGGCGGTGCTCGTGCTCACCTTCATCGTGGATCTCACGGTCGGACATCCCCATATCGAGCGCGGGCCCACCGCGTTCTGGTTGCTGTGCTTCGTGATCCTGATGCTCATCCCGCTGCATTCCGGGCGCCACTATCCGCGGTGGGCGGGGCTCATCGCGGTGGGCTTCTTCGCGGTCTGGTCGGGGTACTTCATCACCCGCACCTTCCACGCCCACATCGAGCTGAACGCACTGTTCCAGCTGCCCATGGTGGCGCTCTACGTGGGCTGGTTCTACCGGGAGTGGATCGCGCGGGCTGCGCTCGGCTTCAACCTGCTCACGATTCTCCTCGGCTTGCTCTTCCGCATCGAGCAGCCGACCCACGTGTTCTCCTCGCCGATCGCCGTCGGCTACGCATTCTTCATCGCGATCTTCTGCCTCGAGGCGGGTTCCTATCTGCGCCGACGTGCGCTGAGGCGCGCCAGCTTCGATCCGCTCACACGCGTACTGAACCGACGCGGGTTCGGCGTGTTCGGTGCACGGGCCGTCGCCGAAGCTCATCGACTCGAGGAGCCGTTGACGCTTGCGATCGTCGACTTCGACGATTTCAAAGGGGTGAACGACGCGGGCGGTCACGCAGCAGGGGACGAGGCGCTGCGCATCACGGCCAACGCCTGGGTGCGCGGCCTCGGCCCCGACGATCTCGTGGCGAGGATCGGCGGGGACGAGTTCGCGTTGTTGATCCACTCGGATCGGAAGTGCGCGAAGGCGCAGCTCGCCGAGATCGCTGCCGAGGCGCCGTACTCCTGGTCGTGGGGCCTCTCGCAGCTGCGGTCGGGCGACACGCTCGACGACCTGATGGTGCGCGCAGACGTGCGCATGTACGACGCCAAGGGGCGCGGCGAGGGGTGAGCCATCGCTCGTCCGCAGGCGCCTGTGAGAGCCGTTCCGCCCGGTGAACCGGCTGAGCGCCCGTCCCGCGCGCTGGTGGTAGGCTGGTGCACTGGTCGAACTATCTCGACATCGAGACGGTTTAGCCTCGCATAACCACTCCCAACCCTCTAAGGAATGCACGTGGATCTGTACGAGTACCAGGCACGCGATCTGTTTGAAAAACATGGAGTGCCGGTGCTTGCCGGCATCGTCGCCGACACCCCGGAAGAGGTGCGCGCGGCGGCCGAGAAGATCGGCGGTGTCGTCGTAGTGAAGGCCCAGGTGAAGACCGGCGGCCGCGGCAAGGCCGGCGGCGTGAAGGTCGCGAAGACTCCCGATGAGGCCTACGAGGCGGCGCAGGCCATTCTCGGCCTCGACATCAAGGGCCATGTCGTCGAGCGCGTGATGGTCGCGGCGGGCGCCGACATCAAGCAGGAGTTCTACTTCTCGGTGCTGCTCGACCGGGCCAACCGTTCGTACCTCTCCCTCTGCAGCGTCGAGGGCGGCATGGAGATCGAGCAGCTCGCGGTGGAGAAGCCCGAGGCGCTCGCGCGCATCGAGGTCGACCCGATCGTCGGCATCGACGCCGCCAAGGCCGAGGAGATCGCGCGCGCCGCGAAGTTCCCGGAGGAGCTCGTCGGCAAGGTCGTGCCGGTCTTCCAGAAGCTCTACGGCGTCTACGCGGCCGAGGACGCGACGCTCGTCGAGGTCAACCCGCTCGTGCTGACCGGCGCCGGCGACATCGTCGCCCTCGACGGCAAGGTCTCGCTCGACGAGAACGCAGAGTTCCGCCAGCCCGAGCACGATGCGCTCGCCGACAAGGCGGCGGAGAACCCGCTGGAGGCCAAGGCCAAGGCGCAGGATCTCAACTACGTGAAGCTCGACGGCGAGGTCGGGGTCATCGGCAACGGTGCGGGCCTCGTCATGTCGACGCTCGACGTGGTCGCCTACGCCGGCGAGAACCACGGCGGTGTCAAGCCCGCGAACTTCCTCGACATCGGCGGCGGCGCCTCGGCCGAGGTCATGGCCGCGGGGCTCGACGTCATCCTCGGCGACCCGCAGGTGAAGTCGGTCTTCGTGAACGTCTTCGGCGGCATCACCGCCTGCGACGCCGTCGCGAACGGCATCGTCGGCGCGCTCGAGAAGCTCGGCGACGCGGCGAACAAGCCGCTGGTCGTGCGTCTCGACGGGAACAACGTCGAAGAGGGCCGCCGCATTCTGAACGATGCGAACCACCCGCTGGTCGTGCAGGCCGCCACCATGGACGAGGGCGCCGACAAGGCCGCCGAGCTGGCCAACGCCCGATAACCCGCGAGACTGACGAGAGAGCGTAAGTAATATGTCGATCTTCCTGAACAAGGATTCCAAGGTCATCGTGCAGGGCATCACCGGCGGCGAGGGCACCAAGCACACCGCGCGCATGCTCGCTGCGGGCACCCAGATCGTGGGCGGCGTGAACGCCCGCAAGGCCGGCACCACGGTGTCGCACGTGGACGCCGACGGCAACGCCGTCGAGCTGCCCGTCTTCGCGTCGGTCGCCGAGGCGATGGCCGAGACCGGCGCCGACGTGTCGGTGGCGTTCGTGCCTCCTGCCTTCACGAAGGATGCCGCGATCGAGGCCATCGACGCGGGCATCGGCCTGCTCGTCATCATCACCGAGGGCGTGCCGGTCAAGGATTCGGCCGAGCTGTGGTCGCATGCGAAGACGACCGGCGGCAAGACCCGCATCATCGGCCCGAACTGCCCCGGCATCATCACGCCGGGCGAGGCGCTCGCGGGCATCACCCCGGCGACGATCACCGGCAAGGGCCCGATCGGTCTCGTGTCGAAGTCGGGCACGCTGACCTACCAGATGATGTACGAGTTGCGCGACCTCGGGTTCTCGACCGCGATCGGCATCGGCGGCGACCCGATCATCGGCACGACGCACATCGATGCGCTGGCCGCGTTCGAGGCCGACCCCGAGACGAAGGCCATCGTGATGATCGGCGAGATCGGCGGCGACGCCGAGGAGCGCGCGGCCGAGTTCATCAAGGCGAATGTGACGAAGCCGGTTGTGGGCTACGTCGCGGGCTTCACCGCTCCCGAGGGAAAGACGATGGGCCATGCCGGCGCGATCGTCTCGGGTTCGGCGGGCACGGCTCAGGCGAAGAAGGAAGCCCTCGAGGCTGCGGGCGTGAAGGTCGGCAAGACCCCGACCGAGACCGCTGAGCTGCTGCGCACGGCGTTCGCACAGCTGTAAACCGCAGGTTTACAGGCGAACCCGTGCCGGCGCCAC
>JBEBWI010000092.1:0-10229 GCA_040392345.1 Leucobacter soli | reverse complement strand
TCAAGCGTACTCGGACATCGCCTCCGCAAGTTGGCCGCACGTCACCCGCACGTTGGACGCACGTCACCCGCACGTTGAACGCACGTCACCCGCACGTCACCCGCAGGTTGGCAGCAATCGCCCCAATCTCGCGAGTTTCGGGGCGAGAACCGCCAAGTTGCGGGAGGAGAGGAGGGATAGGGCCGAAGATCAGCCGAGCGCGCGCAGGCCGAGTCGGCCCGCTTTGCCGGCCGAGGCCGAGCGCAGCGGATCAGCCGAGCGCGCGCGCGACCAGGCGACGGGCCGCATCCTGCACGAGGGCGAGGTGCTCGGCGCCCTTGAACGACTCGGCGTAGATCTTCATCACGTCTTCGGTGCCGCTCGGCCGCGCGGCGAACCATGCATGCTCGGTCTGCACCTTGAGGCCGCCGATCGACGCACCGTTGCCGGGCGCCTCGGTGAGTATCGCGGTGATCGGATCGCCCGCCAGCTCCGTGTCGGTGACGGCGGCGGCGTCGAGGGCCTTGAGCTTCGCCTTCTGTTCGGCGTTCGCCGGCGCATCGGTGCGGGCATAGGCGGGCTCGCCGAAGCGCTCCGTCAGCTCGCGATAGCGCTCGCTCGGCGACCGCCCCGTGACCGCCTGAATCTCGGCCGCGAGCAGTGCGAGAATGATGCCGTCCTTGTCGGTGCTCCAGGCACCGCCGTCGAAGCGCTGGAACGAGGCCCCGGCGCTCTCCTCCCCGCCGAACACGACCGAGCCGTCGGTCAGCCCGGGTACGAACCACTTGAAGCCGACGGGGACCTCGAGCAGGGTGCGCCCGTGCGAAGCGACGACACGGTCGATGATGGCCGACGACACGAGCGTCTTCCCGATCCCGGCGCCGACCGGCCAGTGGGGCCGGTGACTCAACAGGTAATCGATCGCGACCGCGAGGAAATGGTTCGGGTTCATCAGGCCGGCGTCGCGCGTGACGATGCCGTGCCGGTCCGCGTCGGCGTCGTTGCCAGTGACGATGTCGAACTCGTCACGATAGACGGCGACGGTCTCCATCACGTGCACCGACGACGGATCCATGCGGATCTTGCCGTCCCAGTCGAGGTGCATGAACGCCCACTGCGGGTCGACACCCGGGCCGAGCACCGTCAGGTCGAGATCGTAGCGGTCGCGGATCGCTGCCCAGTACGCCACGCTGGCGCCGCCCAGCGGGTGCGCGCCGATGCGCACTTTCGCCCGGCGTATCGCGTCGAAGTCGATGACCTGGTCGAGCGAGTCGACGTACTCGCCGAGGAAGTCGTAGCGGCCCACCGGCACCCCGGTGATACCGTCCTCCGAGGCGAGCGGAATCGAGTCGATACCCTGCTCGAGCAGCTGGTTCGCACGCGCAGCGATCCAGTCCGTCGCGTCGGTGTCGGCCGGCCCGCCGTGCGGCGGGTTGTACTTGAAGCCGCCGTCGCGCGGCGGGTTGTGACTCGGGGTCACGACGATGCCGTCGGCGCGGTCGGGATCGTGGGTCGCGCGCTGCCGGTTGTGCGTCAGAATCGCGTGACTCACGGCGGGCGTCGGCACGAACACCTCGTCGCCGGTGCCCGCCCTCGCGAGCACGCGCACGCCGGCGGCCGACAGCACCTCTCGGGCAGTGTGCTCGGCGGGCGCCGAGAGCGGGTGGGTGTCGGCGCCGATGAACAGCGGGCCGCGAATGCCCTGCTCATCCCGGTACTCGGCGATGGCCGCGCTGATGGCGATGATGTGGGCGCGGTTGAACGAGCCGTTCAGCGCGGTGCCGCGGTGCCCGGAGGTACCGAAGACGACCCGCTGCGACGGGTCGCTCGGGTCGGGCACGATCTCGGTGTAGGCGGCCAGGAGCGCCTCGAGGTCGACCAGGTCTTCTTCTCGTGCGATTTCGCCAGCGCGTTCATGCATGCCACCAGTCTGCCAGCAGCGGCCAACGAGCACACGCCCCGGGGCGCACCGCGATCCACTGGGAACGCCTGCCGGTGCCCCGGGAGCGCGACGAATCAGCTCTCGGCGAGCCTGCGCTTCTCGACCTCGATGTCGAAATCGGCAGGCGGCCACTGCGGGTCGATGTCTTCGAGCACCCGCAGCAGCAGCTCCTGCACCGCGAGCCGCGCGTACCACTTCGAGTTCGCGGGCACCACGAACCAGGGCGCCACCTCGGTGGAAGTGCGCTCGAACACCGTCTGGTAGGCGGTCATGTAGTCGCCCCACAGCAGTCGTTCGTCGACGTCGCCGGGGTTGTACTTCCAGTACTTGTCGGGGCGCTCGAGACGCTCGGCCAACCGCGCCTTCTGCTCGTCGCGGGAGATGTGCAGCATGACCTTCACGATGCGGGTGCCCGAGTCGACCACGAGCGCTTCGAAGTCGTTGATGGCGCCATACCGCCGCTCGATCTCGGCTTCGCCGGCCAGCCCGCGAACCTTACCGATCAGCACGTCCTCGTAGTGGGAGCGGTCGAACACCCCGATGAAGCCGTGCTCGGGCAGCCGCTTCTCGACGCGCCAGAGGAAGTCATGTGCGAGTTCCTCCGAGGTGGGTTTCTTGAAGGCGGCGATCGCAACGCCCTGCGGGTCGATCGCACCCACGACGTGGCGCACGATGCCGCCCTTGCCCGCCGTGTCCATGGCCTGCAGCACCAGCAGCACCGACTCGTTGCGCGCCCCCGTGCGGCTCGCCGCGTAGAGGCGTTCCTGCAGGTCGCCCAGATCTTGGAGGCCCTGGGCGAGGGCCTTCGCGCCCCCGGATTTGCCGCCGTCGAACCCTGGCGTGCTGTTCGGATCGACATCCGTGAGCGAGAACCCCTCGCGCACGCGCAGCAGTTCCGAGGGTTCGACGTTCCAGCTTCGTTTGCTCATGGGTCTATCCT
Organism: Leucobacter soli; assembly: GCA_040392345.1. Lineage (GTDB taxonomy): Bacteria > Actinomycetota > Actinomycetes > Actinomycetales > Microbacteriaceae > Leucobacter > Leucobacter soli_B. The sequence continues at coordinate 7,368 of JBEBWI010000092.1, read as the reverse complement.
GTCGATCCTGCGGCCGCAGCGCACCCCTGAATTCGGGGGCGGATCGCGCGGCGCAGGCGCCGCGGCGCTCGTCACCCCGGCGATCCACTCGATTACGCGCGCTTCCTCTTCAACTGCTTCCAGAGCAGCTGCACGAGCAGAATCGCGAGATAGATCGAGAAGATGACGTTGCCCGCGAACGGATCGACCCAGGCGGCGATGAATGCGCCGAGCGGCACGCACACGCTCGCGGAGATGCCGATGTAGAGCGCCGCGCGCAGGTCGACGTTGCGGCGTCGCGCGTTGCCGATGGTGCCCGAGATGGAACCCGGGATCATCATGACGAGCGAGGTTCCCTTGGCCACGAGATCGCTCGAGCCGAAGAAGAACATCAGAATCGGCACGACGACCACACCGCCGCCGACGCCGAGCAGACCCGAAAGGATGCCGGTCGCGAAACCCGTGAGGATGAGCATGATCACGGGGAGCACCCCCATCGCAATATCTGCGTCGCGCTGCGGCACCACGAACCAGAGGCTCACTATGACGACCAGCAGGAACAGCATGAAGCCCCACTGCAGCACGACCACTTTGAGCTTCGCGAGCAGGTAGCTGCCCACCTGCGCGCCGACGATGATGCCGGCCGCGAGGCAGATCGCGGCCACCCAGCTGACGTTGCCCTGCACCCCGTAGGTGGTGGCGCCGACGATCGCTGTCGGCAGGATCGCGGCGACGGAGGTGCCGGCTGCAAGCCGCTGCGACATGCCGAGCCACAGCACGAGGGCCGGCACGATGAGGGTGCCGCCGCCGATGCCGAACAGGCCCGAGAGCACGCCGGCCGCGACTCCGATCAGAATGAGCGGCAGTGCGCGGGGGCGGATCACATCGGGCACGTGATTTCCTCTCGGTGCGAATGGTGCGCGGCTCGGGCGGGCGCGGGCGGACTCGGGCGGACTCGCTCAGGCTAGCGGATCGCAGCCGTCGCCACGGTGCGAAAGCCCGCGTTGCCCATCGACGAATCGGGGGTGTTGTTCGAGCGAGCCGAGTTGCGGTACCGGTTGCAGTACGACGGGTGGCACAGGTAACTGCCGCCGCGCAGCACACGTGCTCGGCCGTTCTCCGGCCCACGGGGATCGTATCGCGGCGAGCGCGCATAGGCACCGGCATCGAACCAATCGGCGCACCACTCCCAGACGTTGCCGACCGACTGCCACAGACCGTAGCCGTTGGGTTCGAAGGAGCGCACGCGGGCCGTGCCGATCCATCCGTCCTCGACGGAGTTGTGGGTGGGGAAGGCGCCCTGCCAGACGTTCGCCCGCCAGGCCGGGGCGACCTCCTCCGCCCTGTCGGAGCCGTCGATCGGGGCATTTCCCCAGGGGTAGGCGGCGGCTTCGAGCCCGCCGCGCGCCGCGCACTCCCACTCGGCCTCGGTCGGCAGACGTCGCCCGGCCCAGGCGCAATAGGCCTGAGCGTCGTTCCAGCTGACGTGCACGACCGGATGCTGCTCGAGGCCGCGGAGGCTCGACGCGAGCCCACCGGGCCTGCGCCAGTGCGCGCCGCGCACACTGATCCACCATGGAACACCGGGGGTGGGGCCCAGGATGTCTGCGGTGGGGGCGTCGACGAGCAGGTGGAACACCGCCGAGCTGCCGAAGCGCTCGGCCTCGGTGACATAGCCGGTGGCGTGCACGAAATGGGCGAACTGCTCGTTCGTGACGGGCGTCGCGTCGATATCGAACGCTGAGAGCTCGACCCGGTGCGTGGGGGTCTCGCCGTCGGCGGCGACGCCGTCGCCCGTGCTGTCGCCCATGAGAAAGCCTCCTGCGGGGATGCGGCACTGTTCGATCGAGTGCCGGATCGGCTGATCCGAGGCGCGGTTCCGCGACTCCGCGGTGCCGGCGCGCGGTGCCGGCAGGCGACCCGGCTGCCTCCCGCTCGTACGACCATCGGGCATGCCCGGCACGGCCGCCTCGCGTGCCGGCGCACAGCAGGCAGGCAGCTCACCGCGCCCGGGCGCCTGCTCGCTCATACGGCGGGCGCCGTCTGCGCCGATGCGAGGAAGCGGTCGAACAACCCGTCGAGGCCGCGATCGAGATTCTCGTCCGTCACCTGTTCGGGCAGCACCACCGTCAGCATCAGCCAGCCCATGTTCCGCGCGCTGATCTCGTTGACCGCGACCGCGATGTCGACGTCGGGTGCGAGTTCGCCGTCTTCGCGCGCCTCCTCGAGGTGCTGCACGAAGCGCGACCGCCAACGAGTGCTGTGCCCGTCCCACACCGCCCGCAGATCGGGATCGTGCGGTATACGATCCCAGAATGCGATGACGACCCGACCGGTCACCCTCCGATCGTCGTAGGGGAGGATCGCGCGGCACGTCGCTTTCAGAGCCGCCATACCGCGCAGCCCCGCGGTGTTCTCGGCGATCCGCTCGTTGACCGCCCGGTTGAGCCGCAGGAATGCCGCGGCGAGCAGGCTCTGCTTGTCGGGGAAGTACCGCGCGATCGCACCGTGCGTGTACCCGGCCTCAGTGGCGATCTGGCGCATGGTGAGGCGGTCGAAGCCCTCGCGAACGACGACGTCGATGGCGGCGTCGATGAAATGGCCTCGACGCTCGTCGTGGTCGACAATCTTCGGCATTTCGGCCCTTCCTCTTCGAACCTTCGAACCTTCGAACCTTCGAAAGCCAGCTTGCCTCAAATTCTCACAGAGAACTGCCGCCCGCCGGCGTTTAGTGACCAAGTGGATATTAATCGTTACCTCACCGTAACCTCTTCGCGATTTCCGTTCAAGTATGGTTAAAATCACCAAGTGGTTACGAAAACCATTCGGTGGTCTCGAACGACGCGGCACACGCCTCGCGCGTTCGCAGCCCGACACGACACCTGCACACAGCACACAGCACACACGACAAAGGAGTCGCTCAATGAAGCAGATGAAACGCCTCGCCGCGGTAGTGGCGCTCGGCTGCGCTTTCGCCCTCACCCTCACCGGCTGCTCGTCTGGCGGCGGCAGCGCGACCGCGGAACCCGAGACGACCGCCGGCGGGGAACCGACCACCCTTTCACTGGCGCTCATCGGCGCCGTGGCGGACGGAGCGCTTCACCTCGGCATCGCGGAAGGGTTCTTCGAGGAGGAGGGCCTCGAGATCGAGATCTCGAACGTGGCGAACCCGCCGGCCGGCATCGCCGCAGCGCAGGGAGGCCAGGTCGACCTCGCGTACACCCCGAACATTCCGCTGCTGAACGCGCTGGGGCAGGGCGTCGACCTGCGCGTCATCGCGCCGTCGAGCGGCTACCCCGACGGCGCCGTGAATTCTGACGATCTCGCACAGTTCGACGATGCCGGGCTCTACGTCGGCGCGTCGACGGGCATCACCTCCGTCGCAGAGCTCGCCGGAAAGACCATCGCGGTTCCCGCCCGGAAGGCGCAGTTCGAGATCGTCGTCGCGAACGAACTGGAGAACGCGGGCGTCGGGGCGAACGGAGTCGAATGGGTGGTGCTCGACCCCGCCTCCTCCGTGGAAGCACTGCGTACCGGAACGATCGATGCGGCGGCGCTCTTCGCCCCCTTCGCGGGCCAGGCAGCGGCTGACGGTGCGAACCTGATCGCCTACCCCAACGTCAGCTTCGTCGAAGAGGGCCCGCTCGCCTACTACGTCGCGAGCGCCAGCACGGCCGAGCAGAAGCATGAGGCGATGGCGGCGTTCCAGCGGGCGATCCTCAAGTCGCACGCGTTCGCGAACGAGAATCAGGAGGCGGCCACCCGGGCGGGCCTCGAGGCGATCGATTCGCAGCTCCCGATCGAACAGGTCACCATTCCCTACTGGCCGACCGAGCTGCGCCTCGCAGACCTCGAACGAGCGAACCAGAAGCTGGTGAAGCTGCACGTGCTCAGCGCACCGGTCGAACTCGAAGGCGTCGTTCTCGAGCAGTAGTCGCCCGAGGCTCGGACGACTCTTCGACACACCCCACGCAACGACACACGACACACAGAAAAGACACCATGCGCAACGAATCCCCCGCTCTGCGGTACGGGATAGGGGCACTCGGCATCGTGGCGGCACTCGGCCTCTGGCAGTGGTCCGCCACGATCGGCCCCCTGGGCGACTCCCCCCTCCCCACCGCCGGCGCCTCGATCGCACGGGCCTGGCAACTGATCCTCACCCCCGAGATGTGGCTCGCCACAGGCGACACCGTGATCATGGCTCTCGGCGGGCTCCTGATCGGCGTCGTACTCGGCGTGCTGCTCGGCATCGGCATCGGCGCCTCACCGCTCGCGATGCATGCCACCCGCGCCCCGCTCGAGTTCCTGAAGCCCGTGCCGCCGATCGTCATCCTGCCGATCGCCGTGCTGGTGCTCGGCCCCACGATGGAGATGGGCGTCTTCCTCGTGGTCTTCGGCTCCTTCATCTCCATCGCCGTGCAGACCGCCGCCGGCGTGTTCGACACCGACCCGGTGACGAAGGCCACGGGCCGTTCCTACGGCATGGGCCGAGGCGAGATCCTCGGCCGCATCGTGCTGCCGAGCGCGCTCCCCTATATCGGCACGGCGATCCGCGTCGCCGCACCGATCGCGCTGATCGTCGCGGTCATCGCGGGGCTGCTCGGCGGCGGCCCAGGGCTCGGTCAGAGCATCCTGCTCGCGCAGCTCTCGGGCGACCGCGAACGGCTGTTCGCCTACGTGCTCATCCTCGGCGTGCTCGGTCTCGCCGTGCAGAGTCTCAGCCAGTGGGCCGAACGTCGTCTGCTTCACTGGCACCCGCAATACCGAAAGGCGGCGCACTGATGGTGTTCACCTCATCGATCCCGGTGCGCACCCGGGTCGCGCGGCGCACTTCGCGCAGCACCACTCCGAAGTGGCTGCTCATCGGCGCCGAGATCGCGGTTCCGATCGCGCTGCTCGCCGCATGGTGGATCGCGTCCGCCGGCTCCACCAACCCGTTCTTCCCGCCACTGCGCGTCATCCTCGAGCGCCTGCTCTCCGCCGCCGCGACCTCGGCGTTCTGGTTCGACATCGGCGTCTCGGTCGGCAACCTCTTCCTCTCGTTCGCACTGGCGTGCCTCATCGGCATCGTCATCGGCTGCCTGCTCGGACTCGTGCGACAAGCCGCCTGGTTCCTCGAACCGACACTGCACTTCTTCCGTGCGATACCGCCCGTCGCCCTGATCCCGATCTTCGTGTCGCTCATCGGCTTCGGCAACGAGACCCGAGTGCTGTCGATCACCCTCGCGGCGCTCTTCCCGGTGCTGATCTCGACGGTCGACGGCATACGCGGCACCGAGCCGACACTCGGCATGGTGAGCCGCGTCTACCGTTTCGGCCGGGTCGAACGGCTGTTCAACGTGACGCTCCCCGCCGCCGGCCCACGCATCCTCTCGGGCATGCAGGTCAGCCTCATCGCCGCGTTCGTCGTGATGATCGCGAGCGAGATGATGGGCTCGTCGAACGGCCTCGGCGCCCGCACGCTCATCGCGCAGCAATCGTTCGCGATCCCCGACATGTGGGGCGGCATTCTCGTGCTCGGCGTCATCGGCTACGCCTCGACCGCGCTCTTCACCCTCTTCCGGCGCCGTGTGCTGCGCTGGTACATCGCCTCGCAACAGCAGGAGAAGAACTCATGACCACCTCCCTCATCGACGCACCCGTACGCCTCAGCGTGTCGGGCCTCGCAAAGACCTACGAGACCGCGAAGGGCGCCGTGCCGGTGATCGCCGATCTCACCTTCGACGTCAGAGTCGGCGAGATCGCCTGCATCGTAGGCCCATCTGGCATCGGCAAGACCACGCTGCTCAAGTGCCTCACCGGCCTGCAGAGCATCAGCTCGGGATCGGCGCGCATCGACGACCGACTCATCGACGGCCCGCCCGAGGAGATGGCGCTCGTCTTCCAGGAGTACACCCGCTCGCTCATGCCGTGGCTGAACGTCTGGAAGAACGTGCGCATGCCGCTGAACCATCTCCGGCTGCCCGCAGCGATGCGCGACGAGCGGATCGCCCGGGCCATCGCCGCAGTCGGGCTCTCGGGGGCCGAGCAGAAGTTCCCGTGGCAGCTGTCCGGAGGCATGCAGCAGCGCGTCGCCATCGCCCGCGCCATCGCCTACCGCCCCGAGGTGCTCGTGATGGACGAGCCCTTCGCCTCGGTCGACGCGCAGACCCGCTTCGAACTCGAGGATCTGTGTCTCAAGATCCGAGACGAGTTCGGCATGACCATCGTGGTCGTGACGCACGACATCGACGAGGCCGTCTACCTCTCCGATCGGGTGATCGTGCTCGGCGAGCGCCCCGCCCGGGTCACCCGCATTCTCGACATCGCGTTCGAGGAGCCGCGGGATCAGATCCGCACCCGCTCGCTGCCGCAGTTCGCCGAGCTGCGCACCGAAGTGCTCGAGCTGATCCGCAAGGCGGGCTGACGTGGCCGGGATGGACGGCGCGCGCGGCTACGAGCGCTTCGCGGGTCGCGCAGCCGAGTTCACCTCCGAATCGACGCCCGCATGGCCCGCGCCGCGGCGAGCGCCCCAGGGCGCCCCCAACGTCATCGTGATGCTCATCGACGATCTCGGCTTCAGCGATCTCGGCCCCTTCGGCAGCGAGATCCCGACGCCGAACATCGACCGGCTCGCCGGCGACGGCTGGGTGTTCACCAACTATCGCACCGCCGCGCTGTGTTCCCCGGCGCGCGCATCGCTGCTGACCGGGCTCAACCCGCACCGGGCGGGCTTCGGCTTCGTCTCGCATGTCGACCCGGGCTACCCCGGGTATACGTGCGAGCTGCCGGAAGACGCGCCCACGCTCGCCGAGTCGTTGCGCGCCGGCGGGTATGCGACGTTCATGGTGGGCAAGTGGCATCTGACCCTCGAGTCGAAGATGCACGACGGCGCCGATCGAACGACCTGGCCGCTGGCCCGCGGCTTCGACCGCTACTTCGGCAGCATGGACGGCTTCACCTCGCTGCACCACCCCCACCGGCTCGTACGCGACAACGCCGTGGTCGACGTGGCCGAGTTTCCCGACGGCTACTTCCTCACCGACCAGCTCACCGACGAGGCCATCGGGATGATCGACGGGCTGCGTGCGAACGACCGGTCGAAACCCTTCTTCCTCTATTACGCGCACACCTCGGTGCACGGCCCGATCCAGGCGAAGGAGGCGGACATCGAGCGCCACGTCGGGCGCTACGAGGCCGGCTGGAATGCTCTGCGCGAGGCCCGCTTCGAGCGCCAGCGCATGCTCGGCATCGTTCCCGAGCACGCGCGACTGCCCGGGGAGGCCATCGCCGACGGTGCGCAGATCCCGCACTGGGATTCCCTCGACGAGCAGGAACGACGGCTGTTCGCGCGGCACATGGAGGTGTACGCGGCCGCGGTCGACGAGGTCGACCAGAGCGTCGGCC
>JBEBWI010000091.1:0-10429 GCA_040392345.1 Leucobacter soli | reverse complement strand
CTCGCCGAGCAGCCCGACGTGCTCGCGAAGATCCGCGACGGCAAGGTGCAGGCCGCCGGCGCGGTGATCGGAGCCGTGATGAAGGCGATGCGCGGGCAGGCCGATGCCGCCCGCGTGCGCGAGCTGGTGCTGGAGCGCGCAGCGCAGTAGCCGCACCGCAGTTGCGCGGCATCGCCGCGCGGACGGTTCGAAGAGTTCCTGCGGCCGGGGTGGTGGGGCAGTGCCACCCCGACCGCAGGGCATGATGTGCGACGGCGGAGGAACGGCGCGAGTTCCCGCCCGTACTGTGCTGGAATGGTTCCGTGAGCTCACGAGCAGATATTCCCCTTCGCCCCAGGGCAGAGGCATCGATTCTGCATGTCGACATGGATTCGTTCTTCGTCTCGGTGGAGCTGCTCGAACGCCCCGAGCTCCGCGGCCTTCCCACCGCAGTCGCGCACGAGACCGGCCGATCGGTGGTGTCGAGCGCGAGTTACGAGGCCCGCAGGTTCGGAGTGCGTTCGGCGATGCCCGTCGCGCGGGCGCGCCAGCTCTGCCCCGAACTCATCCTGATGCCGCCGACATTCGAGAAGTACCGCGCGGCCTCGCGCGCGGTGATGGGGGTGTTCCAGGAGTTCACGCCGCTGGTCGAGCCGCTCAGCATCGACGAGGCGTTCCTCGATGTCTCCGGGTCGACGCGGCTCTTCGGGCCGCCCTCCGTCATCGCGCGTCAGCTGCGCGAGCGCGTGCGCGAACGCACGGGCCTGCCCGCATCGGTCGGCCTCGCGACGACCAAGCATGTGGCGAAGCTCGCCTCGCAGCGGGCGAAGCCAGACGGAGTGCTCGAGATTCCGCCCGCCCGCACGCTCGAGTTTCTGCATGCTCTGCCGGTCGCTGCGATCTGGGGCGTCGGCGGGGCGACGGAGCGCAGCCTGAAGGCGCGCGCGATCCACTCGGTGGGCGATCTCGCGCGCGAACCGATCGAGAGCCTGCGCCGCATCGTCGGGAACGCCAACGCCGCCAGGTTGCACGACCTCGCGAACGGCCGCGACGCCCGCGAGGTCGAGACCGAGCGCATGGAGAAGAGCATCGGCCACGAGGAGACCTTCGCGGCAGACCAGACCGACCGGCAGGTACTCGAACGCGAGCTGCTGCGGCTCGCCACCCGCACCGGTGAACGCTTGCGCGCGCATGATGCCGAGGCCCGCACCGTGGCCATCAAAGTGCGTTGGAGCAACTTCGAGACCGTCGGTCGGTCGCGCACCCTGAGCGAGGCCACGAACTCGACTCAGCGCATCTACCGCACTGCCAGAGAACTGTTCACGTCGCTGAACCCGGGCGGTCGACCGGTGCGGCTGATCGGGGTGCGCGCCGAGCAGCTCGTTCCCGCGGGAAGCGACCCGGCCGGCCTCTGGAGCGACGACGACGAATGGCGGGCGGTCGATCAGGCGGTCGACGAGGTGCGCAACCGATTCGGAGATCAGGGGCTCACATCGGCACGATTGCTCGCCCCGCGCGAGGAGATCGTCGACCCGCGTTCGCTCGAGCCGCCCGCGTAGCGCGCGCCGGGCGTCTGGAGGCTACTCGGTCTCGGTGCTGGTCTGCATCCGCAGAATCGACTCGAGGATCGCGGCGAGCCAGTCGTACACGAGCACCGTGCCCCGAGTCTCCTCGTCTTCGACCAGGCGTGCATGGTCGCTCTCGCCCTCGAGGCCGATGCGGGCCGCGATTGCGAGCCGGAGTGCCGTCAGGGTGCGCACCCAGGCCGGGAGCGTCGAGGGCGTCACCTCGACCTCGATCGGCTTCGGCTCCTCGTCGTTCTCAGGCGCCTGGCCGAGCCCGAGTTCGGAGGTGATGAGCAGCGCGTCCTGCAGCTTCCGGTTGATGAGGCCCTGCTCGGTCACGCGCCGGAACTGCGAAGCGTCGGTGTCGCCTTCGTAGGCATCCGGGAACAGGCGGGCGAGCGCCGGGTCCTCGGGCGGCACGTCCGATCCACCTATCTCGAGGCTCGCGAAGAGCGGGTCGGGGTCGAGTGCCGTGCGGCTGTGGCTCTGCAGCAGGTCGATCAGCTGGCCCGTCAGTTGATCGAGCAGATGGGCCTCGTCGAACTCGAGTCGCACGCGCAGCGCGCCGCTCGGCAGCGGGAGCAGCCTCATGAGCGACCCGCCTCGCGCACGGTGGCCCAGAGCCCGTAACCGTGCATCGCCTCCACGTGCAGCTCCATCGCCTCCCGTGCCCCCTCTGCGACGACGGCGCTGCCCTCGGTGTGCACGCGCAGCATGAGCTGCTCGGCCTCCTCCTTCGCCAGCCCGAAATGCTGCTGGAACACGTATGCCACATACGACATGAGATTCACCGGGTCATCCCAGACGACGGTCTGCCAGGGGTGCTCGGGCGTCACCGAAAGTCGTTCGCCGTGGCGGGCCGCGGGGCGTGCCCGTGTCGCGGCCATCACCCCCACCCCAGCTCGTGAATGCGCTCTTCGGTGATGCCGTAGAAGTGCGCGATCTCATGCACCAGGGTGACGCGTATCTCCCGCACCAACTCCTCTCGGTCGAGGCAGTGCGAGATGAGATTCTCACGGAAGAGGATGATGCGGTCGGGCTCCTCGCCGTACCCGTAGACGCTGCGCTCTGCGAGGGAGAAGCCCTCGTACACCCCCAGAATGTCGCTGCCGTCCTCCGGCGCATCCTCCACCAGGAAGATGACGTTGTCGAGTTCTGCGAGCATGTCGTCGTGCAGGCTGTCGAGACCCTCTGCGACGAGGGCTTCGAAGTCTTCGTGCGACACGCTGAGCATGACTCCACACTACCCATTTCTGTGGTGGATCGGCCGAATCGACCTCGCCGCAACCGATTTCGAGTGCGCCCCCAGGGTTCATCGGCCGGAAAGCTCGGGTTCACCGAACGCGCACCAGCGCATCATCTGGGTTCGGGAGTCTGGGTGTCGTCGTGCGCGCATCCTCGTAGCGCACGCGTCGAAAGCTGCGAAGATGCGCGGCGAACGACGAGCAGTGAAGAAGCACAGAAGCAGAAAGAGGCAGATGCACACGCGCAGCAAGCAGAGCCGAGCGCTCGTCGTAATGATCGGCGCCGGTCTCATCACCGTGCCGATCCTGGTGCCGGCGGTCGCCCAGGCCGCCCCAGAACCGTCGGGGCTCCCCGCGATCGTGGTCAACGAGGTCATTCAAGACAACGATGCGATCGCCGACGCGATCGAGCTGCTGAATATCGGTGACGAACCGGTCGATCTCTCCGGGTGGATCCTGGCCGACGACAAGAACGAGATGCTGGTCGACGAGGGCACCATCATCGCGCCGGGGCAGTACCTGGCGATCACCGTCGACGATGATGCCCGGGCCGACAAGTTCGGTCTCGGCAAAGCCGACCAGGCGAACGTGAAGCTGCCCGACGGCACCCTGGTCGACAGCTACAGCTGGAACGGCCACGTACCCACCTCGTACGGGCGCTGCGTCGACGGCACCGGCGACTTCCAGATCACGATCGAGGCGACCCCGAACGCCGCCAACGCGTGCGTGGCGCGCGCGGCCGGCAACATCGTGATCAACGAGATCGAATCAAACGACCCCGACAAGGGCCCGGACTGGGTCGAGCTCTTCAACACGAGTGCGTGGGCGATCGATCTCGGCGGAGTCTCGTTCAGCGACAACAACCCGGGCAAGAATCGCTACGACATCCCCGCAGGCACGGTGATCGGTTCGGGCGAGACGCTCGTGCTCACCGAGGAGCAGTTCGACTTCGGGTTGGGCGGCGAGGATTCGGCGACCCTCTCCGAGGGTGACGCGATCATCGATACCTACTCGTGGACCGCGCACGCGCTGCACAGCTACGGGCGGTGCCCCGATGGCGTGGGCGAATTCGGGCAGACCACCGAGGCGACGCCGGGCGCAGCCAATCTCTGCAGCGCTCCCGAGATGCCCGAGATCGTGGTGAACGAGGTCGAGACCAACGACGGCGAACCCGGCGACTGGATCGAGTTGTTCAACCTCACCGACGCCGAGGTCTCGCTTGCCGGGTGGGTGGTGAGGGACAACGATGACGCGCACGTCTCCGTACTGCCAGCCGATGCGACGATTCCCGCGAGGGGTTTCTACGTCGTCGAGGAGAGCCAGCTCGGCTACGGGCTCGGCAAGGAGGACGCCGCGCGTCTCTACCTGCCGGGCGGCCACGCGCTCGTCAGCGAGTACTCGTGGACCGCGACGGCCGACGACCAGCACGCCCCGACCACCTTCGGGCGCTGCCCAGACGGCACCGGCGACTGGCGCATCACGACGGCGTCCACGAAGGGCGCCCCGAACGACTGCGGGCTCGCGCTGCGCATCAACGAGGTCGAGACCTCCGACGACTGGGTCGAGATCGTGAACGTGGGCTTCGAGACCGCCGACCTCTCGGGCATGACGCTCCTCGACGGCGGCGACAAGGCGCCCTACGTGTTCGCGAACGGCACCGAACTCGCCGCGGGCGCGTACCTGCGGGTCGACGTCGCGAGCGCCTTCGGGCTTGGCGGCAACGACGAGATCACGTTCGCGGATGCCGGGGGCAGCGTCATCGATTTCGTGGCCTGGACCTCGCACCCGGCGCCCACGCTCGGCCGCTGCCCCGACGGTACGGGCGAGTTCGGCAACACTCGACTCGCGACCCCGGGCGCGAAGAACGCTTGCGCAGGTGAACTCGTGACCCAGGCATGGCCGGGCGCCGATCGCATGGACCCGGTCGACGCGCCGAACACGTTCGGCACCGACATGAGCGGGGTGGTCTACGAGGCCGACGGCACCATCTGGGCGGTGAACAACGGCAACGGCACGCTGCACAAGCTGCAGCTCGTGAACGGCGCGCTCACCGAGGCCGACGGCTGGACCGGTGGTCGCACGCTGCGCTACGGCGATGGTCTCGGTACCGTCGATGCCGAGGGCGTGGCCGTGATCGGCGGATCATCGGCGAACGGCATTCTCGTCGCCTCCGAGCGCAACACGGGCACCGGCGACCGAGGCAGCCGCCCCTCCGTGCTCCGCTACGACATCTCGGGCACGGGCGAGCTTCTGGCGACGCACGAGTGGAACCTCAGCGGGTTCTACCCCGGTATCGGAGCGAACGCAGGCCTTGAGGGCGTCGCATGGATCCCGGATGCCGAACTCGTGGCAGCTGGTCTTGTCGACGAGAACACGGGTCGTGCGTATGACCCCGCCGAGTACGCTGCGCACAGCGGCGGTGTGGTCTTCGTGGGCGTCGAGGCGACGAACATGGTCGCCGGGTACGTGCTCGGTACCGGGGGAGAGATTACTCGCATCACCGAGTTCGAGACCGCCTTCCCAGGCGTGATGGAGCTCGAGTACGACAGTGCCACGGGCCTCCTGTGGGTGCTGTGCGACGAGGTCTGCGAGGGTCGCGCACAGACCTTCAAGGTCGGGGCCGACACGGATCGGGCCGGGGAGTTCGCCGCGGTCGCCGCCTACGAGCGGCCGGCCGGTACCGTGAACTACGCCAACGAGGGGTTCGCAATCGCGCCCATCTCGCAGTGCGTCGACGGTCTGCGAGACGTGCTGTGGGCGAACGACGATCAGAGCGACGGGCACGCCTTCCGTCTGGGCGCCATCAACTGCACCTCGGACGGTTCGGGCGACGGCGACGGCGACGGCGACGGTAACGGTGACGGCGGCGAGGACAGCGGTAGCGGCGGCACCGGCACCGGTACCGGCAGCTCGAGCGACTCGGGCAGCGCAAACGGCAAGACTGCCGCGCTCGTCACCACGGGTGCGCCGCAGGAGATGTACGGTGCGCTGATCGCTGCGGCGGCACTGCTCGTCGCTCTCGGCGGCGCAGCTGCGCTGGTGGATCGCCGACGCCGAGCCTAGCCCGGGCCGGGCACCGCTCCCTCGGGGTGGTGCCCGCTGCCCGTTCTTCGAGGCGGCGCACTGTGTCGCGTCAGCTGAGCTGATGCAGCGAAGTGCGCCGCCTCGCGGCGTTCGCTCCGCTCGCGCACAGCGCTGCGTCCGCCATCGGCTGCGATTCCGGGCTCCCGGGGTCCCACGGCGGATCCATGGAACGAGCGCGTGGATCGAAAACAGCTCCTGATTCAGGTGACTAAATACCTGGTCAGGAGCTATTCTCTCTTGGGGTGGCTTACGGGACTTGAACCCGCGACCACCGGCACCACAAGCCGGTGCTCTACCAACTGAGCTAAAGCCACCATGCTGACCGCGAGGCCGAAGCGCTCGAGGCAACCCCACGATCATATCCCATTGGGCGGCCGCTTCGCCAACCGGAGCGTGCCGACGCGCCGAACGGGCACGGAGCTACCGTGCGGCCGGGTCGGCGGGCGCTAGCCTGACATCATGCTTTTCATCTTCGGCGCGGTCGCGCTGAACCTGTACGCGGTGATTCTGATCCTTGCGAGGGCGTTCGTATATCGCACGAAGCTGTATCGGCCCATGCTGTGGAACGTGCTGCTCTCGGTCGCCCCGATCGTGGTGCTGCTCATCGGCTTCATGCTGTTCGCGGTGCTCGTCGCCGTCGTGGGGCCGGCCGCCTGGGGCGTGGCGGTGCTCTTCGGTTTCGTCTGGTTGCTGATCCTGCCGAACTCGAGCTATCTGATCACCGAACTGAATTTCTCGCACCGGCGGGACGACGACGGGGTCCCGCTCTGGTACGACATCATTCTCGTGATCAGCCTGGCGATGTCGGGCGTGGTGAACACGGTGGCGAACATCTTCCTGGTGCATCTGCTGGCTGCGACGACCGTGTACGGTGATACCGCCGAGGCGCTGGTGCGACCGGGGTCGTGGATCGCGGTCGGGTGCGTCATGCTGCTGCTCGGGCTCGGGATGTATCTGGGCCGTTACCTGCGGGTGAACAGCTGGGATGTGCGGCACCCGGTCGGTCTGATGCGGAAGGTGGTCACCCACTTTCGCACTCCGGGAAACTTCTGGGCGTGCGTGGGCTTCAGCCTGACCTACGCCGTCTTCCTGGCGATCATCTACGTGATCGTCGTGGGCTCCAAACTCGAGGGTCTCATCTCCCTGGAGGCGCTGCGTCTGCAGCCCTCCTGAGCGGATCCGTCAGATTTCAGAGAGCCTACTGGGTCTCCGGGGGATACTCGCACTTGGGGTTCAGCCCCAATCTTGAACGAATCGCCATCGTCATTGCCCCGAGCTGATATCCGATTCGAGGGAAACGGATGGATCCGGAACGCCCGTTGTAGGCATCCATGAATCTGAACCGGGGTGCCCATGTGGGCCGTCTTCTCCGATTGCCCGCGTGACGGGTGAGGTGAAGGAAGGCCTCTGTTGCACCGAGTCCTGAGGCTATGTCGACTCCTTGCGCGATCGAAGGCAATTTCGCCCCGTTCTGCACCGCGATCAGGCTCTCGACGTCCACATAGGTCGGGAGATACGGGAGGCAGCGGCTGAAATCGACACCCATTTCCGAGATCTCTGAGAGCGGCGCATTCTCCGGTAACCCCATGAGTCGCTCGAACGTAAAGGCGCTGTTCGGTTCGAACGAGGTCGCAATCGCAGAGAATCCGACGTTCATGACAAGAAGGTTCGGAATTCCGTTCCTTCTCGCTTCCCGAGCGAGTGCGGTGCCGACTTCCGGGTAGGTGAGTTCGGTCTCATCGATCGCGAGGTTCGAGCCACGAACGAACCCGGCGACGTTGTCAGCGGTGATTCCCTCGGGGTATACATCGACCGTAGCGCCGGGGCGGATGTTCAGTATCCATTCAGCCAGCACCTCTGCCTTATTCCGTCCGATGTTCGACCGAGTAGCACCAGGGACTCGGTTGGAATTCTCGATCTCGAAGACTTCGGGGTCCGCGACACGAAAGTTCCGAACCCCCATCATCGCGAGTTTGTATCCGAGCTGGAAGCCGTCCCCACCTGCACCGCCAAGGGCGACCGTCGAGGAGTTGAGTGCTTCTTGTTCGGCCTTGCTCCAGAAGCCGAGATTCCTACTGAATTCTGATTCGTAGTTCATGGCATCACGCTTCCAGAAAGCTCACGCCGTGCGGCTGCAGAAAGAGGCGTTGCAAGGTGGGCGTGCCGAGTACCTGGGCGAACGTCGGAATATCAATATCGACACCGATATTAATGTCGTTGTACTCCTCGATCAGTCGGGGTTCAGTGATGCGCGTGATAGGTGCTCCTGAAAAGCGAAGTAGACGTTCGACCTCTGGCTCCACGACTGCCACACAGGTTCCCCAATTGTTGTGGACAGCATGCGAAACACTTGCACCGAGGAGGCCCATCCGAATCTGTATGGCGTGGCGCTTATTCTCATTTCTGGAGATGAAACGTGAAGGCTCGTAGCTATTCAGGCCAATGTTGAAGTCCTTGATGTCCGCGGCGAAGAGATCCTCGATGGGCAGATTCTCTGGGCGGTCCTCGGACTTGTATATAAGACGCATGCTTCCAACGACGGCAACCCTTCCATCTCCCAGATCCTCCAGCCCCACGAAATGTATCGATCGGGAGTCATCTGCATCGTATTCACCACCGTTCTCGGCACGTGCAGACTCTTCGAGCATGCCGGTTTGATCGATGTAGACGTTGGCCCGGAGCCGCCTGTAACCGTTTGCCAGGGGGCTGTCGCCGTATAGAACATCCTCGGTGTCCAGCCGGGCCACAGCGAGGACGCCACTGGTGCTCGAATCGAACAGGTTTGAGTTGATGACCGGGATCGCGACATTATTCGGGATGAACCGATTGCGTGCTGAAGACATAGGAGAGCCAGTTCTTGTGTGATGGGAAGGGGGCTGGAGCCGTGAGCTGCCTACGTAGGCCCAATTAGAACTGGATCCGGGAGTATCGCCGGGATGGTCTGCTGCGCGATCGGGCGTCCTGCGTGCGGCGCCGGTTTCACCGGCGATTGAACGTCAAGGCCTGAACCGAGTCCGCCGTCGCGAGATAGCAAGTAGAGAAGCTGCTGTATGCGTGAGCTCCCTGAGCTGAATGCGGACAACGTTCTCCCTGGAGGTCAATCAAACTTACGGCTCGGGAATGCGGTGCGCACTCTACCTCCGTCGATGTAGAAGCCTATCGGAATCGAGGGTCTCCTTGTTGCGTAGAATCACCTGTTCCGGGCGGTGAATCTTCGGCAGGTGGAAGCCGAGAAGTCCACTCAGCTGGAAGCATTTCGAACTGTTCTCGTGGTTCTCCCTCATATGGGGCCCGTGCTCCGATAGCGTGTTAACAACGCACGGTCTCAGAGCGGACCTTGGAACGAATTGATACGATGTGTCTCTGGTGGACTCGAGATTGGAGCGGCAATGCCCAAACCCAACTGGAACCCGACGGAGAACGTGGTGAGTCAATCAACTGACGAGAACATTCGGGTCAAGGTTTTGCGGAGCGCCACTGAGTTCGTTGAGTCCGACGGGCTGACCCTGGGCCTACGAACCGGGCTCATCGATGAATTTGCAGCCGGGGCTGGCATAAGCAAGAGACAATTTTCACAAGTCTGGTCGTCGCAGGAGACATTCCTAGCCGATCTGTTCTGCGAGCTGGCG
Organism: Leucobacter soli; assembly: GCA_040392345.1. Lineage (GTDB taxonomy): Bacteria > Actinomycetota > Actinomycetes > Actinomycetales > Microbacteriaceae > Leucobacter > Leucobacter soli_B. The sequence continues at coordinate 928 of JBEBWI010000091.1, read as the reverse complement.
AATCAGGCGCAGATCGATCGAGCCGACACGGAGACGCTTCTCACTACCTGGCAATACCTGAGTTCTCGCGTCGATGAGTTCTACACCAGCGAAGGACGACGTAAAGTCCTCGTCGATGTGATTCGGATTGCCGTGAAGTACAACTTTGACGTGGTTACGGCATCTAACAAATGGCGTACCTACGCCGCGCTCTCCACCACGATTCTCTCGTGGCCTGAGGGAGAAGATCGTGCCAGGATGCTCGATGCGCTTCGTGCGAGCGAACTCTCATTTGTAGATACGATGGAGAGCTTCTATAGAAACCTCCTGCCTACCGTCGGGTATCAATTGAAGGCGGAGTTCCACAATGACTATCAACCATTCGTAGTTGCTGCCGCTTCAGTAATTGAAGGGCTCGGTATCGTGCGTGCGACGGTTCCAGCACTCGTTGAGGCTCATTTCGACTTGGAGAGCGAGAGCGGAACCGAAGCATGGTCTGTGGCGTCACTCGCTTTCATCGGCGTGTTGGACGCGTTCTTCGAGCCGAATCCTGATTTTGATGCGAAAGATGCCATCTCAAGATTGAGTGGCGGTGTGGATGTGACGCCGCTCGCTCAGTCTGACTTGGATGCCGCTTTCTAACACCGGAACGGCACGCGGGGATCAGCCGATCGACGCCTGGGCGCCGAAACGGCGGAGGCGATCCACTGTCTGCACCAGTGAGACGGGCCTGCCGAAGAAGTAGCCCTGCGCGCTTCGCACCCCGAGCTCGAGCATCACGTCGACCATGGCCTGCGTCTCGAGCCCTTCGACGACCATGGTGTACCGGAGATTGTCGGAGTACCCGCGCAGCGCCTTGATGACCTCGCGCTGACGCGGGTCGTCGAGGTTGTTGATCAGGCTCTTGTCGATCTTGAGGATGTTCATCGGGAAGTGCACGAGCGCGCCC
>JBEBWI010000090.1:0-10481 GCA_040392345.1 Leucobacter soli | reverse complement strand
GCCGCTGCGCCCGAGCACGCGGGGGCGAACGCCGAGGGCGGTCAGCAGGATTCGGCGCTGGGGCAGGCGCGATCCACCCACTCGCTGCAGCAGCAGCTCGAGGCGCTGCTGCTGGTCGCCGACGAACCGATCAGCGCGGTCGGCCTCGCCACCGCGACCGACCGGCCCGTGCGCGAGGTGCGCCGGGCGATCGCCGAGATGATCGCCGACTACGACGGGAAGCGCGGTGACGAGAGCGCCGCCGCGCCGCGAGGTTTCGAACTGCGCGAGGTCGCCGGAGGGTACCGCTTCTACGTGCGCGCGAGCCTCGACCCGTTGGTCGCCGATTTCGTGCAGCAGCAGACCCCGCAACGGCTTTCGCAGGCGGCGCTCGAGACGCTCGCCGTCATCGCCTACCGGCAGCCCATCTCGCGCGGCGCGATCGCGTCGATTCGTGCGGTGAACGTCGACTCGGTCGTGCGCACGCTCGTGGGCCGCGGCCTCATCACCGAGGTGGGGCACGACGCCGAGACCGGGGCCGTTCTCTACGGCACGGGCGACGCCCTGCTCGGGCATCTCGGCATCTCGAGCATCGATGAGCTGCCGCCGATCGCGCCGCTGCTCGACGACGGGAGCGAAGGGTTCGAGGGTGAGCAGTTCTGAGGGGCGGGGTGCGCCCAACGAGCAGACCGGCAGCAGCCTCGGCGGCAGCTTCTCCGTGGACGGGAAGGCCGTCGAGATCGACCTGGCCGAGTTCGGGTGGCCGGCCGATCGCGGGAGCGCCGATTCGCGCGGCGACGCCGGCGCAGGCTCGGGCGGCAGCGCCGATGATGACGGTCGCGTGCGCCTGCAGAAAGCACTCGCCCACGCCGGCGTCGCGTCGCGTCGCGCCTGCGAGGCGCTCATCGCGGGAGGCCGCGTCACGGTGAACGGCGAGGCGGTGCGCGAGCTCGGCAGCCGCATCGACCCTGAATCCGACGATGTGCGGGTCGACGGCGTGCCCGTGCAGCTCGACGTGTCGAAGCTCTACTACGTGCTGAACAAGCCTCGCGGCGTGGTCTCGACCATGGCCGACGAGCAGGGCAGGCCCGATCTGCAGGAGTTCGTGGATCGCGTGGGCGAGCGCCTCTACAACGTCGGGCGCCTCGACACGGACACCTCGGGGCTGCTCGTGCTCACCAATGACGGCGAGCTCGCCCATCGACTCGCGCATCCGAAGTTTGGGGTGCAGAAGACCTACATCGCGAAGGTGCGCGGACGCATGACCGCCGCAACCGTGCAGCAGCTCAAAGAGGGGATCGAGCTCGACGACGGGCCGATCCACGTGGATGCGGCGAAGCTGCTGCCCGGAAACGGTGCGAAGCACTCGCTGATCGAGGTGACGCTGCATTCCGGGCGCAACCGCATCGTGCGCCGTATGCTCGCCGCGGTCGGCCACCCCGTCGAGGAACTCGTGCGACGGCAGTTCGGCCCGCTGCACCTCGGCTCGCTGCGACTCGGCGAGATGCGCGAGCTCTCTCACGCCGAACGCGGGGCGCTGCTGAGCGCGGCCGAGGGAGGCGACCCGGCGATCACCGGCGGGCGGCCCGGCGACGGCAAGGGCGCCCGCGGCATGCGCGGCGTCGCGGCGCGCGGAAATCCGCACTCACGGGCGTCGCGCGTGCAGAACGGTCAGCCGGCGGTGCGCGGCGGCGGCGCTGGCAAGCAGCCCGGTGCGGGCAAGCGGAGCGGCACGGGCAAGAAGGGCGGCCAGTCGGGCCGCGGGAAAGCGGGCGAGCGATGAGCGGAACGGGCAATCAGGCGGAGCCCCGCACGGCGAACGGTCTGGCGGCCCGCGTCGGCGGCCAGGTGCACGTGATCGGCGCCGGGCTGCTCGGCGCGAGCGTCGGCCTCGGTCTGCGGGCGAGCGGCGTCGATGTGACGCTCGAGGATGCATCGCCGACGACGGTGGCGCTCGCCGCCGACTACGGGGCCGGGCGTGTGCGCGAGGGCGATGACCCCGAGCCTGCACTCGTCGTGGTCGCGACCCCGCCCGATGTGACCGCCGATGTCGTCGAGGGTGCGTTGCGGCGGTTTCCGCACGCAGTCGTGACCGACGTTGCGAGTGTGAAGCTCGCCCCCTTCGAGACGTTGACGGAGCGCGGGGTGGACCTCACGAACTATGTCGGCTCCCACCCGATGGCGGGCCGCGAACGCGGCGGCGCGATCATGGCCCGGGCCGACCTGTTCACGGCGCGCCCCTGGGTGATCTGCCGCGACGAGGAGACCCCGGCCGCGGCGCTCGCGCTCGTGGAGGCGGTCGCCCTCGAACTCGGCGCCACCCCGATCGAGATGACTCCGCAGGAGCACGATCGGGCAGTCGGCATCGTGTCGCACCTGCCGCAGGCCGTGTCGAGCCTGCTCGCGGGCCGGCTGCTGCCCGCGAGCGAGCAGACCATCGGCCTCGCCGGGCAGGGGCTGCGCGACACCACGCGCATCGCGTCGGGCCAGCCCGAGCTCTGGGTGCAGATTCTGAGCGCCAACCGCGAGCACGTGGTCGCGGCGCTCGACGCGCTGCAGGCAGACCTGGCCGTCTTCACCGACGCCCTGCGCGACCCGGAGGCGCCCGGCGCCCGGCGCACGCTCGCCGACATGCTCTCCGCCGGCAACCGAGGCGTCGCCCGCATCCCCGGCAAGCACGGCAGCAGCGAGCGCTTCGTCACGCTCACCGTGCTCATCGACGACCGCCCCGGCCAGCTGGCGAGCCTGCTCACCGAGCTCGGAGATCTGGGCATTAACATGGAAGACTTGCGCCTCGAGCATTCGCCGGGCGCCCAGATCGGATTCGTCGAGATCGCCGTGCTGCCCGAAGTGGCCGAGCGCGCACTGGCCGATCTGACCGAACGCGGATGGAGAACCCTGTGACCGGACCGAGGCGCTCAGAGCGAGGCATCGTTTCGCGCGCCGTACGTCCCGCAGACGCTTCGTCCGCGGTTCCGTCGCAGGCTCCCGCTCCCGTTCTCGTCGCGATCGACGGGCCCGCGGGCAGCGGCAAGTCGAGCGTCTCCCGTGAGGCGGCCGTTCGCCTCGGCTTCGGCATCCTTGACACCGGTGCAGCGTACCGGGCACTCGCCTGGGCCGCGCTCGAGACCGGCGCAGACCTCGACGACGAGGCGACCGTCGAGAGCCTGCTCGATCACTGGGAGTACCGCACCACGCTGAGGGGCGATCAGACCGTCACGGTCGGACTACCCGGACTGCCCGACCGCTCGGCCTCAGACGGCGGCCCGGAGAACGCAGCCGCTGACGGCGGCAGGTCGGTCGATGTGACGGCGCTGATCCGCGATCCACACGTGAGCGGGCAGGTGAGCCGCGTATCGAAGCACCCCGCGGTGCGCGAGCGGCTGAACGAGATGTTCCGCACCATCGTCGCCGAATCGGGGTTGCCCGGAGTGGTGATCGAAGGGCGCGACATCACCACGGTGGTCGCTCCCGACGCGCCCGTGCGCATTCTGATGACCGCCTCGGCCGAGGTGCGCGCGCAGCGGCGCGCGGGGGAACTCGCAGGGCTCTCGCACGAGCAGGTGCTCGCAGACATTCAGGCGCGCGACGCGAAGGATGCATTGGTCGTGGACTTCTTCACCCCCGCGCCCGGTGTCACGCCGATCGATACCAGCGAATTGAATTTTGAGCAGTCGGTGCAGGCTGTGGTGGATGTTGTGGCAGCGGTGCAGACCGCCGCCGCGGAAGGAGAAACGCGATGAGCGATCAGCACGAGAGCGGCGCCCCCGGTGGCGATGACGCGTACGAGACGGAGTTCGACCCGTCGCAGGTGCCCGATGACGAGGCGATCTCGGGCGAGCTGTTCGACGAGGGCGTGACCGACGAGGAACGCCTGCGCGCCATGCGTTCGAACCTCGACGGGTTCGAACTCGAGGACGACGACCTGCCGCTGCTCGGCGAGGACGGCGAGTTTCTCGGATTCAGGGAGCCCGCGGCCGAGGCGCTGCCGGTGGTCGCGATCGTGGGCCGCCCGAACGTGGGCAAATCGGCGCTCGTCAACCGCATCCTGGGCCGTCGCGAGGCCGTGGTCGAAGATGTGCCGGGGGTGACCCGCGACCGGGTGAGCTACCGCGCCGAGTGGGCCGGCAAGCGCTTCACACTGGTCGACACGGGCGGGTGGGAGCCCGACGCGAAGGGCATCGACGCGTCGGTGGCGGCGCAGGCCGAGGTCGCGATCGAGCTCTGCGACGTGGTGCTCTTCGTGGTCGACTCGCGAGTCGGCCCGACCGCGACCGACGAACGGGTGGTGCAGCTGCTGCGCCGCACCGACCGGCCGGTGTTCCTCGTCGCCAACAAGGTCGACGACGCGGTGCTGGAGCCCGAGGCGGCGGCGCTGTGGTCGCTGGGCCTCGGCGAGCCGTACCCGGTGTCGGCGGTGCACGGCCGCGGTGTGGCCGATCTGCTCGACGACGTGCTGAAGGCGCTGCCCGACGAGTCGGCGGTCGCGAAGCCGGTGCTCGGTGGGCCGCGCCGCGTGGCCATCCTGGGTCGCCCGAACGTGGGCAAATCGAGTCTGCTGAACAAGGCTGCCGGCGAGGAGCGGGTCGTGGTGAACGACCTCGCGGGCACCACGCGCGACCCGGTGGACGAGCAGGTGGAGATCGCGGGCCGGGTGTGGACCTTCGTCGACACGGCCGGTATTCGCCGTCGGGTGCACATGCAGCAGGGCGCCGACTTCTATGCATCGCTGCGCACCGCCGCCGCGCTCGAGAAAGCCGAGGTGGCCGTCGTGCTGCTCGACGTGACCGAGCCGCTCAGCGAGCAGGACGTGCGCATCATCGACCTGGTGCTCGAATCCGGCCGTGCGCTGGTGCTGGCCTTCAACAAGTGGGACCTGCTCGACGACGATCGCCGCCGCTATCTGGAGCGGGAGATCGAGCAGGATCTCGCGCACGTGGCGTGGGCCCCGCGCGTGAACATTTCGGCGCGCACGGGCCGCCATCTCGAGAAGCTGGTTCCGGCCCTCGAGACGGCGCTCGACTCGTGGGACATGCGTATCCCGACGGCGAAGTTCAATGCGTTCATCGCCGAGCTGGTGCAGGAGTTCCCGCACCCGTTGCGCGGTGGAAAGCAGCCGCGCATCCTGTTCGGCACTCAGGTGCAGAACCGGCCGCCGACGTTCGTGCTGTTCACGAGCGGGTTCCTCGACCCCGGGTACCGGCGCTTCATCCAGCGCCGCTTGCGCGAACGCTACGGCTTCGAGGGCACCCCCCTCGTGCTCAATATGCGCATCCGTGAGAAGCGTCAGCGTCGCTGACGCTTCTCCGAGGAAGCCATTTCTGGCTTCCGAGAGGATGCGCTCCTGCCGTCTCGGCAGGAGGGTTGGGTGGGGGAGCTCGCGGAGCGTGCTTCGTGTGGTGTGCTGTGAGAAGCGTCAGCGTCGCTGAACGCTTCTCCGAGGAAGCCGTCACCGTCAGCTTCCGCGCAGCGGGTGCCAAGCTGCGAGCGCTAGCCTGACCGAGTGCAAGACGTGCTCCTCTACCTCCTCGGCATTCTGATCATCGTGATCGGCCTCGCCGTGTCGATCGGCCTGCATGAGATCGGCCACCTGGTGCCGGCGAAGCTCTTCGGGGTGAAGGTGACGCAGTACATGGTCGGCTTCGGCAAGACCCTCTGGTCGCGCCGCAAGGGGGAGACCGAGTACGGGATCAAGGCGATCCCGCTCGGCGGCTACGTCGCGATGACGGGAATGTACCCTCCTGCGAAGCCGGGGGAGGCTCCGCGCGCCTCCTCGACGGGTTTCCTGAACACGGTGGTCGAGGAGGGGCCCGGACAGACCGTCAGGCGTCACCCGAACGATGTCGTCGTCGAACTCGAGCGCATCGGCGATGCCGAGCCCGAGGAGATCGTCGAGACGCGGCGGGGCCTTGCGGGCCTGGTCGATGAGGCCAGGCAGGCGAGCGCCGACACGATAGATGCGGGGGAGGAGCACCGCACCTTCTACCGCCTGCCCGTGTGGAAGAAGATCGTGATCATGCTGGGCGGGCCGTTCATGAACCTCGTTCTGGCCTTCGTGTTCTTCGGCATCGTGATCTGCGGGTTCGGGGTGTCGCAGTACAGCACGACCCTCGGCTCGGTGAGCGAGTGCCTGATCCCTGCGTCGAGCGACGCGACCGAGTGCACGCCGGCCGACGCGCAGGCCCCGGCCGCCGCGGCCGGTCTGCTGCCGGGCGACCGGGTGGTCGCTATCGGCGGCACCGAGATCACGGGCTGGGTGCAGTTCCGAGACATCGTGAGTGCGGCCCCCGGGCAGACGCTCGCGGTGACGATCGAGCGCGACGGTGCCGAGCAGACCGTGGGGCTCACCCCTGCGGCGAATCAGCGGTGGGCCACCGATGAATCGGGCGCGCCGATCGAGGGCGCGGGCGGCGAGCCCGTCATGGAGACGGTCGGCATGGTCGGGGTCTCGCCGGCCACCGAGACGGTGCAGCAGCCGATCACCGCGCTGCCCGGGTTCGTCGGCGAGAACGTGGCCGCCGTCGCCCAGATCATCATCGGGCTGCCTCAGCGCATGGTCGATGTGTGGAACGCCGCGTTCGGGGCCGAGGAGCGCGACCCGAACGGGCCGATCAGCGTGGTGGGGGTGGGCAGGCTCGCCGGCGAGATCGTCAGCATGGACGAGGCGCCGGTGGCGGCGCGCGCGCAGACCATGTTCGGGCTGCTCGGCTCGCTCAACGTCGCCCTGTTCGTGTTCAATCTCGTGCCGCTGATGCCGCTCGACGGGGGCCACGTGATCGGCGCCCTCTACGAGGGGGCCAAGCGTCGACTCGCCCGGTTGTTCGGGCGAGCGGATCCGGGCCCGGTCGATACCGCGAAGATGGTTCCGGTGACCTTCGCCGTGGTTGTGCTGCTCGGAGCGATGAGCGTGCTGCTGATCTACGCCGATCTGGTGAAGCCGATCTCCATCTTCGGCTGATCCCGGTCCGGTTCCGCGCAACACCGCGCATCCCGTCGACAGATTGACGGTAGTCGCCCTGTTCTCTCGATTTCTGGGGCCATTTCTGTCGACTTGGCGACTAGTCGACGGCGACGATCTGCACGTCGGGCCCGAGTATCGCTGCGGTGGCCGCGAGCTGCTGCTCCGCCGTCACGCCGAAGCGGGTGCGGGCGAGCAACTCGTCGGCCCCGGCGAGCGGGGTGATGCTGAGATTCGTGCGGGCGAGCAGGTTGTAGGCGCTCTCGTCCTCGGCGCTCCAGTCGTAGTGCATGTAGGTGATGAGCGCGGTCGGGTTCTCGACGCGCACCGGCCCGCCCTCCTCGTCGCGCACGATATCGAAGCCGGCGAGCACGCCCGTGCGCTGGTCGAGTGCGATCTGCGTGTTCAGCATGTTGCCGAGCGAGTACCAGACGAGGGTGCGCCCGCCGTCGGCGCGCCCCAGCCACGTCACCGGTTGCAGCACGTGCGGCCCGGTGCCCAGCACCACGTCGGCGCCCAGGTCGGCTACTCGCTGAGCGAAGGCTTGCTGCGCCGCATTGACCTCGTGCGAATCCTCGGTGCCCCAGTGCGCTGAGACGACCACGACGTCTGCTGAGGCGCGCGCCTGCGCCAGCAGGTCGGTGACGAGCGCGTCGTCCCCCATGAAGTTGAGCGACACCCCGTCGATGGCGATGTTCGAGTACTCGGCGAACGAGACCAGGGCGACTCGCACGCCGTCGACCTCGAAGACGGGCACCGTGCGCTGCTCCTCCGCGCTGCGGTTGACGCCGTTCACGATCGCGGGCCCCAGTCCGTCCCACACCGCGCGGGTCGCCTGAATGCCCGCTACCCCCTTGTCGGCCGCGTGGTTGTTGGCGAGGTTCACCAGGTCGCAGCCCACGGGCGAGCGCAGCTGCTGCGCGAACTCGATGGGGGCGTTGAACACCGGGTACCCCGAGACGCCGAATTCCACGCCCGCACTCGGCACCTCCTGGTTGCAGAACACGACGTCGGCGGCGTCGAGCTGCGATTGAACGCCGCCGAAGAACCGCCCGTAGTCCCAACCGCCGTCGGCCGTCTGCGCGTTCTGGTTCACCGAATCGTGCGGCAGCATGTCGCCCATCGCCACCACGTGGATCGCCTCCGGCACCGCCGGCTCGGCCGGCGTGGGCTCGGGGGCCGTCGTGGCGCTCGGCGACGGCGCAGCAGGCTCCGCCGCCGGTGGCCTGGTCAGCGCGAATATCGTGGCCGCGGCCGCGACGAGTAGCACCAGCGCGCCGCCGCCGATGGTGAGGGCGAGCCGCGTGCGGCGCGAGACCCGGGCCCGCCGCGGGCCGGCGGGCCCGGCTGTGTTCGCGGGCGGTGGCGTTGGCAGCGACGCATCTGGCATGGTTCTACCCTAATGTCGCCCGCGCCGGTGCGGCTCGCGGCGTCGAGCCGGTCGCGGGTGCGCCGAGAACGGCCCGCCGGTACTCTTGCGGTGTGCATGCTTCGATTCCTCGCGTCGCCGCTGCGGCGGCTCTGATCTGCGCGCTCGCCGTCGGTGCGACGGCCTGCGCACCCGCGGCGGAGCCGGAGCCGGCGAGTGCCCCGACGCCGACCGCGAGCCCCGAGCCGAGCCCGCAGCCGGAGACGCCCGAGGAGCCCGAGTTCGATCGCGCGGTGCTCTCGATCGACGACCCGATGTCGATCTGGGTCGTGAGCAACAAGGCCCGGCCCCTGAGCCCGGCCGACTTCGAACCCGGCGACCTCTCGATGCCCGAGGGCGTCGAGAACGAGTTCTCTCAGCCGCTGCGCGAGCCCGCGGCCCGCGCGATCGAGCAGCTGGTGCACGCCGCCGGGGCCGAGGGTCTTGCGCTGCGCATCATCAGCGCCTACCGCCCCTACAGCACCCAGGTGCAGCTCTACCAGGGGTACGTGGCGCGAGACGGGCAAGCCCTCGCCGACACCTACTCGGCGAGGCCCGGCCACTCCGAGCATCAGACCGGCCTCGCCGTCGATCTCGATGATTTCAGCGGCTGCTACCTGAACGCCTGCTTCGGCCAGACGGCGGCCGGGGTCTGGGTGGCCGAGCACGCGGCCGAGTTCGGCTTCGTGATTCGCTACCCCGAAGGCATGGAGGGCGTCACCGGCTTCACCTATGAGCCCTGGCATCTGCGCTACGTGGGGGTGGATCTCGCGGCCGAGATGCGCCGCACGGGAACCGCGACGCTCGAGGACTTCTTCGGGCTGCCCGCGGCCCCCGACTACACGGGGTAGCGGCTCGCCCGATTCCGGAGTCGCGCCTGGCACGCGGCCGCCGGCTCACCGGCGACCGCCCAGGATGCGCCGGTAGACTCGACGCGTGGCAGCAATCAATCTGGGAATGCCGAAGACCCCCGAGGTTCTGGCCCCGCGGCGGAAGTCTCGTGAGATCAAGGTCGGCTCGGTGACGGTGGGCGGCACCGCCCAGGTATCGGTGCAATCCATGACGACGACCCCGACGACCGATATCAACGCGACCCTGCAGCAGATCGCCGAGCTGACGGCCGCGGGCTGCGACATCGTGCGCGTCGCGTGCCCGAGCCGCGACGATGCGGAGGCGCTGCCGATCATCGCGATGAAGAGCCAGATTCCGGTGATCGCCGACATCCATTTCCAGCCGAACTATGTGTTCGCCGCGATCGACGCGGGCTGCGCGGCGGTGCGGGTGAACCCGGGCAACATCCGCAAGTTCGACGACCAGGTCGGCGAGATCGCGAAGCGCGCGAAGGCCGCCGGCGTCTCGCTGCGCATCGGCGTGAACGCGGGATCGCTCGACCCGCGTCTGCTGCAGAAGTACGGCAAGGCGACGCCCGAGGCGCTGGTGGAGAGCGCGGTATGGGAGGCCTCGCTCTTCGAGGAGCACGACTTCCACGACTTCAAGATCTCGGTGAAGCACAACGACCCCATCGTCATGGTGAAGGCCTACCGGCAGCTCGCCGAGCGCGGCGACTGGCCCCTGCACCTCGGTGTGACCGAGGCCGGACCGGCGTTTCAGGGCACCATCAAGAGCGCGACCGCCTTCGGCATCCTCCTCGGTGAGGGCATCGGAGACACGATCCGCGTGTCGCTGTCGGCGCCTCCCGTCGAAGAGGTGAAGGTCGGCCTGCAGATCCTCCAGTCGCTGAATCTGCGCGAGCGCAAGCTCGAGATCGTCTCCTGCCCCTCGTGCGGCCGCGCGCAGGTCGACGTGTACACGCTCGCCGACGAGGTCACGAAGGGCCTCGAGGGCATGAGCGTGCCGTTGCGCGTGGCCGTGATGGGCTGCGTCGTGAACGGCCCGGGCGAGGCCCGCGAGGCCGATCTCGGTGTGGCCTCCGGCAACGGCAAGGGGCAGATCTTCGTGAAGGGCGAGGTCATCAAGACCGTGCCCGAGAACGAGATCGTGCAGACTCTCATCGAGGAGGCGAACCGCATCGCCGCCTCGATGCCCGCGGGCGAGACCGGCAGCCCAGAGGTCGTCACCGTCTAGCGGCGGTGCACGAGAAGCGCGTGGTGCCGATGCTCGACCCAGTGGATCCGG
>JBEBWI010000089.1:0-10608 GCA_040392345.1 Leucobacter soli | reverse complement strand
ATGCGAATCGCCCCGGGAGACTTCTCCCGGGGCGATTCGCATGGCCGGTCCGGATGGATTCGGACGGCACCCCGAAACATAACTTCATGAAATGTAACAAAGAAGAATAAACAATGATTTGAACCCTCGGTTCTGTAGTTTCTCTGAGGGATCCCGCATTCGGCGGATCCACGAACACCATCAGAGGAGACCGGCCGATGATCGCACTCGAGCATCTCGTGAAGGATTACCCGACCAGGAACGGATCGGTCCGGGTGCTCGACGACATCAATCTCTCGGTGCAAGAGGGAGAGATTCTCGCGGTCGTCGGCCCGAGCGGTGCCGGGAAGAGCACCCTGGCCGGATGCATCAATCTCCTGGAACGCCCGACCTCCGGAAGCGTGCGGGTCAACGGACACGATCTCTCGAACCTGAAAGAGCGCGAACTGCGCGTCGCGCGTCGAGGCATCGGCACGATCTTCCAATCCGACGGGCTGCAGGGTCGGCGCACCGCAGCCGAGAACGTCGCGCTGCCGCTGCGCTACCTGGGGCTCACGGATCGGGCCCGCAGACAACGCGTCGACGAGCTGCTCGACCGCGTCGGCCTCTCGCACCGCGCCGACTACTACCCGCATCAGCTCTCAGGGGGCCAGCGGCAGCGCGTGGGCATCGCGCGGGCACTCGCTCTGCGCCCGACGGTGCTCCTCTCGGACGAGGCCACCTCGGGGCTGGATCCCGAAACCACCCGCTCGATCGTGCGTCTGCTCAAGGAGTTGCGCGCCGACCTGAACCTCTCGGTGCTCTTCATCACCCATGAGATGGAGACGGTCATCGAGGTCGCCGACACCGTCGCACGTATCGAGGCCGGCAGAATCGCCGAGTACGGACGACTCGCCGACCTACTGGTGGACGGCGACTCCCAGGTCGGCGCGGCCCTTCTCTCCTCCGATTCGGAGGTGTCGGAGCTGCGCGCGGCCCGAGGGCAGGAGCTCTGGCGGGTCTCCTACGGAGCCCAGGGCATCCGCCCCGACTGGATCGGAATCGTGGGGGCGGAGATCGGTGCCCCGCTCGGAGTGCTCGAGGCCGACGTGCGCGTGGTCCACGGTTCCCGCGTCGGCTACGTCACGCTGCAGGTCGAGTCGAACCGCTCAGACGCCTTCATCACGAGCATCGGGCGGCTGGGCCTCCACCCCGAGCGGGTGGACCGTGCGGGCAGGGCGACTCCTGAGGCATCGGGGCCCGACACCGGTGCGCGCGCTGCGGCGCCCGAGCTGAGCGAGGTGGGAGCATGAGCGCCGTTCACATCGTGCTGCCGCAGGTGTTCGTGTCGTCCGGCGAGCTGCAGGGAACCGACGAGTTGCTGCGCATATTCGGGCTCCTGCTCCCGGCGATCGGCGAGACGATCGCGATGGTCGGCATCGTCATGGTGATCGTCGTGCTGCTCGGCACCCCGTTGGGCCTCCTGGTCTTCAATTTTTCCGGGGGCGGCCTGTTCCCCAATCGCACGCTTCACACGGTACTGAGCTGGGTCATCAGCATCGGGAGATCCCTGCCGTTCCTCGTGCTCATGGCGGCGATCATCCCCTTCACGCGTCTCATCGTCGGCACGAGCATCGGTATCGCCGCTGCAGTGGTGCCGATGTCCATCGCGGGCACGGCCTTCTTCGCACGCATCGTCGAGAATGCGGTGCGCACCGTGCCTCCGCTGCACGTGCGGGTGGCGCGGGCCTCGGGGGCGTCGCCGCTGCAGGTGATCCTGAGCGTCCAGCTGCACGGGGCGATCCCCATCCTCTTCGGCGGTCTCACGATCAACTCGATCGCGATGGTCGACTACTCGGCGATCGCCGGAACGATCGGAGCCGGCGGGCTCGGCTACGTCGCCGTCGTCTACGGGTACCAGCGGTTCGACCAGAACGTGATGCTCGCGACGGTGATCACCCTGGTGCTGCTCGTCGGGGCGTTGCAGCTCGTCGGCGATCTCATCGTAAAGAAGACCACACCCCAGCTCGCGAGACCGCGATTCGACTGAGCTGGGCTCAACCCCTGCCACGCGCCGGCATCAGCGCCGCACTACCACCGCAACAACAACAACCGTCATACCGACAGAGAAAGCAGAAGGATCGCGATGACCGACACACGATCGAACACCGAAGCCGGCACCGCCGGCGATTTCGAACTCAAGAAGAAGCGCCGATGGCCCTGGATCCTCGGAGCGACCGTGGCCGTGGCCGCAATCGCAGCGGCCGTCATCGTGCCCCGTGTGGGAGACCGTGCCACCGCGAACGAGACCGATGGGGCGACCCTGCTCATCACCACGGTCGAGGGCCAGCCGACCGAGACCGCGCTGATCGAATTCATCGCGGAGGAGGTCGCTCCGAAGTACGGCATCACGATCGCGTTCAAGGGCCTCGCGGACAGCACGACACTGAACCGTGCCGTGAGCGAGGGCGAGGTCGCCGGCACCATCTACCAGCACAAGCTCTGGCTCGGGCAGGTGCTCGAGGCCAACCCCGATTTCGAGCTTGAGGCGGCGACACCGGTGTTCCGCTGGGGCTTCGGCCTCTGGTCCGACCGGTACGATTCCGCGGAGGACCTGCCAGACGGCGCCACGGTCTCGCTGTACTCCGATCCCGCCAACGAGGCGCAGGGCCTGTGGGTACTGCAGCAGGCCGGTCTCATCGAGGTCGACCCGAGTATCCCCTTCACCGAGGCATCGGTGGACGACATCGTGAAGAACCCGAAGAACCTGCAGTTCAAGCTGCTCGATTTCGCCGCCCAGTCGCGCGCCCTCCCCGACCTCGACGCGGCCGTCGGCTACACGGAGTACTACCTCTCCGCGGATGTGCCGATCGAGCGCCTCATCTTCGCCCCGTTGCCCCCTGACGAGTTCGCCGGGCAGCTCACCATCGGCACCCGCTGGAAGGGCACCGAGAACATCCAGGCACTCGTGGCCGCCTTCCAGGATCCCGCGGTGCAGGAGTGGCTCGCGAACGATCCGGTGGCCAAGAACATCCTGCTGCCGCTCGAAGGCTGAGCGGGTCTTCCCCCAGTTCAGGCGGTACGAAGTGGTCTCGGAGCAGGCGCCCGCCGATGCCGAGGCCACTTCCGCCGTCGGGCCTTCGGGACACGCGGGTCTCGAAGGCCAAACAGAACATTTATAACTTCAGATTACTTCAGGCATTAGACAGACTTCTTGAATTCCCGTAATCTTCGGCGGAGAGCACGGCAGACCGCCGCGCACCCGAACCGCAAGGAGCGACATGTCGAAACTGCCACTCGCGTTCCCAGACCCGACGCGGAGCCAGACCTACGACAGCGTGCTCGACCTCATCGGCAACACCCCGCTCGTCAGACTGAACCGGCTCACCGAGGGGCTCCCCGCCACCGTCTACGTGAAGCTCGACGGCTTCAATCTCGGTGGATCCTCGAAGGATCGCATCGGTCTCAACATCGTGCGCGAGGCCATCGCGAGCGGCGAGCTGCAACCGGGCGGGCGGATCGCCGACACCGGTGCGGGCAACACGGCGATCGGCATCGCCCTCGCCGGCGCCGCCACCGGCCACCCATCGAGCTCGGTACCGCTGCCCTCGCTCTCCCCGGAGAAGGAGAAGCTGCTCGAGTTTCTCGGAGTCGAACTGCTGCCCGGTCGGCCCGACGTGCCGCGCGACGACCCCAGGCACTGGGCGAACGTCGCCCGCGCCCGCGCCGCGTCGGAACCCGGCGGCTGGTGGTCGCACCAGGAGTTCAACCACGACAATCCGGCCGCGCACATCGCCTCGACCGGGCCCGAGATCTGGCACCAGACCGCCGGTCGGGTCACCCATTTCCTCGCGCAGATCGCCACAGGCGGAACCGTGAGCGGCACCGGCACCTTCCTGCACGCCCAGAACCCCGGAATCGAGGTCATCGCGACCGACTTCCACGGCTCGATGCACTCGCAGAGCAACCTCTATCGGGTCGCCGCCAAGGAGCCCGGATACGAGCATCTCGAGCACGACTGGCCGGCGAACATCGACCTCGACGTCATCGACCGCTTCGAACGGCGCGAACGCGAGGAGGCGATTCTGCTCGGTTGGCGCGCGGCTCGCGAAGAAGGCCTCCTCATCGGGCTCTCATCCGCGCTTTCACTGCGCGTCGC
This sequence comes from Leucobacter soli, assembly GCA_040392345.1. GTDB lineage: Bacteria > Actinomycetota > Actinomycetes > Actinomycetales > Microbacteriaceae > Leucobacter > Leucobacter soli_B. The sequence goes on along the minus strand of JBEBWI010000089.1, from coordinate 6,491 downwards.
ACTCGACCTCGCAGCCGAGGCCTCGGAGGACGATGTCTTCGTCGTGTTCTCGGCAGACAGCGCCCGCGACTACGTCTCGCGCGAGTACAGCCTCGGCTGGCTGCGCGAGAACGACTACGGACAACTCGCCGAGCGCATCACACGCGGCGACCTCGGCGGTACCGCCGCCGAGGTCGCTCCTGCGGGCGCCACCGTCTGACCCGATCGGCACTCGTCGACAGAACCCAGCAGTCACAGACTTCGCAGTCATTGAAGAGACAGAAGGCACCCTCATGACGCATTCGCCCCGCCCCGACCGCGATCACCTGATCCTCGCCGTCAGCTACTGGCCCACGGGCGCCACCAACAGCGGCTGGCGCTCCGCCTCCGCATACAACGGCGGCGTCTTCGACCCGAACCTCCTCGCCGAAACCGCACGCCTGGCCGAGCGCGGGGTCTTCGACTACTTCTTCTGGGGCAACACGGAAGACAGCTCGAACGCGAACCCGGGCGGCGTGATCCGCAACGCCTTCCAGCTCAACGGATTCACGGCGGCCGCCTATCTCGCCGGCCTCACCTCGCGCATCGGTCTGATCGCGAGCGTCAACACGACCTACAGCGACCCCTACCTCACCGCCCAGTTCGCGAGCAACATCGACCACCTCTCTCGGGGCCGTTTCGGAGTCAACTTCGTCGCCGGCGCCCCGGGCGGCGCCGCATACCGCAACTTCGGCTACGCCGAGCGGCCGGATCACTGCGACGCGTATGATCGCGCGAACGAGTACCTCGAGGTGTTCACCCGGCTGCAGGATTCCTGGTCCGACGACTGGTTCGTCGGCGACAAGGAGGCCGGCCGGCTCTTCGCGCCGGAGGCCGCAGCCCCCATCGACTTCGAGGGGCGGCACTTCCGGGTCGCAGGCCCCCTGAACGCACCGCGTTCCCCGCAGGGCCGGGTGCCAGTGGTGCATGCGGGCACCTCTCCCGAATCGTTCGAGCTGGGCGCCCGCTATGCAGACGTGCGCTTCAGCCCCTTCGCGTCGATCGCCTGGAACCGGAACTATGCGCGCACCCATCGGGAGCTCGCCGCGCAGCAGGGCCGCAATCCCGCCGAGTACGCCTTCGTGGTCGGGGCGAACATCTACGTCGCCGACACCCGCGCCCGCGCCCGCGAGCTCTTCAACGAGGTGCAGGCGAACCTCGTCGAGCGCTTCTCCGCGGGCCTCATCGCGCGCCAGCTCGGCATCGAGCCCGAGCGCATCCATCCGAATGCGCGAGTCGGCACCGAACTCGACATCGAACGGCTTCCCGTAGACGGCACCGCTCGCGGGCTGCTCGACGAGTTCGCGAGTATCACGGGCGACTACGGCTTCACCTTCGACGAGCTGTTCCGCTTCGCCGCGAACAAGAAGAACTTCCCCGTGGTCGTCGGCGACCCGAAGCACGTGGCCGATTGGATCGAGGAGGGCTACGGCTCCGGCGCCTTCGACGGGGTGAAGGTGTTCCCGCCCTTCATGCGGAGCGGCTTCGGCGACTTCGTCGACTTCGTCGTGCCCGAGCTGCAGCGGCGCGGCATAGCCCGCACCGAGTACACGAGCGAGACCTTGCGCGGGCACCTCGGGCTCCCCCGGCCCGCCGTGCTGCGCCGCCCTCTGGACGTGCCGACCGGGCATGCCGAGCCCGTGGAGACCCCCGAGTCCCCCGAGCTGCAAGGGGTGAACGCATGAGCGCCACCACCCGAATCACCCGGGACATCGCCTACCGCGGGGCTCAGGGCCCGCACGCCGCACAGCGTTTCGACCTCTTCCAGCCGGAGTCGCCCGTGCTTCCGGGCGCGTTCATCTACCTGCACGGCGGCGGCTGGCGATACGGCGACAAGTCGACGAGCGAGCGCATCCCGGCCGCGCTCGCGGCGGCCGGCGTGACCACCATCAACGCGAACTACACGCTCACGACCGACCACCCCTACCCGCGCAACATCGACGACGTCATCGGGCTCGTCGATTACGTGACGGATCACACGGATGAGCTGGGTCTCGATTCCGACGGCCCGCCCGTCATCGGCATCGGCGGCTCCTCCGCGGGCGGCCACCTCGCCTCCCTCGCGGTGACGAAGGGGCTCGCCGAGGGACGCCTCGCTACGGTTCCCGCCTCGGTGGTCTCCTGGTACGCGCCGCTCGACCCCGCCTCCCGCTACCTCAAGCACCGCTATCCCGACGCCCCATACCCGGGCGGCTTCTGGGACCGCGGCGGTGCAGCGCCTGCCTCGCCGCCCGACCCGTTCGTGCCGTTCATCGGCACGAACGATCTCGAGACGGTCACACTGCGCGAGGCGCTCGACGGCGACCCGCGACTGCACCTCGCCGCGCTCGATCCTGCCGAGCTGCCGCCGTTCCTTCTGCTCGTCGGCTCGCACGATTCCGATGAGATCCGCTACTCGCAGCGCACCTGGCACGGCGCGCTGCAGTCGGTCGGCGCACGATCCACGCTGCTCGAGATCGGGGGTGCGGATCACGCCGATCCGCTGTTCGCCTCGGCTCCCGCCATCGGCGCCGTCATCGGCCATCTCTCCGCGGCTGCAGCACGCAGCACGGCGGCATCACGACCCTCTGAAAGGAACCCGGCATGAACTCGAAACTCACGAAGACGCTCCGCACCGGCGCGCTCGCACTGCTCGTCGTCGCCTCCACGGCGCTCACCGCGTGCACCGCCTCGGGATCGGCGCTCGAATCGGGCGCCGCAGCGGAACCCCAGTCCTCCGCTGAGGGAACCTACACCCTGAAGGTCACCGAGCCCACCAACACCGGCTGGCTCGCGGTCGCGAAGCGCGACGGCGTGCTCGAAGAGGCGCTCGCACCACTCGACGCGACGGTCGAGTGGGTGCCGGCGAAGGGCGCGGTCACGGCGAACCTGCCACTGTTCAGCACCGGAGAGCTTCAGGTGAGCGAGGGCGCATACACGCCCGTCGTGGGCACCGCATCGCAGGACGCCCCGATCCGCATCGGCGCCGTGGTCGCGACCGAATCGCCCCGGGCCGACTCCGGCATCGTCTCGGCTGCGGGCACCGGCATCGAGGAGGTCGCGGATCTCGTCGGCAAGCGCGTCGCCGTGAATCCCGCGGGCAAGGGCGAATACATCGTGCTGCGGGCGTTCGAGCAGGCGGGCATCTCACCCGACCAGGTCACGCTCGAGTACCTGCAGCCCGCCGACGCGCTCTCGGCCTTCAGCTCGGGCAAGGTCGACGCCATCGCGACCTTCGGCGACTTCTTCCGCCAAGCGGTCAAGACCGGCACCGTCGTCGCGACCGAGGGCGACATCGAGTCCCAGGACACCGAGATCATCCTCTTCACCGACGATCTGCTCGAGGCGCGTCCCGACATCGCGAGAGCCGTCGTCGAGGCCGCGAAGCCGCTCATCGAGAACCGTTCGAAGAACACTCAGGACTACGTCAACGTCTTCGAGTCGACCGGGCCGCGCGCGCTCGAGGGCGAGGCGCTCGAGTGGCAGCTCCAGGTGATCTCCTACCCCGCGACGCTGCGCTACCCGACCGCCGAGGATCGCAGCAAGCTGCAATCGATCATCGACCTGTTCGCCGCGAACGGCGTGATTCCGCAGGGGGTGACTGCCGATGACCTCATCGCAGACCTCGGCTGAGCCTCTCACGGGCGGGGTCGCCACGCTGGTGCGGCCGGGTGCGCCGGATTCGCCGGCAGTGCCCGCCGTCGGCCCAGCGCTCCGGCCCCCCGCCTATCCGAAGCAGAAGGTCGCCTCGCGCAGCCGAGTCGCGCTGCGGCGCGCGCTGATCCCCGCGGCGATCGTGCTCAGCTGGTGGGCCGTCACCGCATTCGGCTGGGTGCCCGCTGTCGTCCTGCCTCCGATTCCCAGTGTGCTGCTCGCCGGCTGGGATCTGCTCGTGTCAGGCCAGCTGCTCGGCTCGCTCGGCGCCTCGCTGCTGCGGGTACTCGCAGGCATCGCGCTCGGTGCGGGTCTCGGCCTCGCGCTCGGGCTCTTCTCCGGGCTCAGCCGGGCGGGCGAAGAACTCGTCGACGGCACGCTGCAGATCGTTCGCGCGGTGCCGTTCCTCGCGATCGTGCCGCTGTTCATTGCCTGGTTCGGTATCGACGAGACGTTCAAGGTGCTGGTCATCGCGTTCGCGACGGTCACCCCGATGTACGCCTACGTCTACCTGGCCGTGCGAGGAATCGATCGGAAGCTCGTGGAGGCCGCTCGCGGCTACGGTCTGACCGGCTTCGCACTGATCCGCGAGGTGGTGCTGCCGCTTTCGACGCCCGGCATCCTCATGGCCTTGCGCATCAGCCTGAGCATCAGCATCGGCGCGCTCATCGCAGCCGAGAACGTCGGCACTCGCGTCGGCCTCGGTTACCTGGTGTCGCTCGCGCAGCAGTACAACCGCGTCGACTATCTGTTCCTCTGCGTCGTCATCTACGCGCTGCTCGGGCTGCTCTTCGATGCCGCCGTACGGTTGCTCGAACACCTGCTGCTGCCCTGGCGCCAGGGGGTGGCGTTGCGATGAGTGGGACATCAGTCGCCGATCGATCGGCTCTCCGAGTGCGCACCCGCGGGGTCGAGCTCGCGTTCGACGGGCGTCCGGTGCTCACCGGCATCGACCTGGAGGTCGCGAGCAGCGAGTTCGTGGCCCTGCTCGGTCCGAGCGGCACCGGCAAGACATCGCTGCTGCGCGTACTTGCCGGACTCCAACGGCCAGACGCCGGCGACGTGCTCGTGCCCGAGCGCAGCACCTTCGTCTATCAGGAGCCCCGCCTCATCCCCTCGAAGCGGGTACTCGCGAACGTCATGATCGGATTGCCGAAGACCGAGGAGAACCGCACTGCCGCCAGGGAGGCTCTCGACGAGGTCGGACTCTCCGGGCGCGAGCGCAGCTGGCCTGCGACGCTCTCGGGCGGCGAAGCCCAGCGCGTTGCGCTGGCTCGCGCCCTCGTACGCGAGCCCGAGCTGCTGCTGCTCGACGAGCCCTTCGCGGCGCTCGACGCGCTCAAACGCATCGAGATGCAGACACTCGTGGCAGAACTCATCGACCGACACGGGCCGGCCGTCGTGCTGGTCACCCACGATGTGGACGAGGCGATCCGCCTGGCCGATCGCATTCTCGTTCTCAACGACGGCGGATTCGCCTACGAGCACACCGTCGAGGCCCCGCACCCGCGCGATACGACGCTGCCCGAACTCACCCCGCTGCGGCGACGCCTCATCGAAGAACTGCACATCAGGTAGCCGGTGGCGAGCGTCGCAGCACGGGCGCTACCGACGCTGCGCGAACGCCGTCGTGTAGAGGCAGACGCTCGCCGCGGTCGCCAGATTGAGTGATTCGGCCTTGCCGTAGATCGGAAGGCGCAGCGAACGATCTGCGAGGCCGCGCTCCTGCTCGTTCAGCCCGCGGGCTTCGTTGCCGAACACCCAGGCGACCGGTTCGGAGAGCGCTGCGGTCGCCTCGGTCAGCTCGTCACCGCGCACGTCGGCGGCGAGCACCGCGAGCCCGGCGGCGCGTGCCGCGACCGCCACTTCTTCGAGCGAATCGGCGACGGCGACCGGCAGGTGGAAGATCGAACCGGTGGTCGAGCGCACTACCTTCGGATGCCAGGGGTCGATGCTCTCCCCCGCGAAGACGACCGCGTCCGCGCCGCTCGCGTCCGCGGCGCGGAGCACGGTTCCGGCGTTCCCCGGGTCGCGCACCTCGTGCAGCACTGCGACCAGACGCGCACCCGCGAGCACCGTGGCGAGGTCGACCCGCTCGATCCGGGCGATCGCGACAACGCCCTGCGGGTGCACCGTCTCCGCCATCGCGGCGAGCACCGCGTCGGTCACCCGCTCGATTTCGACCCCGGCGGCATCGGCCAGGCGGTCCACCTCGAACTGCCACGGCTCGTTACCGGTCGTGGCGTACACCGTCTCGGCGAGCTCGGGGCGGTGCGTCAGCAGTTCGCGCACCGACTGCGGGCCCTCTACGAGGAAGCGGCCGGCAGCCAGGCGGTCCTTCTTGCGTGCCAGCGCCGCGGCGCGGCGCACACGGGGCGATTTCGGATTCTCGATCACCACTTCACCCTACCGGTGATGGGCATGCGAAGACCCCCGGCACCGAAGCGACGGGGGTCTTCGCGAGATGCGCGGGCGAACGCGCGCAGGAAGAATCGCGGGCTACGCGGCCTTCGGAGCCGAGGTGTCCTCGGGCAGAGCGCTCTTCGCGACCTCGACGAGCGCGGCGAAGGCCGCGGGCTCGTTGGTGGCCAGCTCGGAGAGCATGCGGCGGTCGACCTCGACACCGGCGAGGCCGAGGCCCTGGATGAAGCGGTTGTAGGTCAAGCCGTTGGCGCGGGCACCGGCGTTGATGCGCTGGATCCACAGGCGACGGAAATCGCCCTTCTTCTTGCGGCGATCGTTGTACGCGTAGACGAGCGAGTGGGTGACCTGCTCCTTCGCCTTACGGTACAGGCGCGAACGCTGACCGCGGTAGCCCTCGGCACGCTCGAGGATAACGC
>JBEBWI010000088.1:0-10749 GCA_040392345.1 Leucobacter soli | reverse complement strand
CCTCAGGTACCGCAGGTCGTGACGGTCGGTCTCGACCCTGCCGGCGGCGGCATCGCGTACCGTTCGAGCCCTGGCCGCACGTCGAAGGGCGCGGCGAGCACTTCAGCCATCCGGCCGAAGAGCTCGAAGTCGCCATCGTTCGCGGCGTCCAGCGCTTGCTCCATCAGGTGGTTGCGCGGAATGTACACGGGGTTCGCCCGACGCATGGCCGCAGGATCGGGGCCGAGTCGCCGCCAGCGCTCGAGCCAGTCGCGCCACGAGTCCGCATCGGCGGAGAGCTCTCGCAGCGGCCCGTCGTCCCCCTGTGCGGCCTCGCCGAGCGCCCGGAAGAACTGCGTGAAATCGACGCGCGCCGCCTGCAGCGAGACCAGCATTTCGTTGGCAAGCGTGGCGATCGCTTCGTCGCCCGGAGCGGGGCCGGACTCGGGCTCGGCTTCGCCGGGCACAGCGTTCAGCCCCAGCTTGCCGCGCATCACCCTCGCCCACGCCGAATCGTAGTGCGGCTGAAACGCGCCCAGGGCGTCGAGCGCGAGTCGCTGCGCGGTCGCGTCGTCATCATCGAGCAGCGGGAGCAGCGACTCGGCGAAGCGCGTCAGATTCCAGAGCGTGATCTGCGGCTGATTGCCATACGCGTAGCGACCCTGGTGATCGATGGAGCTGAACACCGCCGCGGGATCGAACGTGTCGATGAAGGCGCACGGGCCGTAGTCGATGGTCTCGCCCGAGACCGTGACGTTGTCGGTGTTCATGACACCGTGCACGAAACCGACGCCCATCCAGGCGGCGACGAGACGCGCTTGCGCGTCGATCACCCGTTCGAGCAGGCCCAGATAGGGAGCCTCCTCCCTCGCAAGCGAGGGGTAGTGTCGGGCGATCGCGTGATCCGCCAGCCGGCGCAGCAAGCCCGCATCACCAGTGGATCGCACAAGCTGGAACGTGCCCACACGCAGATGGCTGCTGGCCACCCGCGTGAGCACGGCGCCGGGCAGCAGCTCGTCTCGGGGCACCCACCGCCCCGTCGAGACGACCGCGAGCGCACGACTCGTCGGGATGCCGACGGCGTGCATGAACTCGCCCACGAGGTATTCGCGCAGCATGGGGCCGACCGCGGCGAACCCGTCCGCTCTCGCGAACGGCGTGCGCCCCGAGCCCTTGAGGTGCAGCTCGTAGACGGCACCGTCGGGTGCAGTGAGGTCGCCGAGCAGCAGCGCGCGGCCGTCGCCGAGCCGTGGCGAGTAGCCTCCGAACTGGTGACCCGCGTAGGCCTGCGCGACGGGGCGGCTGCCGGGCGCGAGCGCGTTGCCGAGCAGAAACCGCACGCCGGTCTCGGTGCGCAGCGCGTCGGGGTCGAAGCCCAGACGGCTCGCGAGCGGTTCGTTCAGCACGACGAGCGACGGGGTTGCCGGCGAAACCGCCTGCCACGGCACACCGAGCTCTGGCACGGCCTGTACGAAGGCATCACCGAGTTCGGCCCCGTCGAATACGAGTGGGGCGTCCGTTCGATCGGCCGGTCCGGTAGCCGGCGCGGCCCGCTCGGGCTGCTCGGGTGTCATGACCCGAGGATACGCCGGTCTCGTCTCGGCTGCGCTGAGTAGCGCGATCACCGCGCGGGTAGCTTTCCTCAGGTTGCCCTGACGGCGGCGGCGGGCGTTCTTCGAAGCAGCGCTCCGGCCCGATACGCACCTTTGAAAAGGCATGCGGATCCACAGCTCCCACGCGCTCGACGGCCGCGGTGGTAAAGTGACACATCTCAATTTATCCACTTGGAAAGTTTAGGAGCAGCACATGACCGCACCGAGCAGCATCGACGCCGTCGTCGAGTCGCGCACCGTCGAGACCCCGAACATCGTCTCGATCACGCTTCGAACCGCCGACGGGTCGGCGCTCCCCCCGTGGAAGCCCGGCGATCATATCGACGTGGAGACCCCGGTCGGCACACGCCAGTACTCACTCTGCGGGTCGCTCGGCGCAGAGACATGGATGATCGCCGTGCTCGACGAGCCTGGCGGGCGCGGCGGTTCCAGGTGGGTGCACGACGAGGCGATTCCCGGCGCCACGCTCACCGTCGGTCTCCCGAGGTCGACCTTTCACCGCGAGCACGGCGACCGAGAGATATTCATCGCCGGCGGCGTCGGCGTCACCCCGCTCATCCCCATGATCGAGCAGGCGAAGACCGACGGGCGCGATTGGTCGCTCATCTACACCGCCCGCGATGCCGACGGACACGCGTTCCGCACTTCGCTCTCCGCCGAACCGCGGGCGACGCTCTGGACGAGCTCGACACAGGGACGATACGACCTCGGCACGCTGTTCACCGACGCCCCCGAGGGCACGGTATTCGCCTGCTGCGGCCCCAACGCTCTCATCGACGCCGCACTGGCCGCCGCCGAGGCCTGCGGCCGCAGAGGCGCGATCACCGTCGAGCATTTCGAAGCCGCGGAGTTCAGCACCGAGGGCGACCGGCCGTTCGCACTCGACCTCGCGAAGCAGGGCATCACCGTGGAGGTCGCGGCGGATGCCGCGGCCATCGATGCACTCGCCGAGGCGGGAGTCTTCGTTCCGAACTCCTGCCGCGAGGGCATCTGCGGCTCCTGCGAGACCATCGTGCTCGAGGGCGACGTCCTCCACCGAGATTCGCTGCTCGACGAGAGCGAGCGCGCCGCGAACGATTGCTTCTACCCGTGCGTCTCACGCGCGAAAGGCACCCGGCTGCTGATCGACCTGTGACGGCGATCAACCGCGGGCCCATCGGTAGACCTGTGAACGACGAAGCTATCGCGGGGTCGGCCCCGCGGGCGGCCCGGAATCGAACCGGGCCGAATAGGCGCGCAAGAGCGCGCGGAGCCGGTCGACGCCTCCCCGCGTCTCCCGAACGGTGCCGAGGGTGACCTGCTGAAAGACCAGCCCGTCGAGCGCAGCGAAGACGAGGTGCGCGAGGTCGGGATCGTCGATGCCGTTATTCAGCAGTTCAGAGCGCACCCTCGCCCGGTAGGCCTCATAGGCCTCCTCCATCACCGGGAGCAGCGAGGCGTCACGCCTGGCCTCGAGCGCTAACTCGAAGAGGAACACCTGGGTGACCTCGTCGCGGGCGGTGAAAGCCGCGAGCCCTTCGGCGAACCGCTCATATCCCGGCGCATCGGATTCCAGCGGCACCGCATCGACGCTGTCGCTCACAGCGCGAAGCGCGGTCTTGCGAATGAGCACGGCCCGGGAACCGAAGTGATAGGCGACGAGCCCGTGGGTGACCCCGGCTTCCGCCGCGACGGCGCGATACGTCAACCCGCGAAGTCCATCGCGCGAGGCCACGCGGATCGCGGCATCGAGCAGCGCGCTTTCCCCCTGCCCGTAGGCCACCTGTGTCATGAGCCACCCTTCATCGCCCGTTCAGCGTACCCTTTTGCGGCCAGAAGGGTGCGTCAGCGGCCTGCCGGACAGGCGCCCCAGGGCCTTCCCGCACGACTCGGAACGGCGCTCGGTCGACCACCGGCGCCACCGCGATCCACGATTTCAGCGAACAGTTCATCCACCAATTTATCCACTTGACAAGTTTCAGTGGCGACCGTAGCATTCAATGACCTCGCCCCATCAGAAAGGCCCACCGTGTCAGATCACACGCCGGCAGCTCTCAAGCTCGCCGCCGCACTCCTCGACGACGTCGACCTCGATATCTCGACCGAGCTCCCACCGTTCGCCCGGTTCTGGGGCGAACCGACCATCCGGTACGCGCATCTCGCGGGGCCGCGGGAGAGCGCCGGCGAAGTCGCCGCGTGGACGTGCGATAAAGACGGATTCGAGTACCTCGGCCTTCCCGCGGCCGAGGCCGCCTTCCTCTTCGAAGGCGTCGCAAAGCTGACCGGGGTCGACGGCACCGAGACCGTGGTCCGGGCCGGTGAAGGCTACCGGCTCCCCGCAGGCTGGGCCGGTCGCTTCGAGGCCCTCGAGCCCGTTCGCAAAGTGTTCTTCCTCCTCTGAAACGCCCATACACCTCATGAATCCCGTCGAAGAGATCGACCGTCTCCCGTTCCGCGACCCCGCCTATCGCGCCGACCCCTACCCCTTCTACGCCGCGCTGCGCGAGCATGCACCCGCATGGCGCACCCCGAACGGTCTCTGGGCTGTGACACGTTTCGCCGACGTCGAGCGACTCCTCACCGACCGATCCCTGAGCGTCGAGCAGATGGATTTCGGGCCCGGCGGGCACATTCACGACACCGCGCTCGGCGCCGATCCACCCAAGCACACCCGCTTGCGGAAGGCACTCGCGAAATGGTTCACGCCTCGCGCCGTGGAGCGCTGGAACACGATCGTCGTCGAGGCCATCGACGAACGTCTCGCCGCGCTCGAGCCGCAGACCGGGCGGATCGAGGTCGTGCATGATCTCGTCTTCCCGGTGCTCTTCGCGGTCATCAGCCGCATCCTCGGGGTTCCGGTGCAGGATGCCGAAGCACTGCGTCGGGCGAGCTACGCCATCGGCCTCGCCCTCGGCGCTGCTGCGACTGAGAAAGAAGTCGAGATCACGCAGCGGGCCGTCGACTGGTTCCTCGACTACAACGCCGGCCTCGTCGCATGGAAACTCGCCAACCCGGGCGACGGGCTCATCGACGCGTTCCTCCAGTTCGAGCGCGACGGCGAGATGACCCGCGATGAGACGATCGCCTCGATTCAGCTCATCTTCACCGTCGGGCACCAAGACATCAGCTATCTGATCCTCAACGGGCTACGGATCTTTATCGAGCGCCCTGAGCTCGCCGAGACCTGGCGCACGAACGCCGAAGCGCGACCCAGGATCCTCGAGGAGATGATCCGCTACGACGCGCCCGAGCACTTCGCGACCCGGCTCACCACCGGGCCGGTCGAAGTCGGCGAGGTCACGATTCCGGCCGGCGAGACGCTACTGCTCATCTTCGGCGCCGCGAACAGGGACCCCGAGAAATTCCACGACCCCGACGTCTTCGATTGGACACGTGACCCGACGCCCACCAGGCAGCTCTCGTTCAGCGCCGGGCTGCACTCCTGTGCCGGCCAGATGCTTGCGCGCGCAGAGGCGACCGCTCTGTTCAACGCGCTCCTCGGTCGCTTCGCGTCGATCGAGCATGACGGGCCGATCGAATTCACGCACGACGACTTCGTGCGGGTGATCGAACGGATGCCGATCGCCCTGCGCTGATCCGGCCCTACGCTGATTCGGTTCGCCGATCTAGTTCGCCGCGAGGAGTCGCTGCTTCTGGGTCTCGAATTCCGCCTCGGTGAGCACCCCGCTGTCGCGAAGCTGACCGAGCTGCGCAAGCTGCGCGATTACCGCCGTCATGTCTGGGGCGGGCGGCGACGGTTCCGATACGGGAGCCGTCGCAACGGGGGCGGGCTGCGCAGCTGGGGCCGATGCCGTGGCTGTCGCGGCGTCCTGGGCCGCCCATCGCTGCTGTTGACGGCGATGGGTGCTGCCGATCACGCGGGTCGCGACCGAGGCGCGCACGGCGGTGCGGAGAAGGCTCATGACTGCGCTCCTTCCTGGAGGGCGTGCTCGAGGTCGGCGATGTCGACGCCGCCGGAGAAGAGTTCGGCGCCTCCCGCGGCCGCCCACGCGTCTGCGGCGGCGGCCAGCGAACGGTCTTCGTAGACGATGGCGAGAGCGAGTTGGCCCGGCCGAAGCTCCGAGACGACGCTCGCAAGGTCTTCTGCATCGAGGATCCCGCTCTCGACGCCGTCGAAGACGGAGAGGTCGATGCCGGTGACGCCGTCGAGGCTGGCGAAGGAGCGCTTGACCGGGGCACCTTCAGCGTCGACGGCGATGAGCTCGATATCGAGGATCTCGATGATGCCCTCGCGCACCCGCTCGAGCACCGCGACGAGACCCGGGCCGAGATCCGCATGCTCGTCGAAGGCGAACACCAGGTAGTCGACGGGGCCGGAGAATTGTTCGGTGGCCATGGCTCAGCTCCGCTGCCCCGTGATGGCGCGAATCACGTTCAGCGCACCGAGCACGATGAGCGCGATGCCGAGGAACCACCACAGGAACACGGCGCCCCACAGCGGGCTGCTCAGGAGCGTGAACCCGGCGATGACCGAGATGATGGCGAACACGACGGTGAGGGTCTTCGAGCCCGACTGGCCGAGGTCGTACAGCGAGGTGAAACCCTCGATCACCCAGAGAACACCGACCATGATCGTCAGGAAGAGGGCGAGGAATGCGGCGGACTGCTGCAGTGAGGTGAACGCGTAGATGCCTGCAATCACGTAGAGCACACCGAGAATCACGTGCCCGATCCGCCCGCCGGCGCCGAGGTTCTTCGAGAAGATGCCGAAGGCGGCGTAGAGCACACCCGCGATGATCGCGTACACCGCGATCACACCGGTGAGTGCGACCGCAGCCTTGGTCGGCCAGACGAGCACTGCGATACCGAACCCGACCGCGGCGAGGCCCCCGATCAGCAGAGCAAACCTGGCACCTTTGGGAGGTGCTACAGCGGAGGTGGTACTCATATGGCGCTCTCGATCCTGGTCGTGCGCCTCACAGGTGGAGGCGCCTCACGCTCATCCTAACGGCCGCGTGTTCCTCCCGAGAAGCGGCAGCAGACGGATCTGTGAGCGCACGCAGGCAAGAAAGGTAGGGTTCGAGCTGTCGGCAGTCGTCGACCTCAGGGAAGACTTCTCGTTGAACGTTGGGCCGCTCGGCCCCGCCACGATACCGTCGCCTCCTCTGATTCGATCAGAGAGAGGTCTCTATTTTGTCTTGCCCCGGTTCGGACGCCAACGGCGACGAGTTCTTCACGGCCCCTTCACCCCTGGGCTCCACCGCCATCGTCTACTGCGAGGGCCAGTTCGGAGAGCAGGATGGGAAGACCGCGAACGGGCTCGTGCGCACGTCGGAGAAGTACGAGATCCTCAGCGTCATCGACAGCCGTCACGCGGGAGTCGACGCCGGATTCTTCCTCGACGGCGAGCGCAATGGCATCCCTGTGCTCGCGAGCCTGCCCGCCGCCATCGCCCACGCCGGTCGCGTGCCCGACTATCTCATCTGCGGCCTGGCGCCGGCGGACGGATTGCTTTCGGAGGCGCAGCGCGTCGTACTCCTCGACGGAATCTCACGGGGCATGCACATCATCAACGGCCTCCATGAGTTCTTGAACGACGACGTGGAGTTCGTCGCGGCGAGCCTGCTCGCAAACGTGACGATCACCGACGTGCGACGCCCCAAGGAGAAGAAGGACCTCCATCTCTTCTCCGGGCGAATCTTCGACGTGGAGTGCCCCCGAATCGCGGTGCTGGGAACCGATGGCGCCATCGGCAAGCGCACGACCGCCACGCTCCTCGTTCAGGCACTCAGGTCTCGAGGCATCAACGCCGTCATGGTCGGCACCGGGCAGACGACCCTCATCCAGGGCGGCAAGTACGGCGTGGCGTTGGACGCGCTCGTTCCCCAGTTCTGCTCCGGTGAAGTCGAGAACCAGGTCGTCGCCGCCTACGAGGGCGAGAACCCCGACATCATCGTGGTCGAGGGGCAGGGCGCTCTGAGCCATCCCGCATACATGACATCGGCCCATATTCTGCGAGGCAGCCGGCCAGACGGGGTCATCGTTCAGCATGCGCCGAAACGCACCGTGCTGGGCGATTTCCCGATGATGCAGATGCCCAGCCTGTCCAGCGAGATCACGCTGATCGAGGCGTTCGCCGATACTCGTGTGATCGGCGTCACGATCAATCACGAGCACATGAGCGACCAGGAGGTGAGCGCGGCCATCGACGAGTACGAGCTCGAGTTCGGCTTGCCGGCCACCGACCCGCTCACGCGCCCGGCCGACCGGCTGGTCGAGATGGTGCTTCGCGCCTTCCCGAAGCTTGAGGCCTCGATCGCCTCAGCCGCACGGTGACCGCTCCGCGCCTGGAGATCGATCTCGAGGCAATCGCTCAGAACACCCGGGCGCTGGTAGACATGCTTTCGCCCAAGGGCGTTCGCGTCACCGGAGTGACGAAGGCGGCGTGCGGATCACGCGAGGTCGCCGAGGCGATGCTGCGCGGAGGAGCGAGCGGCCTCGGTGACTCGCGGGTTGAGAATCTGGAACGACTGCGCGACGAGGATCTCGGGACTCAATTGACCCTGATCCGCTCGCCGATGCTGAGCCAGGTGGATCACGCGGTGCAGGTCTCAGATGTGAGCCTGAATACCGAGGAGTCGGTACTGTCTGCGCTTTCGGCTGCGGCCGAGCGGCGCGGTGGCAGACACGGGGTCGTGCTCATGGTGGAGATGGGCGATCTGCGCGAGGGGATCATGGTGGCCGACGTACTCGACGCGGCTCGCTTCGTGGAGCGCAGAGGCGGCCTCGAGCTGCTCGGGCTCGGCACGAACCTCGCATGCCGCAGCGGGGTCGCGCCGGACCAGCAGAAGATGGATGAGCTCTCTCGTCTTGTCGAATCCGTGGAGGCCGCCTGCGGCCGCACGCTGTCGATCGTGTCGGGAGGAAATTCGGCCAATCTCGAGTGGGCGCTCGCCTCCGACGATGTCGGCCGCGTTGATGAGCTACGACTCGGCGAAGCCATCCTGCTCGGCATGGAACCGCTGCAGCGGCGCGTGCTCGAGGGGCTTCGCACCGATGCGTTCACGCTCGTCGCAGAGGTCATCGAGATGAAGTCGAAGCCGGCACGGCCATGGGGTCGCATCGCGCAGGCGGCCTTCGGCGTCGAGCCGCCGGCTCGCGGGCACGGCACGGTGCGTCAGGCGGTTCTTGCGCTGGGCCGACAGGACACCGACCCGGCCGGCCTCACCCCGCCCAAGGGAGTCACGGTGCTCGGCATGAGCAGCGACCATCTGGTCGTCGATGCGGGCGATCACGATCTGTCGGTCGGCGACGAGGTCTCATTTCAGGTCGACTACAGCGCGCTCGTGCGAGCCGCGACCTCCCCGTATGTCGAGACCAGCGAGCGGATCGCTCAAACGGCGTGATCCACAGCTCAGCATTCATCGTCAACCCTGAGGTCCGTTTGCGATGACGTGCCGTTCGAGTCCGTCGAGAATGAGGTTCAGCCCGATCTCGAATTCGGCGGCAAAGGAGTACTCGCCGGTGAACATGAGCTCCTGCGCCATTCGCGCCAGATGCGGCAGAACCGTCGGGTTTGGAGCGACCTCAGCAGCCAACTCGTTCTCGTGCCCCTCGCCGGGCTCGAACGGCAGGTTCACCTCGGTGAGCACGAATCCGTAGATATAGGCGTCGAGCATCGAGAACGCATGGGAAGCCATCTCTAGCGAGAAGACCGACAGCAACGAACCGAGTACAGCGTCATGATGCCGCAGGAGCGCTAGCCCGGCATTGCGTCGAGACTCGATCATGCCGAGCCCCCAAGGGTGACGGGACAGTACGTCGCGGAGCGAAGCCGCCCGCTTCGTCATCTCCATGCGCCATTCACCGTCGGCGTCTGGAAGGTAGAACTTCGCGGCGACCCAGTTGGCGAGTTCGTCGAGCACCGCATCCTTGCTCTTCACATGGTGGTAGAGAGACATGGCTTCGACACCGAGCTCTTTTCCGATCGTTCGCATGCTGACGGCCTCGATCCCGCCACGGTCGGCAACGCGGGCCGCAGATTCGATGATCCGCTCTCTGCTGAGCGGAGTGCTGGGCGAGGGCTTACGCCCAGTCGCTCGATTCACCTGTACATTCATACACCCGTAAGGCTACACTGCAAATAGCAGACTTACGCACGTAAGAATGGAGCCTGATGAAAGCTGCAGTCGTGGAGCGGTACGGGCCGCCGGAACGCGTGAGCATTGTCGAACGCCCGGTACCGGCAGTTGGGCCGCGCGAGGTGCTCGTGCGCATCGAGGCCGTCGCGGTCACCGCGGGCGATGCGCGCATGCGCGCCGGCCGCTTCCCCAGAGGGTTCGCCGTTCCGGCTCGCCTGGCGATCGGAATTCGCGGGCCCCGGCAGAACGTGCTCGGCAGCGCGTTCTCGGGTGTCATCGAGCAAGTCGGCGAGCGGATCACGGAGTTCGGCCCCGGCGATGAGGTCACCGGCATGAATGGCGCGCGAATGGGTGCGCACGCACAGTTTGCCGCGATCCACCCCCGGGCCATGGCGCTCAAACCGGAGGGCGTGAGTCATGCCGATGCCGCGGGGGCGGTCTTCGGCGGCACGACGGCGCTGCACTTCATTCGAGGGCGCGTCGCGAGCGGCACACGGGTGCTCGTGAACGGTGCGAGCGGCGCCGTCGGCACGAGTGCGCTGCAGCTCGCAGCACTGCTCGGAGCGGATGTCACCGCGGTGACGAGCGCCCGAAATCGAGACCTCGTCGCCGCGCTCGGAGCGACTCGTGTCATCGACTATGCGACTGCACCCGTCGGCTCGCTCGCCGAGACGTTCGACGTGGTGTTCGACACCGTCGGCAATATCGACAGGGCGACGGGCCTGCGGCTCGCGGGCGAGCGCGGCACCGTGATCCTCGCCGCTGCGAGCCTCGCGGAGACTGTTCGAGCAGGAGGCCGGGTACTGGCCGGAAGCGCCGCCGAGCGCGCGGACGATGTCGCTCGACTGCTGCAGTTGCTCGACGAGCGCAAGCTCGACGCGGTCACCGAAACGCTCGGCGGCCTCGAGGCGATCGTCGAGGCGCATCGACGCGTTGACTCGGGGCACAAGGTCGGCAACCTGGTGGTGCGGCCGTGGGCTTGAGCGCCTGCAGCGTGGACTGGGCCTGAATCGCGCGTGCACCTAGGCGGGCATCGGCCGGTTTGCACGCTCGGTCGCTCGGTTGCTCGGTTGCTC
>JBEBWI010000087.1:0-10938 GCA_040392345.1 Leucobacter soli | reverse complement strand
AGTGCCTGCTTTGCAAGCAGGATGTCGGGAGTTCGATTCTCCCAGGATCCACCAAAAGTGTCTTGCGGGAACACGCGACATGGCTTGATGTTCGTGTTCTGCTCCTTTTCCGTCGTCGTGTTAGTGGGCTTCGCGGAAGATGGTGGCGAACGACACCGTCAGTTTCCGGTTCACGTCCGCGAGGCCTGCCTGGATGCGCTCGAAGCGAGCCTGATCAGAATCTGGAGCTGGGGCGAGGTCATTCGACCGGGAGAGCGCGTCGGTAGGTGCTGGGCGTGAACCCGAGACTAGCCCGGAAGTCGTTGGTCAGGTGGGCGTGATCGGCGTACCCGAACTGGTGCGCAAGCGTAGTCAAGTCGAGGCCCGGGTCAAGACGGAGTTGCTCAGCAGCTTCCTGGAGGCGACGACGACGGATCAGCTCTGCAGGCGGGAGACCGACGTCCTTGGCGGCGAGACGTTGCAAGCCGCGCGCAGAGATGCACAGGTGTGCGGCAAGATCCGTCACGGTCAGAAGGCTCGGGTCGGTTTCAGCCGCTTCGACCATACGGTTGGCGAGTAGCGCCTCGTCGCTTGGCGTACCAACGTGGTTCAGTAGCCAGTCTGCGAAGACCCTCGTCGCGGTATCGCGACGCTCCGTCGCGGGAGCCTCCGCGTTCATCGCCGTTTGGACGGCAGAGGTGAGGCTGGGATAGTCCACGCTCAAGTACGTATCACGGGCCAAGGCCACGTCATCCACGAGCGCGGGAACTGCGGCGGGACGCAGCAGCGCGCCGACCGCCCACCCCTTACCGGTCAGGTCGCGATAGGACGCGCGCATCGTCGGCCCCGAGATGCCGGTCATGGTGTTCTCGACCACCAGATTGCATGCTGGGAAACCGATTACGTGCTGGCGTGAGGTGCGTCCGGGCTCAATGTTCCACTCGGGAATCCAGAACCAGCGCACAAACACCGCAAGGTCACCGGTGACAGGCTCACGGTGGAAGGTGGGGAGGCTGGCCGGGTACAGCACCCCGCGTGAAGTTGCCGGGTTCGCAATCACACTGCCCATTTTAATCGGCCCGATATGTCGCGAATCTTCAAGCGCAGGCGTCCCCGGCGAACTTACGCTTGGGTGTATGGCATCAGCAGCGCATGGCAAACACACCGACTACGGCACCCCCAAGGGTGCCAGCAGTATCACACCGTTCCTCGCGATCCCGAACGCCCGTGAAGCGATTAGCTTCTACCGCGACGTGTTCGGCGCTCGTGTGGTCGACGTGACCGAGATGGGCGGGATCGTGGTTCATGCCGTGCTTGACTTCGGGCACGGGCTCCTCCAGATCGGAGAGCCCAATCCTGATTATCGCCTCGTCGCCCCACCTGGCGGGGATAACGACTGCTACTCACTCGGCCTGTATGTGCCAGATGTCGATGCGGTTGTCGTCTCAGCTGAAGCCGCCGGAGCCACCATCCGCGAGCCGGTCGCCGATTTCGTTTCCGGTGACCGCTACGCGAGCATCAGAGACCCCTTCGGTATTCGCTGGTCAATCATGACTCGCGTTGAAGACATCTCAGAGGATGAGAGTGCACGCCGCGTCGCTGACTGGGCAGCAGGCCAAAACGCATAACTGTTCTGCATCGCAACCAGCGGAACCCTCGACGCTGACGACGCCCCGATCACAGCATCATCAGCCTCGCCCTCGGCATCAGTATCTCGCGAATCCCTTGATTCCACAGGGAAACGAGCTCATGAACCCGTGGTCGCCTGTTCCCGCAGCGCTCCATTGCTTCCACCCTCAGAAGGCCTCCGACTGTTTCAAGTTGGAGGCCCTTGCCGTTATCGGCAAGAACGTTCCGCTGCTTTCGGATCCGCGATACTGTCCTTGAAAGCCTACAAAGGGAGCTATCGATGTCGATACGCGTGAATACGGACAACTTCGTTCGGGCTGAAACCGATCGGATGATGCACGACCTGAGTCGCGACGCAGGAGGGGTCAACGTCTTCTTGCATAACCGTGAACCTGCCGCGATCGATCGGCAGACGGTGATCCGGCTCAATCGCGACACCCTGTACAGTTTCGCGGTCGTGGACATCAGTGCCGGGGCCACGCTGACCCTTCCCGCATCCGGAGAACGCTACCTCTCAGCGATGGTGGTGAATCAGGACCACTTCATCAACGCCACTTATCACGATGCGGGCGACTACGAATTGACTACTGATCTGTTCGATTCACCGTATGTCGTGATCGCAGTCCGCACGCTCGTTGACCCGGCCGATCCAACGGATATTGCGAAGGTCGCCGCACTCCAGGACCAGATCGGCTTGAGCGCACGATCTGCCGTATCGTTTGCGTATCCGGATTACGACGCGAGGAGCTTCGACGCCACACGCGATGCTCTGCTTGCCCTCGCCGCCGAGATGAGCGGCTTCGACGGCATGTTCGGGCCGAAGGACGCGATCGATCCCGTCCGTCACCTCATCGGAACCGCTGCGGGTTGGGGCGGACTTCCCAGCAGCGAAGCATCCTACGTCGGGGTGAACCCGACCGTGCCACAAGGCAGATACGAACTGACCTTCGCGGATGTCCCCGTCGACGGATTCTGGTCTGTTTCCGTATACAACCAGGCCGGCTACTTCGAACCGAACACTGCTGATTCCTACACCGTCAACAACATCACGGCCACTCCGAATGCTGACGGATCGATCACGGTGCGCTTCGGCGACTTCCCCGAAGGCACACCCAACACAATCCCGACCCCTGAGGGGTGGAACTTCCTCATTCGCCTCTACCGACCGCGCCAGGAAATCCTCGATGGCAGCTGGCAGACACCCACATTGGTTGCGGTGGGTTAACCGGCATCTCCACCTATGCGGGGCCTGCTCAGCGGCCGATGCCGCCGGTCTTCTGCGCCGCCATCTTCGCGAAGACCGAGACGATGGTCGGGCTGAAGTCGCGCCAGGCGGTCTTCACCTGCGTGAGGTCGACCTTTCCGGTGTGCACCTGCTCGCACAGCCGCATCCATGCCTCGCCGGTCGCGGCTGTGATGGCCGACGCCACCGTCGCGTTGATGACGCTTCCCGCCACGGGAATGAGCTTGACGAAGCTGCGCGCCAGCGCCTGCCCGGCCATCTGCGCGCCGATCTGCGCGAGCGCAGACGCCGAGAGCATCGCATGCAGTTCGAGGTCGTAGATGGTTGCGATCCGCCCCAGCATGGTCAGCTGGATCGGCGCGAGCGTCGCCGCGTCTGCGATCGGGATGGGAACGGCGGCCGCAGCCGCTGCTGCAGCCGACGCAGCAGCGATGACGGGGCGCGCCATGTCTCGCTTCCAGGGGAGGTTGAGTCGCTGTGCGATGCGAAAGGCGTCCTTCTCGTCTTCCGGCGAGAGGGCGAGGGTCTCTGCCACGAGCTCACCGAGCCCATGCCCCGCGCCCTTTCCGTGCCTGCCCTGCGCGGCGGTGAGGACGACCCGCTGCACGGGCAGGTGAATCGGACGCCCCTCGGCATCAACCGGGTGCTCGAGCCAGTCGCGGAACGCCTCGACATCGGCGGGCGCCCGGTATCGCCCGGTGACGGGGTTCTTGGACCAGGCGACCTTCGTGAGCACGAGCATCACCGGCAGCCCGGCGGCGTCGAGCTCGCGAATCATCTCGATGTCGGGGCCGGTGAGGCGATCGGCGGTCGAGAGCACGCAGTACCAGACGACGGCGATCTGCTCGTCCGCGGACCGCTGCGACACCGTGTGCAGATGCGCCCTGAGCGTCTCGCCGGGCGACGTGCTCGAACCGATCTCGAAGCCCTCGAAATCCCAGATGCCGAGCGATGTGTCGTGGTAGTAGTTCACACCGCTCGTCACCGGCAGGCCCTTGCCGACCTTCGCGTGGTCGCGCCCGAACACCGCGTTCACGAGCGACGACTTGCCGACGCCCGTGCCTCCGACGATCGCGAGGTTGAATCGCCCGTAGCTGCTCTGCGACTGCCTGCTGGCATCGATGAAGGGCTGCGTGTCGAGTTCGCCGCCGGCAGCGACCTTCGCGCCGGTATCGGCATCGGCAACGGAGTCGGCGGGACTCCCCGTGTGGATTGCAGCTGAGTCTGCCGTAGCAGGCTCGGCCGCGCTGCCGTCGGCGCCTGCGCTCGGAACCTCGGTCATGTCGCGCCTCGATCCTCTCGGTTGCCGGCACCGCACCCGATGTGTTGATCACCGCGGGAAGGGGTGAACTCACTATAGACGGCACCCGATGCGAGTGCCGGTACGGCGAAGCATTCGAGTGTTGCATCGTCGGCGACACGGCGCTGCTTCGGCCACCGGATGCCGGTCGGAAGCCTGGAAACCCGGCCTTGCGGCCAACATCTGAACATAGTTAGGCTCCCCTTAGTAGTGAATGCGACGGCCTGCTCGGCCCGGCCCGCTCGCAGAGCAACGGATCGGCGATTTCTAGACGACGACGGGCGAGGTCGGGCGCCGGCGGTGGGAGATGTGCAGCGATGGCCAAACGAGGCTTCAACGGCGTGATCATGCGCAGCTACGGTGCGCGCGACCACGAGGCGACCGTCACCGGCGTGGAGCAGATCGCCCCGCACTTCGTGCGAGTGCGAATGACCTCCCCGACACTGCTGAAAGACGTCGTCGTCTCACCGACCGCCTACTTGAGATTCTGGTTTCCGGGAGTCGATGACCCCGAGGTCGAGCACCAGCGCGCCTACACACTCGCCGAGGTCGACGAGCAGTCGGGGGCGTTCGCCGTCGACGTCGTGCTGCACGAACCCGCCGGCCCGGCCTCCGCCTGGTGCCAGCGCGCCGAACCCGGGATGACCGTCGCGGTGACCACGCTCGGTTCCTCCCGATTCGACCTCCCCGAGGATCTCCCCACCGGCTATCTGCTCATCGGCGACTCCGCCTCCCTCCCCGCGATCGATGCGATCCTCCGTGTGATTCCGGCGGAGGTGCCCATCGAGGTGTACCTCGAGGAGCACGACGAACACGACCGTTCGATTCCGCTGCACGCGCACCCCCGTGCACGCGTGCACTGGGTGCCGAGGCGAGGGGAAGCGTCGCTCGCCGCCGCGATCGAGGCGCGCGACTGGTCGAACTGGTACGCCTGGGCCGCACCCGAGTCGGGAAGCCTCAAGCACTTGCGCACGCGTTTGCGCGACGAATTCGGGTTCCCGAAGTCCGAGATCCACGCCCAGGCCTACTGGTACTACGGGCGACCCTTCGGCAACAAACGACCGAAGGATCTGGTCGACGAGACCGAGCTCGCCGCCGCCGCGTCAGCGGGCGACGAGCCGGCAACGACAGCCGGGATTCCCGGCGGGCAGCCGGACTCGGCGGAGTCGACTGCTGCAGCAACCGCCGCGGCGGCAGACACGGCGGCCAGAACCGGCACCCGAGCACCGGCAGCGCCACCGCGAGGCACCTGGCGGGCACAGGCCGGCGGGCGGCTGCTCGCGCCGCTGCGATCCACACTCGTCATCGCGGGAATCGCGCAGGCGATCGTGACGCTCGTACAGCTGGCCCCGTTCGTGCTGATGGTCGAGCTCTCGCGAGCGCTGCTCTCGGGCGCCGGCACCGCGCAGCTCTGGGCCATCGGCATCTGGGCCGTCGCGCTCATGGGCGCCGGGGTGCTGTTGTCTGCAGCGCTGCTGCTGTGGCTGCACGCGGTCGACGCACGATTCGCCCGAGACCTGCGCCGACGCATGCTGAGCAAGCTGGCCCGGCTGCCGCTCGGCTGGTTCGACGCGCGCGGTTCGGGTCAGGTGAAGCAGCTCGTGCAAGACGACACGCTCTCGCTGCACTACCTCGTGACCCATGCCGTGCCGGATGCGGTTGCCGCAGTCGTCGCGCCCGTCGCGGTGCTCGTCTATCTCTTCGCCGTCGACTGGCGTATCGCGCTGGTGCTCCTGCTGCCGGTGCTCGTCTATATCGTCGCAATGGCGATCATGGTGGTGCAGTCAGGGCCGCGCACCGGGCAGGCCATGCGGTGGGCGGAGCGCATGAACGTCGAGGCCGGGGCCTACCTCGAGGGCCAGCCCGTGATTCGCGTGTTCGGGGGCCCGGCCGCGTCGACGTTCCGTGCCCGGCTCGGCGAGTACATCGCCTTCCTCAACGACTGGCAGCGCCCCCTCAGCGGGCAGAAGGCGTTCATCGACCTGGTGACGCGGCCGGCGACCTTCCTGCTGCTGATCTGCGCGATGGGCACCCTCCTTGTGACCACCGGCGGCATGGACCCCATCGCCCTGCTCCCGTTCCTGCTGCTCGGCACCACATTCGGCGCACGCCTGCTCGGCATCGGCTACGGGCTTTCGGGCCTGCGCACCGGCTTGCTCGCAGCGCGTCGCATCCAGGTCGTGCTCGACGAGCCCGAGCTGGAGGTCGAGGCGGGCGCATCGAGCGCGGATGACGCCCTCGGTTCTACGGAGACCCTGGCCCAGAACGCAGCAGGGCGGGTCGAGTCCGACCGCGTCCGCAGGGTCGAACCCGATCGCGTCGGTCGGGTCGAGTTCGACGGGGTGGGCTTCTCCTACCGCCCGGGCGTTCCGGTACTCGAAGGCATCGATCTCGTGCTCGAACCTGGCACGGTCACCGCGATCGTCGGCCCGTCGGGCTCTGGCAAGTCGACGCTCGCGTCGCTGCTCGCCCGCTTCCACGATGTCGACTCGGGGGCGATCCGCATCGACGGGGTGGATCTGCGCAGTCTCCCCGCCGACCAGCTCTACCGGCGCGTGGGGTTCGTCTTCCAGCAGACGCAGCTTGTTCACGGGACGGTGCGCGACAACATCGCCCTCGCCGTGCCGAACGCGAGCGACGCGCAGGTCGAGCAGGCGGCGCGCGCAGCGCAGATTCACGACCGCATCACGCGGCTGCCCGCGGGTTACGACACCGTGCTGGGCAGCGACGCGGTGCTCTCGGGCGGGGAGCAGCAGCGGCTCACCATCGCCCGTGCGCTGCTCGCCGACACGCCGGTGCTCGTGCTCGACGAGGCGACCGCGTTCGCCGACCCCGAGTCCGAGTACCTCGTGCAGCAGGCGCTGAACCGGCTCACGAGCGGGCGCACGGTGCTCGTCATCGCGCACCGCCTGCACACCATCACGGGGGTGGATCGGGTCGTGGTGCTGGATCACGGTCGGGTCGCCGAGGTCGGAACTCACGAAGAGCTGCTGCACCGCGACGGCCGATACCGGCGACTGTGGGACGCGGGGCGCGCGACGGCCAGCACAGCCGCCGCCCCAGCCGCCCCAGTCGACGCATCGGAGGCTGCGCGATGATCCGCACGATTCTGGGCCTGCTGCCGACGGGCAGCCGCCGCACGGTCGTCGCGCACCTGATACTCACCGTGATCGGCCTGATGCTGCGCGCCGCGGGTGCGGTGCTGATCGTGCCGCTCGTCGCCGCACTGTTCGAGGGGGACGCCGGGGTGGCCTGGCGCTGGCTTGGGGCGCTCGCCGCGGTCACGGCCGTCGGGTGGGTCGTCGACATCGCTGCGTCGCGTCGCGCGTTCGATCTTGGCTTCGGCCTGCTCGACACCGGGCAGCGCACCGTCGCCGATCGCGTCTCGCGCATCAGCCTGCGCTGGTTCGGCGCCGAGCACACGGCCACCACACGTCAGGCGGTGGCTGCGACGGGCCCCGACCTCGTCGGGGTGATCGTCTACCTGGTCACCCCGATGCTCGCGGCGGTGCTGCTGCCGATCGCGATCGCACTGGCGCTGCTCCCCATCTCGTGGCAGCTCGGCCTCGCAGCCCTCGCCGGGGTGCCGTTGCTGCTCGGCGCCCTGTGGGCTTCGGGGCGCTTCGGCAGGGGGGCGGATCGCGTCGCCGCCGAGGCGAACACCGAACTGACGGAGCGCATCGTCGAGTTCGCACGCACGCAGCAGGCGCTGCGCGCCGCGCGCCGGGTGGAGCCGGCGCGCAGCCACGCGGGCGCCGCCCTCGCCGCCCAGCACGGCGCGACGATGCGGCTCCTCCTCCTGCAGATTCCCGGGCAGGTGATCTTCGGAGTCGCGAGCCAGCTCGCGCTGATCCTGCTCGCGGGCACCGTCGTACTGCTCGCCCTGGGCGGCGAACTCACGGTGCCGCAGTCCATTGCCCTGATCGTGCTCGTCGTGCGTTACCTCGAGTGCTTCACCGTGCTCGCCGAGCTCTCCCCGGGCATAGAGACCACGACGGGGGCGCTGCGTCGTATTCGCGAGGTGCTGGAGGCTCCGGTCGACGCCGCGGGTGCCGAGCATCTCGCAACCGCGGGTGCGCCGCGCATCGAACTGCGCGACATTCGCTTCGGATACGAGCCGCCGCACGAGGGCAGCGGAGATGCCGGTCGCCCGGTGCTCGACGACTTCAGCCTGGAACTCGAGCCCGGCACCACAACTGCCATCGTCGGGCCCTCGGGGTCGGGGAAGAGCACCGTGCTCGCTCTGCTCGCCGGATTGCACCGACCAGAGGTCGGCAGTATCTTCTTCGACGGGGTGGACGTGAGCCGGCTGGACGCCGAGTCGCGGCGCGCGCAGGTGAGCGCGGTGTTCCAACAGCCGTACCTGTTCGACGGCAGCATTCGCGAGAATCTGCTCGTCGGCGACCCCGATGCCTCGGCAGACGCCGTGCGCGGGGCGGCCGAGCTCGCCCGCGTCGACAGCCTGGTGCGGCGACTGCCAGACGGATGGGACACCCGTGTCGGCGAGGCCGGCGGCACGCTCTCGGGTGGGGAGCGCCAGCGCGTGTCGATCGCACGGGCGCTGCTGAAGCCGGCACCGGTGCTGCTGGTCGACGAGGCGACGAGCGCACTCGACACCGAGAACGAGGCAGCGGTCGCCGCGGCCCTCACCTCCGACCCGGTGCCGCGAACCCGGGTCATCGTCGCCCACCGGCTCTCGAGCATTCGCGCGGCCGACCGCGTGGTGTTCATGGAGGATGGCGGCATCGTGGAGGACGGAACGATCGACGGGCTGCTCGCGGCGGGCGGCCGATTCGCCGACTTCTGGCGGCAGCAGGATGCGGCGAGTGGGTGGCGAATCGGAGAGCGGAGCGTTTCGTGAATACCTCCGCCCCCGGGCTCCCCTCTCTATAGAATCTGCATATGAGTGAGTGGCGCCCCGACGTGCTCGGCCCAGGGTTCGAGTGCCTGGACCTCGATCTGGGTGAAGCCGCCGACGGGCCCCTCGTCGCCACGCTGGTGCGGGCGCTGCCCGATCCACTCGGGTTCTGGAGACGCGTCGTCGGCAAGCGTCGTGAGCTCGAAGACGTCGACGTGCTGTACGTGCACGGCTGGTCCGACTACTTCTTCCAGCACCGGCTCGCCGAGTTCTGGCGCGCGAAGGGCGCCCGCTTCTACGCGCTCGACCTGCGGCGCTACGGGCGCAGCCTGCGCGAGGGGCAGTCGCACGGCTACATCGAAGATCTCGCCGACTACGACCAGGAGATCGCGCTCGCGCTCGCCGAGATGGGCCACCCGCTGAGCGCAGGCGATGGGCAGGCCTCCGGCCCCGGAGAGCGTGCGGCCCTCGAGACCGAGGGGGCTCAGGCCGGTGAGGCGGTGCATTCGCAACCAGTGGATCCTCTTCCGACGGCCTCCGAGCCCGCGCTCGCCGAGCCGATTCCCGCGTTGCCCTTCTCCCTTCTTCCCGCCGCTGCAAGCGGATCTCGGCGGCTCGTACTGGTCGGCCACTCGACCGGGGGCCTGGTGATGAGCCTCTGGGCCGACCGGCACCGCGGCGTCGCCGACGCGCTCATTCTCAACAGCCCGTGGCTCGAGCTGCAGCTGAGCGGCGCGGTGCGCAAGGCGTTGCTGCCGGTGGTGGGGCTGCGCGCGCGCATCAACCCGCACGACCTCGCACTGCCGCAGCTTGATCTCGGGTTCTACCGGCGGGCGCAGAGCATGGTGGCCGACCCCTTCGACGGGGGTGAGACCAACCTCGAGTGGCGCCCGGAGCATTCGCCGCCGGTGCTCGCGGGCTGGCTGCGGGCGATTCTCGACGGGCACACGCGGGTGGCCGCCGGCATCGACGTCGGTGCGCCGGCCTGCGTGCTGCTTTCGAGCCGGTCGCAGTTCGGGGTGAGCTGGCGCGACGAGATGCTGGAGAGCGACACGGTGCTCGAGGTCGAGGGCATCGCGCGGGCTGCGCTGCGCCTGGGCCCGTCGGTGACGGTCGAGCGCATCGAGGGTGCACTCCATGACGTCTTCCTTTCGAATACGCCTGCCCGCGTGCGCGCGTATGAGCGGCTGGAGGCGTGGGTGACGGGCTGGAATGCGGCGAACCCCGGGCATGTCGCGAGCAGATAGGCTCGAAGCATGGATCTGAGAGTCGCTGCATACGCCATCATTGAGCGGCGCGGCAAGATCCTGCTCACCCATTGGCGTCGCGGGCACCTGCACGGGTGGACGCTGCCGGGGGGCGGTCTCGAGGCCGGCGAGGATCCGCGGGATGCGGTGGTGCGCGAGGTGCTCGAGGAGACCGGGCTCGAGGCGCGGGTGGGGAAGCTGATCGGCGTCGATTCGCGGGTCATGGTGCGTGAGGAAGTGCCCGAGGGCATCGAGCCGGAACTGCACACGATCCGCATCGTGTATCGGGCGTCGGTGAAGGAGGGCCCGCTGCAGCACGAAGTCGGCGGCTCTTCGGATGAGGCGCGCTGGGTTTCGCTGCGCGAGGTGCGTGCGCTCCGCACGCTGTCTCTCGTGCAGACCGGCATTCGAATGGCCGGCATCGACGCGCAGGGCCGGGGCCGCGGCGGTTCGCAGCGCCGGTCTCCACGGGGCGCCAAGTAGTTCACCTTCTGCGATTCGTCCGGGAGAGCTCTGCGCGGTGCCCGAAGCTACACGTACTGGCTCAGGCGCGTCACTCTCGCGTCGCAGCTTGATTCAGGCGCGTCGCCACACGCGTCGCGTATAGGCCAGGCATGGCGCCATAAGCGCCGCGTATAAATTCAGGCGTGGCGCATTAAGCGCCGCGTATAAACTCAGGCGT
>JBEBWI010000086.1:0-10953 GCA_040392345.1 Leucobacter soli | reverse complement strand
ACGCGCCCGCCCTTGGTGCGGACGCCGACGACTTCGACGCCGCGGAGGTCGCGGCGGAGGCGTAGGTCGCGCGGCCTGGCCTGGGTTGGGTTGGGTTGGGTTGGGCCTGGACCGGCCGGGAGGGGTGCTCACTGACGCTCGCGGCGGCAGGGTCAGGTTCTTCTCCGTACGAATAGTGACCCCCCGGGCGGCGCCACTGCCCGGGCCGCCACTGCCCGAGAGAGAACCACCGTTGCTCGCGCCCGGGATCACGGCGAGAATGGGGGAATGGACCTGCACCTCACCGGCGACGCCGCCGCCGACCGCCTGCTCAGCGATGACCCGTTCGCATTGCTCATCGGCATGCTGCTCGACCAGCAGGTGGCGATGGAGGTGGCGTTCGCGGGGCCGCACAAGATTCTCGAGCGCTTCGGCACGATCGAGCCCCGGGCGATCGCCGACGCCGACCCCGAGGCTTTTCTCGCCGTGTTCAAGCAGTCGCCCGCGGTGCACCGCTTTCCCGGGTCCATGGCGGGGCGGGTTCAGGAGCTCGCGCGCGTCATCGCCGATGAGTGGGACGGCGACGCGTCGTCGCTGTGGACGCGCGGCGACCCCGATGGCGCCGAGCTGCTGAAGCGCCTGAAGTCGCTCCCCGGGTTCGGGGAGCAGAAGGCGAAGATCTTCCTCGCGCTGATCGGCAAGCAGTGCGGGTTCGAGGGCCCGGGCTGGCGCGAGGAGTCGGCACCCTACGGCGAAGAGGGCAGCTTCCGCAGCGTGGCCGACATCGTCTCGCCCGAGTCGCTGCTCAAAGTGCGCGAGACGAAGCGAGCGGCCAAGGCCGCTGCGAAGAAGTAGGGGCAGCCGCGGCGTTGAGGGCACAACAAACCGCGACCGCCCCTGGTCATTCGGGGTGAGGTGGTGTCCGCAGCACCGCTGCCAACACCACCTCACCCTGCCGCCTAATGCAGGCCGAGGTACGCCTCGAGCGTCTCGGGGGTTGCCTTCAGCAGCGGCTCGTTCACGTCTTCGTTCGGGAACTCGCTCGCCTCGAAGAACCAGCGGTTCGATGCCGGCATGCCCCAGAGCTGCGCGCGGCGCGGGTTTGTGACGTCCCAGCGAATCGGCGGGGTCTCGAGGTCGATGAACTGGTAGTGCGTGTTGAACAGCTCGACGCGGTGCTGATCGGGGTCGCGCAGGTAGAGGAACAGCGCGTTCGAGATGCCGTGACGGCCCGGGCCGCGGTCGATCTCATCGCCCTTGCCGAGTGCGCCCGCCACATCGGCGGCGTGCAGCAGCGACTGCCCGTCGGGCACGGCGAAGGCGAAGTGGTGCAGACGCGGCCCGCGACCGTTGGTGAAGACGAGGTCGTGCGTGTTGCCCTTGACCTCCATCCAGGTGCCCCAGAGCTCGTCGTCATCGCCCGCGGCGGTGTACTCCGAGATGCGCATGCCGAGGCCGGTCCAGAACTCGGTGGCGGTCTTCACGTCGTAGGTGACGACCTGGTAGTGGTCGAGGCGTTGCGGGGCGCCGGCGACGAACTCGTTGAAGTTCTGCATCTTGCGCTCGACGACATCCATCTCAGAGGTGAACTCCATCAGCGTGCCCACCGGGTCGCGGAACTGCAGGGTGGGGCCCTGGTGGTCGCGCTCGATGCGCTGGTACTCGATGTTCGCGCCCGCGAAGAACTTCTCGGCGGCGGCGATGTCGTCGGCGGAGCGCACGCGCAGGCCGATGCGGTGGGCCTTCGCGACATCCGACCGCTCGAGCACGAGGCTGTGGTGCGATGCCTCCTCGAGGCCGCGCAGGTAGACGACGTCGTCGGTCTCCTCGGTGACGACGAGGCCGACGACATCGCGGTAGAAGTCGCGGCTGGCCTCGAGGTCGGTGACGCCGAGCGAGACGTGGCTCGCTCGAGTGATCTGGAACTCGGGGTTGTGGTTGGTCTGGGGAAGCATCGGTGACTCCAAACGTCAGGTGGTTCGTGCTCCCAAGCCTGGGGCAGCGATCCACCCGCGGGAAGCCCCGAAATACCTCGGCCTATCATAGTTTGTATCTATAGCGGATCGCGTTCTATGCTGTGAAACATGGAGTTGCGGGCGCTGCGCTACTTTGCGGCCGTGGTCGAGGCGGGGTCGCTGACTGCGGCGGCGGCCGAGCTGCGGCTGTCGCAGCCGTCGCTCAGCGTCGCGATCGGCAAGCTCGAGTCGGAGCTCGGTGTGCCGCTGCTCGTGCGCTCGCCGCGGGGGGTCGAACCCACGAGCGCCGGGCGCTACCTGCTCGACGCCTCGTCCCGGGTGCTCGGCGACGTGGAGCAGATCACGCAGAATCTGCGCCGCTACGGTGCGGGCCGCGCGGGTGAGCTCACGATCGCCGCGGTGCCGGCGCTCATGTGGCACCGCCTGCCGAGATTGCTGCGCGCCTACGCGGGCGACGCGCCCGAGGTCGAGGTGCGGCTCGTTGACCCCCCGCCCTGGTCGGCGCTCGATCTGCTGCAGCAGGGGCGAGTCGACCTGGCCGCGATCATGGTCTCCGAGCCGCAGCAGTTCGCGCGGCGATACCGTGGCGAGTTCGAGATCTTCGATTGGGGCGAGATCCCCCTCCAAGCGGTACTGCCGCCCGACGCCGAGGTGGGGGAGGCGGTGGCGATCCACTATTTCGAAGACGCGCGCATCGTGCTGCCGCGTCGCACCACGGCAGTGCCGAGTCTGCCTGAAGCCGTCGAGGAGACGCTGCGCGCCCACGGAGTGACCCCGGCCGAGATTCGCACCGTCGAGACGATTCAGACGAGTCTGCCGCTGATCGAGGCGGGGCTCGTCGGAGGCATTCTGCCCGACCCCGATCGGTGCAGCCTTGCGCGCTTCGACGTGGTGGTGCGGCCCATCGTGCCCGAGCCGGTGCCGCTGCGGGCGCTCGTGCTCGGTCGCCCCGGGGCGTCGAGCGACGCGGCGGTCGGTCGATTCCTGGGGCATCTTGCGCATTCCGCCCGGGAGCGGGGTCAGAGCGGATAGGATTCTGGGAGCGCCACCGGTGGCGTGCGGGCGGTGCTGCCCGGCGGCAACCCGGTCGCGTGGTCGCGAAAGGAACCCGGAGTGAGCAAGGCGTCGAAGTCGAAGGCCGAGCAGGCGTACGACATTCTGAAGGCGCGCATCATGGACGGTACCTACGGGCCGGGATTCCGTCTCGTCATCGACCAGCTGGGGCGCGAGCACGGTATCAGTTCGGTGCCGTGGCGCGAGTCGCTGCGGCGTCTCGAGGCCGAGGGTTGGGTCGACATCGTGCCGAATGTCGGCGCTCTGGTGAAGACGTTCGATACGCATGCGTGGCAGCGCACCATTCGCCTGCTGGCCCGACTCGAAGGGCTCGCGACCGCGCTCTCCGCTCCGAGGCTCTCCGCCGAGGATCTGGCTGAGGCGCGCGCACTGAACGACGCGATGCAGGATGCGCTGACGAACTACGACACGACGCGGTTCGGGGCGCTCAACCGTCAGTTCCACGAACTGCTGTGCTCGCGCTGCGACGACGAGCGACTGCTCGGCATGGTGTATCAGGAGTGGTTGCGGATGGAGATCATCCGCCGCTCTGCATTCTGGTACGCGCCGGGTCGCGCCGTCGCCTCGATCGTCGAGCATGCGGCCCTGCTCGACCTGATCGAGTCGGGCGCCGATGCCGAAGACATCGAGACCGCCGCACGCAAGCATGAGGTGCGAACGCTCGACGCCGTGCTGGGGCACGAGGCGGCGCAGCGCGCGTCGCTCGACGACGGCACCGTGAAGGGGCGACGATGACGCAGCGAATCAGCTACTATCTCGACGGCTACGCGCATCAGAATCCGGTGCCGGTGGCGAGTCGCATCGGACCGCATGTCTATTCGGGCGTCATCACTGGACGCGACGGGGCGACCAAGCAGATGCCCGACAGCCTCGACGCCCAGGTGGAGAATCTGTTCGGCCACGTGCGCGAGCTCATGGAGGTCGTGGGCACGTCGACCGACGCGATCGTCAAGATGACGATCTATTTGAGCGACTATCGCGACCGCGACGCGCTCAATCGCGAGTGGATCGCGATGTTCCCCGACCCGGAGAGCCGCCCCGCCAGGCAGGTGATGGCGGCTGTCTTCGACGGTGCCACGCGGGTGCAGGCCGACCTCGTCGCCATTCTCGGGGAGTGAACGGCGAGCGCTCAAAAAGAATTTGCATTTATATATATGTCTTCATATAGTTAGTGTCAGCGCATAGCGCGCCGGAGACCGCGAGGGGCCTCCGCCGATGCTTCCCATCCCGGAAGCCTCGGTACTGATGCTCACAAACGTTGGAGACACAGGTGTCGAATCAGAACATTCTCGTTATCGGCGGCGGTATCGGTGGCCTGGCCACCGCGGTGGCGCTCAAGCAGGCGGGCTTCACGGTCACGGTGATCGAGAAGCAGCACGACATGCACTCGTCGATCTTCGGAGTCGGCATCATCCAGCCGATCAACGCGCTGCGAGCGCTCGATGCGATCGGTTGCGCCGACGCCTGCATCGAGGCCGGGTACCCTGCGAAGGCCTGGGGCGCCATGTACGACGTCGACGGCAACTTCCTGCGCGACATCCACGGCACCCCGATCACGGGCACCGATCTTCCTCCGATGAACGGTGTCACCCGCCCGAAGCTGCACCAGATCCTCACCGACAAGGCGCTTTCCGAGCAGATCGAGATCCGCTACGACACCGCCTTCGTCAAGCTCGAAGAGGACGAGAACGGTGTCGACGTCGAATTCGCAGACGGCAGCACCGAGCGCTTCGACCTGGTCGTCGGCGCCGACGGGGTGCTCTCCTCCGTGCGCCGCTTCGTGCTCGACGAGGAGCTCTCGCCGAAGTACATCGGCCAGTCCGCATATCGCGTCAACATTCCGCTGCTGCCCGAGATCGACCGCATCATCCTGCAGTCGGGGCCCGATGGCGGCATGGCCGGGCTCGTGCCGATCGGCAAGGATCTCGCCTACTTCTTCTACAACGCGGAGATGGAGCGCGACAAGCGCCCGACCGGCGCAGACGTGCGCGCGACGCTCCTGAACCACCTCGAGCCGTTCGGCGGCCTCACCGCGGTGGTTCGCGACGACTACATTCTCGAGGATGCGGACATCGTTCTGCGCCCCGAGGAGGCCATGATCGCTCCGGCACCCTGGCACCGCGGCCGCGTCGTGCTGATCGGCGACGCGGTGCACGCGGTTCCGCCGCACCTCGGCCAGGGCGCCGCGCAGGCGATCGAGGACGGCGTCGTGCTCGCCGACACGCTGAAGCAGCACGGCGACGACTACGCGACGGCATACGAGGAGTACACCGAGCGCCGTTACGAGCGCTGCAAGCTCATCGTCGAGACCTGCGTGAACATCGGCAGATGGGAACGCGGTGAACTGCCCGACTTCGACAACGTCGCCGCCACCGCGCACGTTCTGCAGGAGATGGCGAAGCCGCTCTAAGATGGAACCCTTGGCATCGATCGCGATGCGGTAGCGCGAAGAACGCGGAACGGGGGGCTGATGGCGACCGAGACGTCAGACTCCCCGTCCCACCTCTCCGTGCAGGCGGAGCCCGGGCCAGGCGATCTCTCGGCCACACTGCGCGAGCTCGCGTGGGTGATCCACCGCTCTGCGCCCGAGCGTGCCGGGGGGCCCATCCCGACCACCGAGATCGCGCTGTTGAAGCAGGTGATCGACGCACCCGGATCCACTGTGGGCGAATTGGCGAGCGCCATCGGCCTGAGGCAGCCCAACGCGAGCGCGGCGCTGCGCACGCTCGAGGCGCGCGGCTTCGTGCGCAGAACCAAGAGCGATGAGGATCGCCGTGTCACGCTGCTGATGCCGACGCCCGAGGGCATCGCCGAGCATGAGGTCGTCTCGGAGGGCTGGGGGGAGCCGGTGCTCGAGGCGATCGCCGCTCTTGACCCGCAGCACCGAGCCGCGCTCGACGCGGCTTTCCCCGTGCTGCAGCAGTTGCAGCAGCACTTGAAATCGAGGCTCAGGACTACGGCGTAGCCGCCGTGGCGAGTCGACACCTGAGAGGGGGTGCCGGATGGCGATCAGCAAAGCTGAGCAATGCTACGAGATCTTGAAATCGAAGATATTCGACGGCACGTACAGCCCGGGGTACCGTCTGGTCATCGACCAGCTGGGGCGCGAGTACGGCATCAGCTCGGTGCCGTGGCGCGAGTCGTTGCGGCGACTCGAGGCCGAGGGTTGGGTCGACATCATTCCCAATGCCGGTGCTGTGGTGAAATCGTTCGACACCGATTCCTGGATGCGTACGATTCGGTTGCTGGCGCGCCTCGAGGGGCTCGCCACTGCGCTGTCAGCGCCCAAGCTCTCAGAGGGCGACCTCGGCAACGCGAGGCAGCTCAACGTCGACATGCGGGACGCGCTCGAGCGCTACGACATGACGCGGTTCGGGCGGCTCAACCGCAGGTTCCACGAGGTGCTCTGCTCGCGGTGCGAGGACGAGCGGCTGAGCGCTCTCGTCGAGGCCGAGTGGACGCGCATGGACATCATTCGTCGTTCGGCGTTCTGGTATGCGCCCGGGCGGGCGGTCGCGTCGCTCGAGGAGCACGACGAGTTGCTCACGCTGATCGAGACCTCCGCCTCGGAGGACCGTATCGAGGCGGTCGCTCGGGAGCACGAGGTGAATACGATGCGCGCGATTCTGCGGCACGACGCGGAGCTCAGCTTCGACCACGCGTAGCGCGTCCGACCCGCCTGGCGCGCCCGACCTGCGTAGCGCGGAACCCGGCCAGGCTCACGCCCCGGTACCGCTACCTGCCTGCCGCGCGCGCCAGGCCGCGATGAGCGCCTTGCCGTAGTCATTGCCGTTCGGCATGCGCAGCGTCGTGTGCACGTGGAAGCGCGCCGGCAACCGGTTGTTCAACCACACGCCCGCGTGGTGGTCGTTCTCGGCGATGATCACCGGGCTGTGGATGCGGAAGTAGAACGGCTGCGTGCCGTCGGTCGCCCCGTACCAGGAGAGGTAGGTCTCGTCGAGGTGCGCGTCGAACTCGGCGAGGGTGAGGTCGCGCTGCGGCTTCTCGAGCAGCAGCAGGAAATCCTCGGCCAGCCGGCGCAGCAGCGTGCGCTGCCCCGGGTCGAGCTCGTTCGCGGCGATGCCCTCGTAGGGTACGACGCGGTTGTCGCGGAAGGCGCCTGCCACGTGCCGTTCGTCGGCGGGGTGCAGCCGGCCCTCGGGCATCGCTGGGTCGAGCACCGAGGCGAACACGACGGCCTTGGCCCGCTGCTCGGGCGTGAACGATTCGCCCAGCTCGATCGCGAGCTGCTCGCGCGCGTCGAAGAGGGGCGGCCGCTCGCCGCCGGAGAGCGCCGGCTCGGCGCCGATGAAGATGGGCGCGATGACGTCGCGGCCCCCGACCGTCACAAAGTTCAGGGCGAGGTGGTGGCCGAACAGCTGCCAGCCCCAGGGCTCGGTGTCGCCCGGCGTGCCGAAGATCGAGAACCAGTAGCTGCGGTTGTTCATGATGGTCGGCAGGTCGACCAGTTCGCCGAGGTAGCCGTTGAGATCCATCGCCTCACGCGCTCGCTCGTAGCCCTCGGGGCTGAGGCTCTCTTCGACGACCGAGAGAATCGCCTGTACGACGGCCTCGCTCTGGTCTTCGAGCCGCAGCCCGTTGCGGAAGAACACGAACTCCGGGTTGGACCACCCGCGCCACTCGGGGGCGTCGAGCGGGTAGCCTACGCGCTCGCGCTGCTCGGGGGTGAGCAGGGCGAGGAGACGGTGGGCGGCCTGAACTCGCGCGGCGTTCGGGGCGACCGGATCCGCCGGCAACTCGTAGAGGCCTTCCTGCACCGCGCCGTCGCTCGTGATGCCGACGAAGGGCTCGTCGTACAGGCTCTTCCAGTAGTCGAGCAGCTCGCGCAGGAACGACGCCTGGTAGCGGTCAGCGGTGAACTCCTCATAGCTCATGCCGCGGAAGTCGGCGAGCAGCGGGTCGCTCAGGTCGATCAGGTGCTCGTGGTAACTGCCGCTCGAGAGTTCGATCGTCTCGTCGCGTCCGGCGACCCGGTCGGTCGAGAAGAACTCGTCGATGTCGTTCTGCTGCGTCATGGCTGCTCCGTATTCGAATGCGTGCGTGCTCGAGGTAGTGCGTGTGCGAGAAACGCGTGGTTCGGTGAGATGGTGGATCGGGTGCGGCCCGAGGCCGCACCCCACCCCGATCAGATCGGCAGGTTGAAGAGGCGCTTCGCGTTGCCGTACATGATGAGTTCGCGATCCGCGTCGCTGATCTCGAGCTCGTTGTTCACGAATTCGACGCCCTGGCCCATCCAGCTGTAGAAGACGGGGAAGGAGGATCCGAACAGGTAGTGATCCGCGCCGTTGATCTTGAGCGCGGCCTCGACCTGGTGCTTGCCCCAGGAGTGCGGGTGCGTCATGTCGAAGAAGATGTTGTTCTCCATGTACTGCTTGATCTTCTCGCCGCCGGTCGGATCGAGACGGTTCATCGCCTCCTTCTTCTTCGGGGCGTGCGGCGTGAGCAGCTCGGTGTTCGCGAACCAGTTGCCGCCGAACATCGTGTGGATGAAACGGAGGCCGGGCATGCGGTCGAACATGCCGCTGAAGAGCTCGCGCCCGACCGCGGTCGCCTGGTCGGTGATGCGGCCGAACTCGCGGCGCAGGTTCGTGTAGTCGAGCACCGACCGGTACTCGACGGGCAGGGGGGTGTGGTGCACGACGACGGGGATGTCGAGCTTCTCGATCACCTTCAGGTAGGGCTCGAACACGTCGTCGTCGAGGTAGAGCTGGCCGTAATGGCAGGCGAGCTGCACGCCGACCGCGCCGAGCTCCTTCACCGAGCGCTCGAGCTCGTAGATGTTCTCCTTGCCGCCCCACGGCGGCACGCATGCGGTGGCGAAGAGGCGGCCGTTCGATCGGCTCACGATGTCGGCGGCGTTGTCGTTGACCGCCTTGCAGGTCTCGAGGCCGAGCCACTCCTGCCACACGGGCACGCGCATGATGCCGTAGTCGACACCCGCCTCGTCCATGGCGGCGAGCTTGGCCTCGACCGAGTAGTCGCCCTCGACGTAGTTGAGGTTCTGGAAGCCCTTCGGCTTCTCGAGGATGAGCTGCTTCTTGCCGCTCTCCATGGTGATCACGCTGGCGATCTCGCCGAAGCCGCGGGGCGCGCTGTTCAAGAATCCGTTCAGGATCTTCTCATTGGTGAAGAGATCCTCGGGGAGGTGGTGGATGTTGATGTCTACGACGGTCATCAGGCACTCCTTAGGTGCGTCATTGCGATACGAAATGGAGTCCGATCCCCCCGCGTATATGAGTGAAGCACGCGTGGAGCGACTACTGCCACTTCTAATCGTGTACGATTTCCTACGCGAAAGCAAGCCGAACGCCTGGGATGCCGCGCGTCTCCGCGATCGCACTTGAAATCGTGTGCGATTTCGCATACGCTCGCCTCACGCCGTTCGAGGAGGAATGTGAACATGGCCATGCAGCACCGAGACGTCGAGTATGCGCTGGGCGAGACCCGCATGCTGGGGTTGCTCGTCGCACCCGAGGGCGCAGCGGGTTTGCCTGCGGTCGTGCTCGTGCACGACGCGTTCGGCCTCAGTGCCGACATGATCGAGATCGCCGATAAGATCGCCGAGCGCGGGTACGCCGTCTTCGCCGCCGACGTCTGGGGCGACCGCACACTGCCCGCCTCGGAGCCCGAGATCGGGCCGCTCATCGGCGGTATGGTGGGTCGTCGCGGCGAGTGGATCGCGCGCATCTCTGCCGCGCACGAGACCGCCGCGGCGCAGCCCGAGATCGACGGCGAGGCCCTCGTCTCGCTCGGCTACTGCTTCGGCGGCGCGTCGGCGCTCGAGTACCTGCGCACGGGCGGATCCGTGCGGGGCGTCGTGAGCGTGCACGGCGGGCTCGACCTCATCGAGTTCGACTGGTCGGGCGCGAAGCCGGGCGCCGCGGTGCTCGTGTGCACGGGTGCGGACGACCCGATGGCCACAGCCGAGCAGCGCGACCGGCTGCAAGCGGGAATGGATGAGGCCGGCGTCGATTGGCAGGTCGACATCTACAGCGGCACCGTGCACGCCTTCACCAGTGAGAAGGCGAAGGACTCGCCCGCGCCGCACGTCATCGCCTACAACGAGCGCGCGGCCACCCGCGCCTGGGAGTCGACCCTCCGATTCCTCGATGAGATCTTCGCGCCCCGCAACGGCGCAACCGACTGAGACTTGCCCCACGGCCGCCGACCGGTTCCCGGGCCCGTCTGCGACACACTTGAGAGAGAAGGAATACCATGCACGATATCGCCATCATCGGTGCGGGCCCCGGCGGCCTCGTCACCGCACTCCGGCTGCACCAGCAGGGCATCGCAGCCAAGATCTACGAGACGGTTCCCGAACTGAAGCCCCTCGGTGTCGGCGTCGACATCAAGGTGTACGGCGTGCGCGAGTTCGAGGAGCTCGGCCTGCTCGAGGAGTTCAGGGCGATGTCGGTCGACGCGGTCGACTCGGTCTTCTACAACCACTTCGGTCAGGAGATCTACGCCGAGAAGTGCGGCGTGCACATGGGCTACGAGCACGAGCAGCGCTTCGTGCACCGCGGCTACCTGCAGATGATGCTCTACCGCACCGTGCTCGAGCGTCTCGGTGACGACGCGATCGTGCTGGGTGCCGGGCTCACCTCCTACGAACAGGACGCCGACGGTGTCACTCTGAACCTCGAGCATCGCGACGGGCGCATCGAGCAGGTGCGCCACAGCGCCGTGATCGCCGTCGACGGCATCAAGTCGGTCGTGCGCCGGCAGATGCACCCGAATCTGGCCGAGCCGCACTACTCGGGCATCACCATGTACCGCGGCACCACGCTGCGCGAGCCGATCCACGGCGGGCACACCATCCTGCATGTCGGCGACCCGCGCATCTCGACGATGATCATCTACCCGATCGCCGACGATTTCGAGGGCAGCGGCAAGCAGCTCGTCA
>JBEBWI010000085.1:0-11190 GCA_040392345.1 Leucobacter soli | reverse complement strand
CGCTCACGAGGTCGCGCACGAGCAGCAGCGAGGTGTGCCCGCCCGAGACGAGCAGAGCGACGGTCGGCAGTTCGAGCTCGCCCACTGTGCCCGACACCCCGCGCAGATCTTCGCCCTGCAAGAGGTCGGCGCCGACGTGCCCGACGAGGTGATTCACCGCGTAGAGCGGCTTGTCGAGCGCGACGGCGAGCGCCTTCGCGGCGGCGACGCCGACCATGAGCGCTCCGGCGAGCCCGGGCCCGCTCGTCACTGCGATGGCGTCGAGATCTTCCAAGTGGATCCCCGCATCGGCCACGGCCTTCTCGATGGTCGGGCGCATCGCTTCAAGGTGCGCACGAGCGGCGACCTCGGGCACGACTCCCCCGAATCGCGCGTGCTCGTCCATCGACGAGGCGATGGCGTTGGCGAGCAGAGTGCGCCCGCGCACGATGCCGACACCGGTCTCGTCGCAGCTCGTCTCGATGCCGAGCACCAGCGGCTCGCTCACGCTCATGGCTGTCTC
Source organism: Leucobacter soli (assembly GCA_040392345.1). GTDB lineage: Bacteria > Actinomycetota > Actinomycetes > Actinomycetales > Microbacteriaceae > Leucobacter > Leucobacter soli_B. The sequence goes on along the minus strand of JBEBWI010000085.1, from coordinate 10,688 downwards.
CTCAATTCGCAGCGCATCACGAGTGCGTCGACGTCGTCGGGCTGGTAGTAGCGGGGCCTGACCGCGATCTGCTCGAAACCGAGCGAGGCGTAGAGTGCGATCGCGACGGGGTTGTCGGCCCGCACCTCGAGAAACACCTGACGCGCCCCGCGCGTCAAAGCCTCGTCGAGCAGTGCGCGCATCATGCGCCGTCCCTGCCCGGTGCCGCGGTGGGCCGGCGCGATGGCGATGGTCTGAATGTCGCCCTCGGTGCCGACGGCGAGCAGCCCGCCGTAGCCCTGCACCTCGCCCGACGCATCCTCGAGCGCGAGGTATACACGGTGGTCGGCGGTGAGTTCTTCGCGCATCATCTCGCGGCTCCACGCCTCACCGGCGAACACGCTCGCCTCGATCGCCCAGATCGCGTCGAGATCGCCTTCGTTCGCGGCCCGCAGGGTCAATCCGCTAGAGCCGGATCCAAGGGCATCGCCCGCAACACCAGCACCAGCACCCTCTTCCCCGCTCACGCAGACACCCGCTTCGGCGCCGAAGCCGGCTTCACGTCGGGTGCGCGCAGGTAGACGGCCTCGTCGGCCTCGAATGCGCCCCCGCTTGCGAGCCGGCGCGCGGCGAGTTGCACGAGCCGCCCGGCGGGAATCCGCTCGGGCCACACCTCGTTCGCCACCGCCTCGTACGATGCGCGCGCAACCAGGTGCGGGTCAACACTGCGCACGGGCACCCCGGCCCAGTCGAGCCCCGAGTATTCGGTCACGAACAGTTCACGCCGGCGCGCGTCTTGCACTACGCACACCCCGGCCGCGGCCCCCGCTTCGAGCACCTGCAGCGCGACGGCCTCGTGCCCGTGCAGCGGCAGCACCGGCACGCCGAGCCCGGCGGCGTAGGAGTGAGCAGCAGCGATACCGACGCGCAGCCCGGTGAACGGGCCGGGGCCGATGCCCGCGACCACTGCGGTCACCGCCGACCCGCGTACTCCGGCGGCACCGATCACCTCCGCGATCAGCTCGCCGATCACCTCCGCGTGCCGCATCGGGTCGTCGCTCGCGGCCTCGTACACGCGCCCGTCGACGCCGAGCGCCACGCTCGTGCCGATAGCCGTGTCGATCGCGAGCAGCACGTGCGACCCAAGTTCAGACAGTTCCCGCTCGGTCACCGCCACCGCGACGACACCGTCAGCAGCCAGCGGATCGCCGTTCACAGCACCCCCTCCGCCCACCGGGGGCCGTAGCCCGTGAGGGTGATCTGCCGAGGCTCGACGAGCGTCTCCGACCAGTCGTCTTCTGCCATATCGATATCTTCGACCGCACCGGTGACATTCCGACCGCCAGCAGCCTCGCCGGCCACAGCCCCGGCACCCACGGGCCGATCGATCACGATCTCCAGCCACGACTCGCGCCCCTCGAGCATGCCGGCGCCCCACTCGGCGACGACGACCGAGCGCTCGAAGTCGAGATCGAGATCGTCGAGCTCGTCGGCTCCTGCGAGCCGGTACGCGTCGACGTGCACGAGCGGCGCGCCGCCCACGAGCGACGGGTGGGTACGGGCGAGCACGAAGGTGGGGCTCGTCACGGGCCCGCGCACGCCGAGCCCTTCGCCGATGCCTCGGGTCAACGTGGTCTTGCCCGCACCGAGCGGGCCGGTGAGGATCACGAGATCGCCGGCGCGCAGTTGCGAGCCGAGGCGCACACCGAGCGCGTGCATCTCGTCGGGGTCGGCGGCGGCGACGCGCTGCACGACCGAGTCACTCTCGACCGGCGTCTCGGCCTCCGCGTCCACCGGCACCCGCACGACGCGCGTGCCGATGCTCACGATGATCTCGTAGTTGATGGTGCGCATGAGCTCGGCCCAGATCTCGACGGGCGGCACCCCGGTGGCGGGGTCGCCGAAGAGCACGACGGGCTCCCCCAGGTCGACCTTGCGGGCGAGGTTGCCGATGTCGACGATGCACTGGTCCATGCCGATGCGCCCGACGATCGGGCAGTGCTGCCCGGCGATCGCGACGGTGGCGCCGGCGCCGTTCAGGGCGCGCGGCATGCCGTCGGCGTAGCCGATGGGCACGAGCGCAAGAGTGGTGTCGCTTTGCACCACGTGGTTGTACCCGTACGACACGCCGGTGCCGGCGGTGACGGGCCGCAGGGCGACGATCTCCGATTTCAGCGTCATCGCGGGGATGAGGCCGAGGTCGGCCGAGGTGCGGTCGGCGAAGGGGCTGAGCCCGAAGAGGGTGACGCCGACGCGCACCGTGTTGTAGTGCAGGTGCGGCGACGAGAAAGTCGCGGCGGAGGCGGCGAGATGCACGAGCTCGGGTTCGCTTCCGGCGGCGCGCAGCGCGGCGACACCCTCGTCGAAGCAGGCGGCCTGCGCCCGGTCGTTCTCCTCGCCGGCGTTGGCGAGGTGGCTGAAGATGCCGCGCACTCGCACGACTCCTGCCCGTTCGAGTTCGGCGCCGCGGGCGAAGAGCTCGGCCCACTCGTCTGGCGAGGCGCCGTTGCGGCTGAGGCCGGTGTCGATCTTGAACTGCACGGTCGCGGTGACCGAGGCGCGCGCGGCCGCCGCGGCCACGGCTTCGAGTTGTTGCAGCTGGCTCACGCCGATCTCGATGCCGCCCGAGACGGCCGCGTCGAAGTCGGCGCCGACGCCGTGCAGCCAGCAGAGAATGGGGGCGTCGATGCCCCGGTCGCGCAGCGAGAGCGCCTCCTCGAGGTCGGTGACGCCGAGCAGCGCGGCCCCGCCCTCGATGGCGGCGCGTGCGGCGATCTCCGAGCCGTGCCCGTAGGCGTTGGCCTTGATCACGGCGATCACGCTGCCGCCGGTGAGCTCGCGTATGCGCCGCACGTTGTGCCGAATCGCGGGCAGCGAGATTTCGGCGGTGCGCATCGATCCGGTTCTCACGAGTTCCCCTTCGCGTGTGGATCGCCGCTGTCGACCCCGTTCTCGGCGGCCCCGGCCGCACCCGTCTCGGCGCTGCTGGCTTCGACCACGACGAAGGCGGTGGCAACCCCGCCGTCGTGCGTCATGGTCAGGTGCACCCGGCCGGCCCCGCGGGCGTCGAGCTCGCGCACCAGACTCGGGGTGCGCACGAAGTCAGGGGCGCGATCCACCCCCCGCACCACCTCGAGGTCGTGCCAGCCGAGCCCGCCCGACCCGCCGAGCGCCTTGATCAGCGCCTCTTTCGCGGCGAAGCGGGCGGCGAGCGATCGCAGCCTGAGACCGCGCTCGGTCGGGGTGAAGAGTCGTTCGACCAGCCCCGGCGTGCGGGCGAGCTGCTGCTCGAACCGGTCGATCTCGACCGTGTCGACGCCGATGCCGAGGATCATGGGCTACTCGACCGTGACCGACTTCGCGAGGTTGCGCGGCTGGTCGACGTCGAGGCCCTTCGCGGTGGAGAGCTCGAGCGCGAACCACTGCAGCGGTACGACCTGCACGAGCGGCTCGAAGAGGGCGTCGGTGAGCGGCAGACGAATCACGTCGTCGGCGTAGGGCAGCACCGAACTGTCGCCCTTCTCCACGATGGCGATGACGCGGGCGCCTCGGGCGCGGATCTCTTGAATGTTCGAGACGACCTTCGAGTGCATCGTCGGTGACTTGCGCGGCGACGGCACGAGCACGAAGACTGGCTGGCCGTGGTCGATCAGCGCGATGGGCCCGTGCTTGAGCTCGCCGGCGGCGAAGCCCTCGGCGTGAATGTAGGCGATCTCCTTGAGCTTCAGCGCCCCCTCGAGCGCCGTCGGGTAGCCGACGTGGCGGCCGAGGAACAGCACAGAGCGGGTGTCGGCCATCCAGTGCGCGAGCTGCGCGATCTGATCGTGCGTGTCGACCGCCTCGGCGATGGCGGCGGGCAGCGCCTCGAACGACTCGACGGCGTCGCGCTCATCGGCCGCCGAGAGCGTGCCGCGCACGCGCCCGAGGTGCAGGCCGATGAGATAGAGCGCCGCGATCTGGGCGGTGAACGCCTTGGTCGAGGCGACGGCGACCTCGGGGCCGGCGTGGGTGTACACGGCCGCGTCGCTCTCGCGCGGAATGGTGGCACTCTGCGTGTTGCACACCGAGATGTTGACGACGCCGCGCTCCTTGGCGTACTTCACCGCCATGAGCGTGTCCATGGTCTCGCCCGACTGGCTGACCGAGATCACCACGGTGCGGTCGCTGAGCACGGGCTCGCGGTAGCGGAACTCGTGGCTGAGCTGCACCTCGACGGGCACCCGCGCCCACTGCTCGATGGCGTAGGCCCCGATCTGCCCGGCGTACGAGGCGGTGCCGCAGGCGATGATGACGATGCGGTCGATGCCTCGCAGCACGTCGTCGCCCAGTGCGGTGAGCTCGGGAATCTCGACCCGCCCGTCGACGATGCGGCCGCGCACGGTGTTGCCGACGGCGTCGGGCTGCTCGGTGATCTCCTTGGCCATGAACGACGACCAGCCGCCCTTATCCGCGGCTCCCGCGTCCCATTCGACCTCGTACTCGGCGAAGTCGACCGGGGTGCCTGCGAAGTCGGTGATGCGCACCTCATCAGGGGTGATGATCGCGATGTTGTCCTCGTCGACGGCGACGGCGCGGCGCGTGTAGCTGACGAACGCGGCGACGTCTGAACCGAGAAAGTTCTCCCCCTCGCCGAGGCCGACCACGAGCGGCGAGTTGTGGCGCGCCGCCACGACGGTGTCGGGGGCGTCGCGGTGCATGGCGAGCAGCGTGAAGGTGCCGTGCAGGCGTGTCACGACCTGGCGGAAGGCGGTCTCGAGATCGCCCGTGCGCGCGACCTCGCGGCCGAGCAGCGCGGCCACCACCTCGGTATCGGTCTCGCTCTGCAGTTCGATACCGTCGGCGTCGAGTTCGGCGCGCAGTTCTGCGAAGTTCTCGACGATGCCGTTGTGGATCAGCGCGAGCTTCCCGGCATCCCCCAGGTGCGGGTGCGCGTTCACGTCGGTCGGGCCGCCGTGCGTGGCCCAGCGGGTGTGGCCGATGCCGGTGCTGCGAGCCGCGACGGGGCTCGCCTCCAGCAGGTCGACGAGCCGGCCGAGCTTGCCCGAGCGCTTGCGCACCGAGAGCTCGCCGCCGTCGTCGAGCACCGCGATTCCTGCGGAATCATAACCCCGGTATTCAAGCCGCTTCAGGCCTCCCAGCAATACCTCGACCGTGTCGTTCGGCCCGACATATCCCACGATTCCACACATGGTCGCCAGTTTAGTGGCACGATGTGTAGCGATGACTGAGTACACGAGCGACACCCAGGCGCTGACGCGAACCGACTACATCTCCCCGTTCACCGAGATCGGGCGCGACGAGTGGGCGAGGCTCGCGGGCGAGACCCCGATGCCGCTGACTGAGGCGGAGATCGCCTCGTTTCGCGGGCTCGGCGAGCCGCTCGACCTGGCCGAGGTCAATGAGGTGTACCGACCGCTGAGCCGGCTGATCAACCAGTACGCGATCGCGGCGCGCGAGGTGCACCGCCGCACCCGAGGGTTTCTGCAGCGGCAAGACGAGGCGCCGACGCCGTTCGTGATCGGCATCGCCGGCTCGGTGGCGGCGGGCAAGTCGACGGTGGCGCGCATCCTGCGCGACCTGCTGGCGCGCTGGCCCGAGACGCCCCACGTGCAGCTGGTGACGACCGACGGGTTTCTCTACCCGAACGCCGAGCTCGAGCGCCGCGGCATCGCGCACCGCAAGGGCTTCCCCGAGTCGTACGACCGTCGTGCGCTGCTGCGTTTCGTATCGCAGGTGAAGGCGGGCATTCCCGAAGTGCGCGTGCCGCACTACAGCCATCTCGTGTACGACATCGTGCCCGACGAGTTCACGATGGTGCAGAGCCCCGACATCCTGATCGTCGAGGGGTTGAACGTGCTGCAGCCGCCGTCGATGGAACACGCACTCGCGGTCTCGGATCTGTTCGACTTCTCGATCTACGTCGATGCGCGTACAACCGACATCGAGCAGTGGTTCCAGGCCCGATTCCTGCGGTTGCGCGACAAGGCGTTCCGCGACCCGTCGTCGCACTTCCGCCGTTTCGCGGGGCTCGATGAAGATGAGGCGCGGGCGGTGGCGCACGAGTTCTGGAAGAACATCAACGAGCCGAACCTGGTCGAGAACATCAGGCCGACGCGCGCCCGTGCGTCACTGGTGCTGCGCAAGGAAGCGGATCACCGGGTGCAGAAGGTCCTGCTGCGCAAACTGTAGTCGGCCCCACCTCGCCCTGCCCCTTCCCAACCCTGGCCGATGACCCCGACTCATGGGCTCAGACCCGACCCCGACTCCCACATCGAGGCGGCGCACTTTGTCGCAAAACACTGCGTCTCACCGCAAATTGCGCCGCCTCGCGCGGGCGGCGTCCGGAGGCCGCCAGTCGATCAGCAGCCGAGAGGGCGCGACCGCACGAGCACGCCGCTACACGAGGCCGCGGCGCTCCGCCTCCACCACCGCGGCCGTGCGCGAGTTGACGGCGAGCTTGCGGTAGACCGAGCGCAGGTGCACCTTCACCGTGTGGATCGAGATGAAATGCGATCGCGCGATCTCCTCGCGCGACTGCCCGGTCGCCAACGACCGCAGCACCTCCAGCTCTCGCTCCGTCAGCACTTCCGGCACCGTGATCGTGCCGTACAGGCCCATGCCGTCGGCGTCGGCGCTGGCCGGCCAGCCGTCGATCTCGGCCTCGGCGAAGCGGCGCACCCCCGCAGAGAACCACTTCAGTTCCCGGGCCTGCACTCCCCCGCGGTGCTGCTGCATCGCGAACTCGAGGGTGACCCGGCAATCGTCGAATTCGCCGAGCAGATGATACGAGCTAGCGATGACGGCGTGCCGCCACACGCTCACGATGCGCAGCTCCCGGGTCTCGACGTGCATGCCGGCCATGAGCCGCAGGGCTTCGCGCGGCTGACCCGTCATGAGCCGAATCACACCGTGGACGAGTCGCGAGATGACGAGGGTGCGATCCACTCGCTCGAATTGATGGCGGGCCCCCGGGAAATCGCCTGACATCATGAGCAGCATCGCCCGGCACAGCGGAACGGCGCTGCCGCTGAAGCCGTCGCCGTCGATGCGCGGCAGCGACTGGGCTTCGACTGCGTCGAGACGGTCGCGTGCGGCGTCGAAGCGGCCGAGGCCGGCGAGCACGCGCTGCGTGGCGACGACGTGAAACGGCCACAGCTCGCCGATCGCCCGCTGCGGAATCGCCTCGAGCATGCGCAGCGACACCTCGAGGTCATCGGTGTCGAGCAGCGCGATGAGCAGGTCTCGGCTGGCGTCGAGAAGCGGCTCGACCCAGCTCTCGGTGCGGGGCACCAGGCTGGCCCGCTCGAGCAGTTCGCGCGCACGCGCAGGCTCGCCATAGGTCGCGTGGATCACGGCGGCACGCAACAGCGCGTCTCGCGTGAGGAACGCCAGGGAGGGCACGACGACATGGGATTGCGCCCTGGCGAAGCTGCTGAGCGCCTCGCCGAAGCGGCCGGCGAGCATCGCGGTGATGCCGTGCTGCACGGCGCTGAAGAGCAGCCAGCCGCCGTGGGCATCGAAGAGGGGGTGCAGTTGCCCGGTGGTGCGCTGGAGGCTGTCCGACTGTTCGAAGGCCTCGCGCATGCGCCCCTGAGTACGCAGGTCGATGCTGCGGGTGCAGATGGAGAAGGCGGTGCGTCGCAGGTTCTCGGTGAGGGCGAAGCTTGCGACGCCGAACCCGCCGACGCCGAACCCGGCGGGGCTGAACGTCGCCGGTGCGAGCGTTGCCGGCTCGGCCGGTGCAGGCTCGGCCGCCGCCGCATCGATCGCCAGTTTGCCGATCGTCACCCGTTCGGGCGCGGCGCGGTCTGCGGCGCCCGTCGTGCCGTTGGCGGTGCCCGGCCCGCCGGCGCTGCGGAAGCTGCCGGCTCCGTCGTTCTGCTCGGAATGGGGGTGCCCGATCTCGACCAGGCCGAGGTACTGGGCGGTGAGTTCGAGCAACCCGCCGGCCCGCCCCTCGTGCACCAGCGTGGAGATGATCTCGGTGAAGACGTCGGGGTCGAAGCCGAACCAGGCGGTGAGCAGGTCGCCTTCGAGGAGGTGCGCGGTGGTCGCGTAGTCGCGGGAGCGGTAGGCCTGGTCGATGCCGCGCAGCACGTCGCCCATGGCGCTGCGCTCGCCTCTTCTGCGTCGTGGCGTTGCGGTGGCTTCGGGGTCGCCGATGGGGTCCTCCAGTGCTCGCACATGCTTGGAAGGGCGCAGGCCCCCACCTCGCCGTCAGTGTCGGGTGACACCTCGCGCGACGCGCTCGGCGATCACCTCACTCACAGATTAGCGGCATTCTTGCCACCCCTGAACTACTCCTTCGTCAGCTCGCCCTCGGCCGCCTCGGCAGCGCCTCGTCAATGCGTCGCAATGTCGACTCCCGCGTGGAGATAAGTCAACTTTGCGCCGCATTGACGGCCAGCTGACGCGCGATGAGCTCAACGAGTTCGCGCGGGTGACGATACTGATCACAGTCGCGAATCGGCACGATCGGAGTCTCAAATATTTGCTATTTATAAGTACCAATTGACTAAATATTGATAGACTTAGATACCAAATTATTTACCCACACAGAGGCGCATTATGGTTCAACGCAGGTCTCCCAAACGGGATCGGCAGCTCGCTGTCATCGGTGCGAACATCACGCGTTGGCGCCGGCTGCAGGGTCTGAGCGCAAGTGCCCTCGCGGAGCGCGCATTTGTGACACGTGCCACGCTACGCGGCATTGAGCAGGGCACCGGCACGGCGAGCTTTCATGCGGTGCTCGCGGTGCTGAACGCGTTAGGTATCGCCGACGGCCTCGTCACGGCAACCGACCCGATGGGGTCGGCGGCCGGCCGTGCACTCATTGACGATCAGATTGGGGGCAGGAGATGAATCTTCCGAACGAGTTGGAGGTGTTCATCGACCTTCGGCGTGCGGGCGAAAGCGAACCAGAAACGCGTCATGTCGGCTCTCTCAAGGGGTCGTTTCACGGTACGAGCCGCGTACTCGGCTCGTTGCGATTCGAGTACGCGAGCGACTATCTGAACGACGTGCGAAGCATTGCGCTCTCGCCCGGGCTTCCGCTTTCGCGAGGGCCCCAGTACTTGGAAGCGCAGGCTTCCCTTCCAGACGCCTTCTCCGATACCGCACCGGATGACTGGGGGCAGTCGGTGATTCGGGAACGGGTGAACCTCAGTGATCCGGGCCTGCAGCTGGGTGAATTTGATGTCCTCGCGCTCACGAGCGACGCGAATAGAACTGGCGCGCTGCGCTACAAAGACAGTTCTGGCCGGTGGGTCGGCACGTCGGCTGGGCCACAGCATGATGAGGTGGCAGCAGGACTGGCACACCCAACGGAACAAGCAATCACATTCACGAGAATTGCGCAGCGCTTCGAGAGGCACGAGGCGACGAAGAGCGATATCGAGGCTCTGGGAGCGGCTGGTTCGTCACTCGGTGGCGCGCGACCAAAGGTATCAATCGCATACGGCAATGAGCTGTGGCTCTTGAAGCTGCCCTCAAGTCATGACCGGAATTTCGATACTGAGGCGTGGGAGGCGACCGCCCTTCGCATCGCGCAGGCGGCTGGAATTCGAGTTCCAAAACACCGATTGTTCATGAGCCGGGAGGGCGGCTCCGCGCTCTTGATTGAACGATTCGACCGCCACGGCGAGCGGCGACTGCATTACATTTCAGCAATGACCGCTCTTCAGGCGGCACCTGGCACAGCAGAGACTTACGAAGATCTGGCTGACACACTTGTCGATCTGGGGGTACCGCGCGCAGATCTCCATGAGCTCTTCGTTCGCATCGCTTTCAATGTACTGATCAGCAACCGAGATGATCATTGGCGAAACCATGGGTTCATCTATGATGACGGGTGGCGCCTCAGCCCGATGTTTGATGTTAATCCGGTCAGGGCTTCGAGCCTGACCCGCTCCCGTCCGATCAATCAGAGAGACACGCCAGACAACAGGCAGGTCGGCCTGCTCCTCGAAGGATGCGACGTCTATGGGCTCACGAAGTCAGACGCTGCCGCCTGCCTGGCTCCTCTCGTGGACGCAGTCGGCAGGTGGGAAGATTTCGCCAGGTATTGCGAGATTCCGGCAGCAGAGATCCGGGCAATGTCCTCGGCGTTTCGGCAGGATCAGCTCGGCATCGTCGCTGCCTTCGTCGATCGGCATTCACCGTAACCCAGGTGAATCGCCGAGTTATACCCCGGCAAACGCCTCGACCGGCGGCACCAGCACGGCATTCTCGACAAGCACCACGATCGCCTCACCAAAAGGGTCCCGCCGATCGGGGTCGCTAGGTTGCGGCGTAGAGCACCCCACCATCGACGAGCGTCGCGATCACCTCACCGACAGGGTCCCCATCGACAGGCGGCTCCCCGAACAGTTCGGCGAGCACACCCCGCAGATCGCCCTCACTAACCCCGCCCCGCACGGCAAGCACCGTGGCCGCAGCGACGTTGCTGACGAGGCGCACGGTGTTCCCGCTGAAGATCAGCGCTTGCCCGCGCTCGGGGTCGACGATGATGTCGTCGAGTTCGGCACCCAGCCGCAGCCCAGCACCGAGCCCCTCACCATCGCGAAGACCAGCACCAACACCAACATCAGCACCAACACAGGCACCGGGACCGGCACCGGCGACCACGGCCTCCCACCGCTCGACTTCGAGCCGAGATTCCGCGAGCACCCCGCCCGCACCCCCAGCAGGCTCCGCCCACGCATCGCGCA
>JBEBWI010000084.1:0-11216 GCA_040392345.1 Leucobacter soli | reverse complement strand
CGTGGGGGTTCAAGTCCCCCCTCGCGCACGAACAGAAAATGGCCTCTGACCTGGGGTTTAGATCACCGGGTTGGGGGTCATTTTCGTGCCATGTGCTGAGATATGTGCTAAGCCCCACCGAGATGGGCCGCGAAGCGGTCTGCTGCGGCTTTCTGCATCGTCGGGGTGACATGGCTGTAGATGTTCATCGTGGTTGTGATGGTGGAGTGCCCCAGGCGCTCCTGTACTACCTTGGGATGCTCGCCAAGCTCCAGCAGGAGTGTGGCGTGCGTGTGGCGCAGCCCCTTGATCGTCACGCGGGGCAGCGTCGGGTGTGCCTTGGCGAGCCAGTTCATGCGGCGATCCCAGCGGCTCGTCATGGCGTCGGGTGAGCGCAGCTTGCCCTCGTCGTCACCGAACACATACGCATCGGCTTTCGCCAAATCGAACGACACTTCGGCGCGGGCGACCTTGTAGGAGGCGAGCACTTTGAGGGTCGCGGCGTCCACGTCGATCACGCGGGCGGTGCCCGTTTTCGTGGTCTTGGTGGTCGTCCAGTCCTCGGTGTTCACCGCTCGCCGGATGCTGATGCGCCCGGTCTTGGTGTTGATGTCGTTCCATCTGAGCGCGAGAGCTTCGGAGCGTCGCATCCCGGTGTAGGCGATCAGTCGCCACAGTGGGAACAGTTCGTCTTGCAGTTCCTTCTCGTTCCAAGTGAGGAACGTCTGTAGCTGCTCGCCCGTCCAGGTCACGATTTCCGGTTTCTGCGCTCGAACCTGTGACGACTTCGGGGCGTTCACGGTGCGCTTCTTCTTTGCCGGGTTGACTTGGATCAGCCCATCGTCGATTGCGGCGTCGAGGATCGCGCCGAGGACGACGTGCACCTTGTGGATGCTGTTGGCCGAGAGTGGTTTGCCTTTGCCGTACTCGTCCTTGCGCCCGCTCTTTTCCAACTCCCGGTAGTGGGAGCCGATGCGGGTGGCGGTGAGCTTGTCGATCCTGATGCGACCCAGGTCGGGGGTGATGTGGTTACGGATGATCTTCCGATACCCCTTGATCGTGGAATCGGCCAGCCGCAAGCTCGACATCCAATGCTCGGCGTACACACCGACCGTGGGGGTCTTGCCCTGGAACTTCTCGTTCCTCGCTTTCTTTCGTAGCGCCTCGGTGAGCGCGGCCTGTGCTTCTTCGAGGTCGGTGAACCCGCCACGGGTGAGCCGCTTCTCGCCCAGCTCGGGCTTCTCCGGGTCGATCAGCACATAGATTTGGAACTTCCACCGTCGCCCCTTGCGGGTCTGGTAGTCGCCCAGCGATCCCTGATGCCGCGACCGGGAACGTCGCTGCTGCTTCTGCTTCACCCCCTCAACGCTGCTCGGTGCCGCCTCGTCCGGCGGCGGGTGACTGGCTGGTGCCATAGACCTTGCTCCTTTCTCTCGTGGTGGTTCGTTACTCGAACGCGAGTGAGGCGTTCGGGTCGAGTTGCAACAGCCTGCCGGTGGCGTGTTCCTCGCGGGCGGTCTGCACGTCGTAGCGTTCCTGGTACACCTCGCGCGGAGTGATACCAACCTGGCCGCGGTCGTACTTGGCGAGTATTTCCTCGGCCCAGTGCGCCGAGTTGATCGCTTGGAAGCGTTGCTCTTTCCAGTAGCGCACCAAGTCCTCGGTGGTGAGCTTCACGGCGCCTGCGACCCATGCCTGTATCTCTTCGGGTAGGAACGACTCGGGCACCCCGGTCAGCGTGACCGCCTCAGCAAGCGGGGTAAGAAGAGCTGCGGGTGTGGTGCGGAGGATGTAGGCGAGGGCGGTGAGGTCGTCCACGTCCACGCGCCGGTCGCCGTTCTCGATCTTGCTGATCCCCGACGGGGCGAGCTTTCGGCCCGCCTCGGTCATCAGCCGGGCGGCGGTGCGCACGTCCATGCCGATGGCCTGGCGTGCGGTGCGGAGGTTCTGGGCGACGTGCTCGTGCGTGATCCCGGCGGGGTTTCCCCGCACTCGTTCTGTTTCCATACTAGGAACGTACATGCCCGCTCTTGACTCGTCAAGCACCATACTGTACTTTATTGGGAACTCAGGACTCTTGATTAGGGACGGCAGGCAGGGCGATGAGAGACATATCGGTGACATTGGACGACTTACGGGCCTCCCGTAACGCGGTCATTACACGGGCGGAGGCTGCGGCGGCGCTCGGGGTCGATCCCCGCACGATCACGGCGAGCATCGAGAACGGGTCGATCCCGTCCGTGAAGCTCGGCAGGCGGGTCGTGATTCCACGAGAGAAGTTCCTGCGCATCTTCGACGGCGACGACGCACACTCCACGGTTCCCGGCACCCCCGCGCGGTGAACAGGGCTGGTGGTGCCGATTCGGCACTCCCGTGCTGGTCGTCCGGCGCTTTGTCGGACGTGCCGCGTAGACTGAACTCACGAAGCCGACCACAAGGAGGCACCCCATTATGGCGACGAAGACTCGCGTATCCGAGGCGCACGTTCAGCGCGTGCTCACTGAGGTGCAGGCCGGGCAGCAGACCGCCGGTGAGCAGATGACCCCCGAGGGGCTGGAGCTTCTGGCCCGCCAGGTGCGCGGCGAGATCACCGTGGACGAGGCTGTCGAAGTGATCGCCGCCCGTACCCGCGCACGCCTGGCCGCTCGCACCGCCTGAACCGCTCGGCGTCGCGATGCCTGATCGGTACACCTATCCGGGCAGCGATGTTCTGGTCAACACGTTCGGCATCACCGACTACGACGACTGGAAAGATGCTGAGGCCGACTTCATCGGTGCCCGCATGGGTGCGCTACGCGAGCACCCCATCGCTGGTGGCTACGATCTGCCGCACTTGCAAGCGATCCACGCCTACCTGACGCAAGATATGTACTCCTGGGGTGGCGAGATTCGCGCCACCGACACCCATCCCGGCGGCACCGGCATTGCGCATTGCCGCCCGCAGTTCATCGTTCCCGAGACGGAGCGCGTGTTTGGTGCGCTCGCCCAGCGCGACTACCTGCGCGACCTGGACGTGGATGCGTTCTCGGATGGGCTGGCGTGGGTGTGGGGTGAGACGACGGCGATCCATCCGTTCCGTGACGTGAACACGCGCAGTCAGCATGTCTTCTTCAACCAGCTCGCCCGCGATGCCGGGTGGGTGATCGACTGGTCGCAGATCCCCGGCGACGTGTTCGCCCATGCCCGCACCCTCGCCATCGTGGAAGATCACTCCGGGCTTGACGCGCTGATCCGCCCGAACCTCGTCACCGTCGAAGACGCCGCACGCTCCGACCGGCTCACGGCGAGCCTGGACGGGCACGCACAGGGCTTCACCACTCGCCGGTCGGTGCGCGACCCGGAGACGTTGGATCGCGCGCTCGACGCCGCCCGGCAGCGCCGCTGGAACCTCCAGCCGCCTGAGGCGTTCGGTGGCGCGTCGCCCTGTGATCCGCGCAGCGGCCCCTCGCTCGGCCTATAAGCCCAGGCTCGGGCCGTCACGCCGTGGCTCTGTGCTCGGGTGGTTCTGCTCGACCGTGCCGCGCAGTCGCCGCGCGCGGTCAGCGGCAAGCTGCCGGACCTGCTCTGCCGCTGCACGCTTCACTTCGACCAGTGCGGCGGCTTGCTCGGGCGGCAGGGCGCGCAATTCCTCGGCATCGCGCCGCGCCACCGCCGCCTGTGCGTGCACGTTGCGGGCTTCGCGGTCGGGGCGGATGAACCGTGCTCGTATCGGGTCACGACGCACCCGTTCGACCCCCAACTCTCGCGCGAGCAGCGTGAGGCGTTCGCGGTTGTGCTGGTCTTTGAGCGCCGCCCGCCCAGACTGCGCATCCGCGAGGCGGCGGTCAGCGTCGATCACTCGCGGGTCGTTCTCGGCACGCCGCTCGGCAGCGGTGGTGGCCCACTCGGTGAGGCCGTCACCGTGGCGCGGTAGTACACCCCAGGCGTCGCGCACCTGCTCGCGTGCCGTGTGGGTGCGCTCGGTCGCGGCCTGGTACTCCTGTCGCGCTCGGCGTCGTCCGAACCTGCCCGACGTGGCGAGCCGTTCCGATGTGGTGCTCTCGGCGGTGACGGCTGTGAGGTAGGTTTCGCCGTCCTCGACGGCCTGCGGCACCAACTCCGCGACGACCTCGGCGCGGGCTTGGGCTGTGTGAGTCTCGGCGGCGCGGATCATCTCGGCGCTTTGCTCGTCCTCCGCCTGGTGGTTGGCCTGCTGCTGGTCGAGCCGCTCCGCGATCTGCTCCCACTTCTCGGCCGTTCGCTCGGCGCGCTCAGCGTCACGCAGGAGTCGGACAACCTCGTCGTTGACGAGCTTCACCGGGCCGTCAGCGACGAGGCCGCGCACCGCTTCGGCCGCGCGTTCGGTCGCGTCGGCGAGTCCTCGGTCTGCGCGGTCGCGTTCGATCGCCTCGATGAACTGCGCTCGGGCGTCGGCCATGCTTTCCGCGACGACGTGCAGGGTGTTCTCGTTTCGGCCGCGGGTCATGCCAACATAGACGGTCGCGCCGCCCATCTGCTCGGTGAGGACGGTGTGTGAGGCGGGCACGGTAACGCCCTGCACCCCATAGGCGGTCGCGGCATAGGAGAGGTGGGTGTGCTCGCGCACATACTCGGCGGGCAGGCGGATTGAGTGTTCGCGTTTGCGGTCGCTGTGCGCGTCACGCACCCAGAGCGACCCATCCTGCTCGACTCGTTGGACGATCCACGGTTGCCGGTTCGCCACGCCCAGGTCGGCGCGGTTCTGCCGGGTCTGGATCAGATCACCGCGCCCGATGCTGAGGCTGTCGCTGCCGGTGGTCGTGGTGGTGTCGTCGACGATGCCCGCGCGGGTGCGTTCGTCTCGGATGCGATCATTCAGCCGGGCCGCCTCGTCATTCGATGCGACGGTGACGGCGTCGCCGTCGTGTCTGCTGGTGGCGAGGTCTTCGCGCAGTTCGTCGGCATCGGTGTGGAGCCGGATCAGCCCGAGCTTGCGCAGCCGGTCGAACACCTCGCCGGGGTTGCGACGGTCGCGCATCTGCACGGTGACCTCGGCGTAGGCGGGGTTGGTGAAGCGGTGTACCTCATCCATGTCGAACGTGCGGCCCCTGAGTTGTGCGGCCATGTCGAGCACGCCGCCCCTGCCGACTGCGGGCAGTTGCGCGCGGTCGCCGACGAGCGCGAGGGTTGCGCCCGTCTCGGCTGTGACGGTGAACAGGGCGAGTGCGGTGTCTTGGTCGAGCATCCCGGCCTCGTCCACGACGATCCGCTCGCCACGGCGCAACTGCGCGTCTCGGGGTGGGCCGGTGTAGGTTCCGCCAGTCATCGGATCGGTGTCGCCTGGGGCGAGGCGTGTCCATACGCCGTCCTGGTTCCAGCGCCATCCGTACGCGTAGACGAGGGCGGCGACGCTTTCGGCGGGCACGCCAAGTTCTTGGTGCGCGACCTCGGCGGCACGCTTGGTCGGCGCAACCACCCGCATCCTGCCGCCGCGCTGCTCAGCGGCGCGGATCGCGGTGGCGAGCATCGTGGTCTTGCCCGCGCCTGCGGCGCCCTCCACGATCACCAACGGATCAGTCGAGGCGACCGCTGCGGCCGCGACGAGCTGGCCAGGGTCAAGCTGCTGCCCGAGTGCGGCCGCGTGCTCGCGCACGTCGCCGTGTTTCGGCTCGCGGTCGGGTGTTCGGGCGGTGATGAGGTCGCGCAGTTCCGTCTCTACCTGCACCACCCGCAAACTCGTGAGGTGCGCGACATGCTCCGGGGTAGCGGTGTCAGGCGGCAGGATCGAGAAGCAATCCTCGAGCGCGAGCGTCGTTGCAACGGTCACCAGTTCGCGCAACTCCTGCGGGGTGGCACGCACGCCCGCCTCGGTGATGATGCGGGTGGCGTGTTCCTGCACGGTGTGGCGAGTCCATGCCGACTCTGCTGCGGCGCAACGATCCAGCGCACGCGATGCGATCCGCTGCACCGAGACCTCATCCGGTGATACCGGCACACGCGCCGGCATGCGGGCCAGGTGTTCGGGGTCGTAGCCGACCTCGCGGAGCTCGGTCAGCCAGGCTTCCTCTTCCCGCAAGGTCGTGGGCTTCTTCGCGGGGCGCTCATACGCCCACGCCTGCGCTGTCAGCCGAGATGAGACGACCGGCCCCATCGTCTCGCCCGGATGCGCCGTCTCCCACTCGGCTTCGAGCCGTTCCAGGTTCTTCCGCACCTGCTCGCCGCGCTTCGACATGAGCGCGTTGAACGGTTCGAGTTCGGTGACTTCGCCAGTCACCGGGTCGAGGAGGAGGCCGTGACGGTCGAGCACTTCCGCGAGTTCGGGGCTGGCGGCGATCACGGCAGTACCGAGGGCGCGGATCGCGCCTTGCTGCCGGAACGTCGCCGCCGTGTCGAGCGCCCGCCACTTGCCCGCCGCCCAGACACGGGCGCCGATCTGCATGTGGATATGCCGGTGAGGATCACCGGCCCGGCTCGTCCGGTGCGTGATGCCGACCACCTGCATGTGCTCAATAGGTACGACCTCCTGCTTGCCGCGCGGGCCGACACGAGTCACGGAGTACTGGGCGAGCCACCGCTGAATCTCCGCCAGGGCGTCCTGCTGTGCTGCGTCCAGCGCCTTGGATACCTCGGGATGCAAGGCGGCAGCGACGGACAGGCTCTTGGGGGTGTTGATGACCATTTCCGCGAACCGGGGCGACCCCTGCCGATCCAACCCCGCGAGGCGAGGCTTTCCCATCTGCTCGCCGGTATCGGGATTGATCCAGTCCACCCATCCCGCATACTCGTCAGCGGTCAGCACCCGACTACTCACGGCCTCGCCCGAAGCGTCGAGCACCGCGTACTGAACCCCGGTGCTGTCAGACAGGTAGTAGTCGTCAGCACGCGAGCGGTCGGCCTCGACATAGCGCAGCGCATCAGCCCCGGTGCCCCGGAGCAAGATCACGCCGCCCTGCATCGCTCTCACCACCAATGTTTCTAAACTAGAAACTCTATCTATCTACCACGGTAGCATACGTTCATTCAGAAGTCAGCAGAGCGATCTTAGAATCGCACTGTGCGACACGGAAGGTTCGCGTAAGTCGGTGACGGCTTCTGAGCCGCGAGTGAACACTGCGTGAATGCAGCGCGGCGAGTAGCGCCAGTCCCGGATGGTGCCCCATTCTGAGTAAGAAATGTTATCCGCAGAAGGTGGCCGTCGAACCGACTTTGGCGCGCCATTGCTGGTCCTTCTGGTGTTCTTGAGGTTAGGGTGCACGTCGTTCGGTGGCCCGGTCGCTCATCTTGGATATTTTCGAGAAGAGTTCGTCGAGCGACGCAGATGGCTGGGTGATCGCGCGTATGCGGATCTTGTCGCATTGTGCCAGTTTCTTCCCGGCCCGGCATCAAGCCAGGTCGGCATGGCGATCGGTTTGCAGAGAGCTGGAATACTCGGTCTTGTCGCGGCATGGCTCGGGTTCACACTGCCATCTGCGGTATTGCTGTTCGGGTTCGCGCTCGGCGTATCGACCCTTGGCGACGTATCGCAGGCTGGATGGGTGCTGGGCCTGAAGGCTGCGGCGGTCGCGGTCGTGGGTCATGCTGTGCTCGGGATGGCAAAGTCACTCACGCCTGATGCGCGACGAGCGACGATTGCTGTCGGGGTGCTCACTGTCGTGCTGCTCGTACCCGGCCCGCTGACGATGTTCGGCGCGATGGCCTTGGCCGGGATCGCGGGGTTCTTCGTCTGTCGATCCCCGAGCACGACCGAGAACGATGAACCGCGTTTCCGGGTGCGCCTGCGGCCCGCAGTCGGATGGTTGAGCCTGGCTGTGTTCGTCATGCTGCTCGCAGGGTTGCCGATTTTTGCTGTGTTCACCGGCAACGCCACGGTAGGCCTGATTGACACCTTCTATCGTGCGGGGTCGTTCGTGTTCGGCGGCGGGCATGTCGTGCTCCCGCTTTTGCAGGCTGAGACAGTGCAGACTGGACTGGTGGAGCCGGGTGCGTTCCTCGCGGGGTATGGTGCCGCGCAGGCGGTGCCAGGCCCGCTGTTCACCTTCGCCGCGTTTCTCGGAGCGGTCACCACGGGCGGCCCGAGTGGGCTGCTCGGCGCATCCATTGCGCTGCTCGCGATCTTTCTGCCGTCTGCGCTGCTCGTGATGGGGGTGCTGCCCTTCTGGGAGCGGTTGCGTCGTGCGCCGAGAGTGCAGCGTGTGCTGACGGGCGTGAACTCCGGAGTCGTCGGGCTGCTCGCCGCCGCGCTGTACGACCCCGTATTCACCGCGGGTGTCACGAACGCCGCATCACTCGTCGTCGCGGCACTCGCGTTTGTCGCACTCACGTCCTGGAAAACACCGGCATGGGCGGTAGTGCTCGGGGCCGCAGGAGCCGGGGCATTGCTGCTCTGAACGCGCTACGCGGATACTCAGGCGAGGCTGGCCTACAATGCGAGAAGCGTGCCCGCCTGGGAGGATTGAAGCATGAGCCGTTTTTCATCTCTGGTCAGGGCATATCCACTCGTGATCGCAACACTGTTGGTGGCTATGATCGGGTTGGTTCTTTTAGCGACTCCGGCCATTGAGTCGGCCAGCTGGATTGTGGGTGCGTATGCGCTCGTGATTGCCGGGTGGGAGGCGGTCGGGATGATCCGGCAGCTCATCCGAGGGCACGCCGGGCTCGACATTCTTGCGGTGACGGCAATCACCGCTGCAGTGCTCGTTGGGGAGCCGTGGGCGGCGCTCGTGGTGGTGCTGATGCTCACCGGCGGGGCGGCCCTCGAAGATTACGCTGAGAACCGTTCGAAGCGGGAACTGACCGCGCTGCTGCGTAAGGCACCCCAGCAGGCCACGCGCATCCTCGCCCCAAGCGCACCCGGCGCGGACATGCACGGGCATACTGCCGAGGTCACGACCGAGGACATACCGGTCGAAGAAGTCGAGGTGGGTGATCTGTTGTTGGTGCGGCCGGGTGCACTCGTGCCTGTGGACTCGATCCTCGTCTCCGAGCACGCCGTGTTCGATGAGTCGTCATTGACCGGTGAAAGTCTGCCCGTTGAGCGTGACGCGGGAGAGAAAGTGTCGAGCGGTGCGGTGAATGGACAAGCCGCAGTCACCATGCGGGCTGCGGCTCCGGCCGCCGAGAGCGAGTATCAGCAGATTGTTCGGCTCGTCGAACAAGCCGCGGGGAGCAAAGCCAAAGTCGTGCGGCTCGCAGATCGGTACGCGGTGCCGTTCACAGTGCTCGCGCTCGTGATCGCCGGGATCGCGTGGGCGGTCAGTGGAGAGGCTGTCCGGTTTGCCGAGGTGCTGGTGGTGGCGACCCCATGCCCGCTGCTGATCGCCGCGCCGGTCGCGTTTCTCGGTGGCATGAGCCGTGCCGCGAGGTTCGGGCTGATCGTCAAGGGCGGCGGCACCCTCGAACAGCTTTCACGAGCCCGCTCGGCGGCATTCGATAAGACCGGCACCATCACTACCGGCAAGCCAGTGCTCGAACGCCTTCTGCCCGCCGACCGCGCCAGCGAAGACGAGCTGCTGCGTTTCGCAGCCTCAGCGGAGGTGTACTCCTCTCACGTGCTTGCGGACTCCGTCGTGCAGGCCGCGAAACAGCACGGCTTGTCGCTCGTCGAAGCCGAACATGCCGAGGAGATCGCGACAAACGGAGTCGCGGCTGTGTTCCGCACTCCTGACGCACCTGAGGCAGTGACGGTTCGTGTCGGCAAGCCCTCCTGGGTGCGCCACTCCGCGCCGGACCTCGTGCTGGCAGACCTTGCTCCAGGGGAACTCGCAATCTACGTCTCAGTCGATGGCCGTTTCGCCGGAGCCATCGTCATGCGCGACCAAGTGCGCGAAGAAGCAGCCCAGGCTCTCCGTCAGCTGAGCGCACTCGGTATCGAGCGTACGCTCATGGTCACCGGAGACGTTGCAGCCACCGCCGAACCCATCGCGCGGCGCCTTGGAATCAGCGAGGTGCACGCGGAGTGCCGCCCCGGCGACAAAGTTCGCATTGTCAGTAGCGTGCAGCCCCGCCCGCTCATCATGGTCGGTGACGGCCTCAACGATGCCCCGGTGCTCGCTGCTGCGGATATTGGCTTCGCAATGGGGGCGCGCGGTGCAACCGCAGCATCGGAGTCTGCGGACATCGTGAACCGCTACGACACGCTCTCGGCCCTGCCGCGCGCGGTGAGCATCGGCAAGGACACCGTGCGGATCGCACTGCAAAGCATCTGGCTCGGCATCATCATCAGCGTCGGCCTCATGCTCATCGCCGCCTTCGGGTTCCTCCCAGCACTCCTCGGCGCGTGGCTGCAAGAAGTCGTTGACCTGGTGGCCATCCTCGGCGCACTCCGTGCAGTCGGCCCACGATCTGAGCGAATCACACGATCATCACCAGTCGCATCGACGGAACAACTTCACTTCAGCACGACCCAAGACAGGAAATGAACAATATGGCATCCGACTCAAGCACCACGCCGCATCCCGGCGAAGCCCACCTGCAGAACGTGGGCCAACGTTTGAACTGGCTACGTGCAGGGGTGCTCGGCGCAAACGACGGCATCGTCTCTACCGCGGGTGTCGTCGTCGGTGTCGCTGCCGCTACACCAAACAACGTACTGGCAATCGCGACGGCCGGTATCGCCGCCGTAGTTGCCGGGGCGTTCTCAATGGCTGGCGGAGAGTATGTTTCGGTGAGCACCCAACGCGACACAGAGAAAGCGCTCATCGCAAAAGAACGGTGGGAGCTCGAAACCATGCCCGAGGAGGAGCTTGAAGAACTCACCGAGCTCTATCGACAGCGGGGCCTCTCAGATGACCTCGCACATCAGGTCGCGGTGCAGCTTACCGAGACGGACGCTCTCGCCGCTCACGCAGAGGTCGAACTCGGAATCGACCATGAAGAGTTCACAAGCCCGTGGGCAGCCGCCGTGTCATCGTTCATTGCGTTCGCCGTTGGAGCGCTGATCCCACTCATCATGATCTTGCTCCCCGTCGGCGGACACCGAGTTTGGATCGCAGCCATCGCAGTTGTGATCGGCCTCTTCCTCACCGGTTGGATCAGCGCTGCGCTCGGTGGCGCGCCGCGCGGTCGCGCAATTCTCCGGAACGTGGTCATGGGCTCAGCGACCATGATCGCCACATACGCCATTGGGGCACTCTTTGGCGTGGCCATCGGATAGGCCGCTTCTCGTGATCCGGCCCGCTTTCATGTGCTAACTCATGTGCTACCGACGCTGCTAGGTTGTGAATCGCGGTGCAGTTATCCACAGGTGGGCCTCGCAGAAACCGCGGAATCATGCGGCAGAA
>JBEBWI010000083.1:0-11320 GCA_040392345.1 Leucobacter soli | reverse complement strand
CACCCGCCGAAGCACCCGACCCCGCCCAGCACCCCAGACAAGCCCACCAATCCAGACAATCCAGGCAATCCAGCGAAGCTCACCAACCCGGCCCCGACATTCCGCCCGACGTTCTGAGCCTCGCCGACCGCCTCATGCGCGCCCCGCGCCACCTCGGCATCCACTCGGGCGGCATGGTGCTCACCGAGCGCCCGGTGGGCGAGGTCTGCCCGATCGAGCACGCCCGTATGCCGGGCCGCACCGTGCTGCAGTGGGACAAAGACGACTGCGCATCCATGGGGCTCGTGAAGTTCGACCTCCTCGGGCTCGGCATGCTGAGCGCCCTGCAAGTCACGATCGACCTCGCGGCCCAGGCGACCGGCGAACGGTGGACGCTCGAGAGCATCCCGAAGGAAGAGCCCGGCGTCTACGACATGCTGTGCCGGGCCGACGCCATCGGCGTCTTCCAGCTCGAGAGCCGCGCCCAGCTGAACACGCTGCCCAGGCTCAAGCCCCGCAGCTTCTACGACCTCGTCATCGAGATCGCCCTGATTCGGCCGGGCCCGCTGCAGGGCGGGGCGATCCACCCCTACCTGCGCCGACGCGACGAGACGGAGACGGTCACCTACCCGCACCCATCGCTCGAGCCGGTGCTAGAACGCACGCTCGGCGTACCCTTGTTCCAGGAGCAGCTCATGCAGATGGCGATGGCCGTCGGCGGATGCAGCGCCGACGACGCCGACCTGCTGCGTCGCGCAATGGGCTCGAAACGAGGCACCGAGAAGATCGAGAAACTGCGCAAGAAACTCTTCGAGGGCATGCGCGCCAACGACATCGAGCAGGCCGACGCCGAGCGCATCTACGCCCAGATCGAGGCGTTCGCCGACTTCGGCTTCGCCGAGAGCCACTCCATCAGCTTCGCGCTGCTGGTGTACGCGAGCGCCTGGTTCAAACTGCACTACCCGGCAGCGTTTCTCGCAGGTCTGCTGCGCTCGCAACCCATGGGCTTCTACTCGCCGCGCGCGCTCACCGAAGACGCGAAGCGCCACGGCGTCGAAGTGCGCCCGCCCGACGTGCAGCACTCGCTGACGCTGTCGTCGCTCGAACCGATCGAGCCGCCCGGGCGCCGCAACTCACACGAGCCGCCGGCGCCGCCCGATCCGCTCGCATCGCCAGTGGATCGCGGTGCCCCCCGCCCGCGCGACGCCTGCCTCGCCGTGCAGCAGCCCCCGGTGGGCCCGTTCGACCCGACCGCCTCCGACAGCTCGGCGCAGCACCGACGCGACCGGGGCTACGCGGTGCGACTCGGCCTCGCCGAGGTGCGCGGTATCGACACGGCCGCGGCGGATCGCATCGTCTCCGCGCGCAGCCGAGGCTCGTTCCAAGATCTCGCGGACCTCGCGCGCCGCGCCGACCTCGATCGCGCCCAGCTCGAGGCGCTGAGTGTCGCAGGAGCCTGCTCGGGGCTCGGTCTGGGGCGGCGAGAGGCGCTGTGGGCCGCGGGCCCCGCCGCCGACAATCGCGAACGCTTCCTCCCCGGCGTCGCCGTGCACGTGCAGCCGCCGCTGCTGCCGGTACTCACCGACGCCGAGCAGACCGCGCTCGACCTGTGGAGCACGGGCGTCGTGTCGGGCCGACACCCGCTCGAACTGCTGCGCGCATCGCTCGACGCGCGGGGTGCGACCCGGTCTGACCGTCTGCGACAGACACCCGGCGGCCCCGTATGCGTGGCGGGTCTCGTCACTCACCGGCAGCGGCCGGCCACCGCGGGCGGCATCACCTTCATGACGCTCGAAGACGAAGTCGGCAACGCGAACGTCGTGGTCTGGCCGAAGGTGTGGGAGCGGTTCCGTTTCATCGCCCGTTCCTCGCCCGCACTCTTCGTGACCGGCCGACTCGAACGCTCCCCCGACGGGCTCGTCAACGTCATCGCGCACGGCTTCGAACCGCTCACCGCGCCCGCCGCCGTCACCTCCCGAGATTTTCAGTGATCTGAACAGCGATCTGAAGCGATCTGCACAGTACTACTCATGTCGTACACGAGTCGATGGGCTCGATCGACAGCCGAAGGCGCCCAGACGTCCTGTAGGTGCGGCGGCGGGCCCCGGTAGGCTGGGGCCACGAGATTCTGTGAGGGGGTGCCGTATGTGGGAGAAGTCCTGGAGCTGGACGAAGTTCATCACCCTGATGCTCTGCGTCGGTGTCATACCCTTCACCCCTGACATACCGGCTCCGCTCGCTCTGGCTTTCGTCGTGATCGCTCTGGCCGCCACAGCCGCCATGGTCATTCGACACATCAGCACCGCGTCTCGTCGCATCGTCGCACCTGTTGCGGATCTAGATCTCACCTCGGTTTCCTCCACGGCGCATTGGCAGCTCCTACGCCCGGAGGCTCCCGGAACTCCGGGCACGGTGCGTTCACGTGCGCCGTCACGGCGCAGCGCTGCCCTCGGGTAAGCCACGCACGATTCTCGAACGCACCCCGCACCGGGGCGTTCTTTCCTGCGGTGCACTCTCGCAAGGGCGTTCAGCTCGTCAGACGCGACCGCATGAGAAGTGAGAAGAGACCGTGCACCCCGAAACAACCCGAAGCAACACCTCAGATGCTGCCGGAGCGAAGACGCCCAGCGCCGCGGCAGTCATCGAACTGGAGCGTGTCAGCGTCACATCCGCCGACACCGGCACGACGCTCCTTGCCTCGACGACTCTCCGCGTGCGCGCCGGGCAGGTCGCAGTGCTGCGCGGCGAGAACGGCTCCGGCAAGACGACCCTGCTACGCGTGCTCGCCGGCCGCACCGCTCCGTCAACCGGGTCCGTACGCATCTGGGGCCGACCCGTCGATGAGCGCGACCCGGCTTTTCGTCGTCATGCCGCCGCAATGATCGGTCTTCACCCGATGGCCCCCGATCTGACCGTGCGCGACCATGTCGCCCTAGTCTCAGCGACTTGGTACGGCACGTCCGAACGGGCGCTGCGCGCAACCGAGACGACGCTCGAAGAGCTCGGGTTCACCGCTCTCGGTAAGAAGTTCCCCAACGAACTCTCTTCGGGGCAGACTCAGTTGTTCGGGCTCGCGCTGGTGCTGGTTCGCCCGTTCGAGGTGCTGCTGCTCGATGAGCCCGAGCAGCGTCTCGACCCTGGCCGCATCGCATTACTCGCTGACGTGATTCTTACCAGACGCCGGGCGGGAGCGACCATCGTGGTCGCCACTCACAGCGAGATTCTCGCGAGACGGATCGCCGGCCAGACCTTGCTGCTGCCGGGTGCAGCGTGAGCACCCCGCAATTGCAGGCAGCGATCGCCATCTGGCGTGCCCGCAAGAATCGCACCGGCGGCGACAGGGTCTCCCTCGCATACCTCCTCCTCATGGTTGCTGCGATCGCGATGGCACCCGTGATTCGCGCACTGTGGCTTGGGTCGACGAGTACTGCCGGTCTCATGCTCCTGACTGCGGATCAGGCGCCTGATGCGGTGTCGTCTCTCACGGCTCTGATCTGGTCGAGTGCGTTACTGCTCGGCCGGCTTCGCGGCCCCGCGCTGCTCCCACCGTTCTTGCTGTACGCGGTTGCCAACAGCGGTATGAAACGGTCGTTGGCACTGCGCAGACCCGTCATCCAGGCAGCAGCGTGGGCATCGCTCCTCTCGGTGAGCGTGGCAGGCTTCTCCAGTGCTGCCCTCCTGACCAGCGGGCACGCGGGAATCCTCGGGATTCTCGGGTTCCTCGGCGCTGCGCTTACCGCCGGAATCATCGGTGCGCTGCTTGCGCTCGTCGGGCAGGCGCTCCCGCGAACGGCGACCTGCATCGGCATCGGCATCATCGCGGTCGCCTCGCTCGGCGGCACTTCGCCGAGGTCCTCCCCGTTCCTTCCATGGGCGTGGGCCGGTGCCGCATATCCGGTCGAAGGCGCGGGCGCGGAATGTGCGCTCCTCCCGCTCGCTGGTCTGACCGCACTGGCACTCGTGCTCATCGTGTTCACGTCGAGAATGCTGAACAGTCTGAACTTTCATCAGCTCGGCTCTCAGGCGGCGAAATGGGACGCCGTCGTGACCTTCTCATCGACTCTCGACTTCTCCCTGGCCGCAACGGTGTATCGGGCCGGCCCTCGATTCGGCAGCCGCATCCGTGCAGTCCGAACCTGCAGTCATCTGGCAATGACCTTTCTCGTTCGCGATGCGATCGGGCTGCTCCGCACGCCGGTGCGGCTCGTCGTTGCGCTCGGCATGACCATCGCATCCGGAGTACTGCTTTCAACGGCTTCCATCACTGCTTCTTCCGCCGTGCTGCCGGCAACGGGAGCCGCACTAGTGCTGTACCTTGCCACTGGTGTGCTCGGGCAAGGCCTGCAGCACGCCGCGCACGTCGCTGCCGACTACCCGCTCTACGGAATCAGCGACCGCACACTCGTCGTCTACCACGCCCTGTTCCCGTTCTTCGTCTCCGCGCTGCTCGTGTCCGCGACGGTCGTGGCATGCAGCGCGGGTAGCGTTGGGGTGCTGGGAACGCCCGTTCTCGAAACGCTTGCGCTCGTCGTGCTCATCCTCTTGACGCGGCTCGGCGCAGCGCTGAAAGGACCTCTCCCGCCGCGGCTTCTCACCCCGATCGAGACTCCCGCGGGCGACCTCAGCATCGTCGCGCAACTCGCATGGGCGTTCGGCGAATTGCTCCTGGCGATTCTCGCAGGCATGACGGCCGCAATCATCCCGCTCACACCGGTGCCGGCACTGGTCATGATCGTGTACGTAACGATCATCGCCGCCGTCCGCTGGCGGAAGCGGAGGTGACACGGCTGCTTGCGGCCGCGGTGTTCACCTCGTAGGAGGAAACTGCGGCGGCGTTTACGGCCGGCTCAGACGGTGCCCTGCACGCCGACCTGCTGCGCAGCGTCGCGGGCCGGGCCCAGAGTTCCGCCGCGCGGCGCGGAACACTAGGCTGAAATCGTGAGCACCTCAACCGCATTCCTCACCGACCACTACGAGTTGACCATGGTCGATGCCGCGCTGGCCGCGGGCACGGCGGATCGCCGCAGCGTCTTCGAACTCTTCGCCCGGCGGCTCTCGGGCGCCCGTCGCTACGGGGTGGTCGCCGGCACCGGTCGGCTGCTCGACGCGATCGAGCGCTTCAGGTTCGAAGAGGCCGAACTCTCGTGGCTCGAACAGCGAGGCTTCCTGCGCCCGCGAACCTTGGATTGGCTCGCGAATTTCCGCTTCTCGGGCGACATCTGGGGGTACCCCGAGGGCGAGGTCTTCTTCCCCGGCTCACCGCTCATCGTCGTCGAGTCCTCCTTCGCCGAGGGCGTGCTGCTCGAGACCCTCGCGCTCAGCGTGCTCAACGCCGACTCGGCCGTCGCGACCGCGGCCGCACGCATGGTGCACTCGGCCGCGGGCAAGCCGCTCGCCGAGATGGGCAGCCGCCGCACGGGCGAGCGCAGCGCGGTCTCGGCCGCCCGTGCCGCATACATCGCCGGTTTCAGTGCGACCTCGAATCTCGAGGCGGGGCGCAGCTACGGTATTCCGACCATGGGCACGGCGGCCCATTCGTTCACGCTGCTGCACGACAGCGAGCGGGAGGCGTTCCAGGCGCAGGTCGACACGCTCGGCGCCGACACGACGCTGCTGGTCGACACCTACGACATCGAGCAGGGCGTGTGCACGGCGATCGAGGTCGCCGGCCCCCGCCTCGGCGCGGTGCGCATCGATTCGGGCGATCTGCCGGTCGTCGTGGCGCGCGTGCGGCAACTGCTCGACGAACTCGGCGCGACGGGCACGAAGATCACGGTGACCAACGACCTCGACGAGTACACCGTCGCGGCCCTCGCCGCTTCACCCGTCGACAGCTTCGGCGTGGGCACCTCCGTGGTGGTGGGCTCCGGCTCCCCCACCATGGGCATGGTCTACAAGCTCGTCGCCCACACCGATGACCGCGGCGCCTGGGTCTCCGTCGCGAAGAAATCCTCCGACAAGACCTCCGTCGGCGGCCGCAAGAGCGTACGCCGCGAATACAACGCCCGCGGCACGGCGACCGCCGAGATCATCTACCTGGGCGATGGGCCGGGCGGCGAGCCCGAGGGCGTCGACGCTCGAAGCGCAGAGACCGTGGATCGCAGCCGCGAGATCCTCACCCCGCTCGTGGCTGCCGGCACCGCGCTGCCGGGGCACACCGGCTACGACGGCATCGCAGCGGCCCGCGAGCGCCACCGCCGCAGCGTCGCGGAGCTCCCGCCCATCGCGATGAGCCTGACGCGCGGAGACCCCGCGATTCCGACCGAGTACCGCTGAAGCCGCACCCGCGTACAGACGGAGCGCCGCAGACGCCGCGCCGACGCTACTTGCGCATGTTCTCGTAGATCCGCTTGCAGTCGGGGCACACGGGGAACTTCTCGGGGTCGCGCGACGGCGTCCACTTCTTCCCGCACAGCGCCCGCACCGGCTTGCCCGTCACCGCGGATTCGAGGATCTTGTCCTTGGGAACGTAGTGCGAGAAGCGCTCGTGGTCGCCGTCCTCCAACTGCTCCTCGTTGAGCAGCTTCTCCAGCTCGCGGTCGAGCACGTCGGTGCCGCCGCCCGTTCCGGGTGTGTCACGAGTAAAGATTCCCATGTCTCGATTGTAGGCGCACGCACCTCGCACCGGGGCCGACCGCGTCAATCGAAGGTCTGCGTCGCCGCCAGCAGTTCAGGGGCCGCACGGTCGAAGATGCGCCCGCCGATGAGCACGCCGAGGGCGAGCACGACGATGCCGTAGCCGGCCCCGACGACGAGCGCCCAGACGTTCGTACCGAAGCTCACGTCGCCGAATGCCACCGCGGCCACCCACACGGCGGGCAGGGCGAGCACCACGGTGGTGACCATGGAGAGGCTCTGGGCCAACCCCGATCCGCTGCCTGAGACCGCGGGCTGCGCGAACGGGCTGTCGCCCGGCCTGGTCGTCGGGTATGGCATGAGCGCGGAGAACACGCTCGAGACCCCCGATGAGACCAGCAGCACGGCGAGGTTCAGGCCGATGACGGCGGGCAGCACCCGCCAGTCGCCCATGATGGTGACCGTGACGCTCGAGCCGACGAGCAGCACGGGCAGCCCGAAGAGCATGATGGGCGTCAATCGGCCGAGCCGATCGGCCGCACCGCGGGTGCCGCTCGCGACATGCAGCCAGATCGCCGTGGAATCCATGGCGACGTCGTTGTGCAGCGACCAGCCGAACAGCAGCAGCACGACCGGCAGCGGCACGAGCGCGAGCAGATAGGGGTCGACTCCCGCCACCCAGAGTGCGAGCACGATGAAGACCGGGGCCAGGGGAATCGCGGCGAGCCCCACCCGGTACCGCGGGTCGCGCGCCCAATAGGTGAGCGCGCGCGCACCGATCACCGAGTCGGGGCGGGCTGAGAATCGCTCGAACCAGTCGAGCCCCTGTCTGGCCTTGCCCGGGTCCGCCGGCCGCTCCACGCGCTCGAGCGAGAGCCGAACGATCGGGTACCAGACTGCGATGAGCACGGCGATCGCGGCGAAGGTCACGCCGAAGTGCAGCAGCGCCGTCTCGGGATCCCCCGCGGCCGCGGCCGCGATGCCCGCGAGGGGGGCGCCCACCGGGGTCCAACCGAGCACGGTGGCCGCGTCGGCGGTGATGCGCCCGTCGGGTGAACCGAGCGCCTGCGTCACCGCGAACACCACGACCGGCAACGCCGCCACGAGCAGCAGCAGCCCGACCGCGTGCACGGCGCCAGAACTGCGCGCCGACACGACCAGCTTCGCGAGCCCAGAGGCCACGCGCGCGCCGCATATGGCGAGCAGCAGCGCGAGTGCGCCGCCGACCGCGACCGCCCACCACGCCTCATGCCACTCGGTGCGCAAGACGACGAGCGCGATCACCCAGGCCGCGAGCCATAGCACCGGACCGCTCAGCGCGGTCGACACGAGCAGCCCCGTGGCCACCTGACCCGAGCGCACCGGATACTGTCCGAACTGGCGCGGCTCGAGGTGACCGCGGTTCAGGAACAGCGGCACGATACCCGCGGCGGCCAGCACGACCGCGGCGAGGATGGTGTCGAGCGGCGCGTGAGCGCCGTCCGGTCCGCTGATGAACTGCGGAAGCGCGGCGAGTACGACCGCGGCGAGCACCGCGAGCACTCCGATCAGGGCATGCCGCGCCACTCGGGAAAGCGGACCGCGGAACGCACTGAGCAGCAGGGCTAGTCGGAGTCTGAGGAGCCGTGCAACCACTCCAGCCCCTTCCCCGGCTCGGCGGACTCGGTGAGATGGCGGAAGCGCTCTTCGAGGCTCACGCCGCCTCGTACCTCGTCGACCGTGCCCTGTGCGATGACCGAACCGTCGACGATCACGGCGACGTGGTCGCAGACCCGCTGAATCAGGTCGAGGCTGTGGCTCGACATGACGACGCTGCCGCCGCCGGCGACGAACTTCTCGAGAATCTCGGTGACATTCGACGCCGAGACCGGGTCGATCGCCTCGAACGGCTCATCGAGCACGAGCACGTCGGGGGCGTGGATCATGGCGCAGGCGAGCCCGATCTTCTTCTGCATGCCGGCGGAATAGTCGGAGACCGGCCGGTCGAGCGCCGGTTCGAGGCCGAAGGCGTGCGCGAGCTCCGTCGCACGGGTCGCGACCACCGACTCCTTGACGCCCTGCAGCACGCCAGCGTAGTAGAGCAGTTGCGCCCCGCTCAGCCGATCGAACAGTCGCAGTCGGTCGGGCAGCGAACCGATGACGCGCTTGGCCGCCGGGCCGTTCGCCCACACATCGATGTCGTGCACGGTGACCCGGCCCGAGGTCGGGCGGTTCAGGCCGCTGATCATCGACAGCACCGTCGTCTTGCCCGCACCGTTGGGGCCTACGACCCCGGTGAACGAGCCGGCGTGCACCTGCAGCGACACTTCGACCGCCGCGTGCACCTGACCGTAGCTCTTGGTCAGCATCTCCGTGCGCAGCACCACCGGGTTCTGCGCCGCAGCAGCAGCGCGCTCGCGGGCACGCACGACCGACGGCACGGGCATCTCGATGCGACCCGCGGGCGGTGCGGCTTGGGCGTGTTCGGTCTCGACCGTCTGCGTGCCGAGCTCGCGCTCGGGCCGGGTTTCAGCCTCTACGTCGACTTCTTGTGCCGCCTCGACCGCGGCTTCCGCTTCGGGAGCGATCGGTTCGACCGCGCTCTGCGGCTGCCCCTCGGCTTCGGGCGCCGACTCGATCGCGGGTTCCCGCGCCGGTCGCGTCTCAGGCGCCGACTCGGCCATCAGCACCGGTCGCGCCTCCGGCGCGGGCTCGGCCACCGTCTCGGCATCCGCTTCGGGCGCGTACTCGACCGCGGTCTCGCGCACCGGCTCGGGCGCCGACTGGTTCACCGGCTCGTGCACCGGAAGGGCCGCGCCAGGCCGCAGCGCGCCGGGGGTGACGACGCGACGCGGTACGCGCCTGCGCACCGTGCGGGGCACGCTCTCGTCGACCTCGGGCGACACCGGATCCGCACCCTGGCCGGTCACAGCAGCACCCGAGTCGGGCTCGGGTGCAAATTCGGCGTTGGGGGGCAGATTCGACACACACCTAACCTAGCAAACCCGGCGCTGCCGAATCTCGGGTTCGGCTGCGCATTCGTCACAGTGAAAGCAGGCAGAATAGGCCTGTGACCCACACCCTCGAACCGCGCGCGCACCGACCGCGAAAGAGCAGGAACGCCGCCGCATGGCGTTCGCTGCGTCTCCTCACCGCGCGAGACCTCAAGGTGCGTTACGCGACCTCGCTGCTCGGCTACCTCTGGTCGATCCTCGACCCCCTGCTGATGAGCGTGATCTACTGGTTCATCTTCACCCAGTTGCTGCCTCGCACGCTCGGTGAGGAGCCGTACATCGTGTTCCTCCTGACCGCGATGCTGCCGTGGGTCTGGTTCAACGGAGCGATCGGCGATTCGACCCGCGCGTTCCTGCGCGACGTGAAACTCGTGCGCTCGGTCGCGCTGCCGCACTGGATCTGGGTGGCGCGCATCGTGTGCGCGAAAGGCGTGGAGTTTCTGCTCAGCCTGCCCGTGCTCGTGCTCTTCGCGGTGCTCACCGGGGCCACCGTGGGGTGGGGCATCCTGCTGTTTCCGCTGGGCGTGCTGCTGATGGGTGCCCTCATCCTCGGACTCGGGCTCATCGTCGCACCGCTCGTCGTCTTCTTCCGTGATCTCGAGCGAGCGGCGAAACTCGTGCTGCGCGTGCTGTTCTACGCCTCGCCCGTGCTGTACGGCGCGACCGACCTGCCGACCATGGTGGCCCCACTCGCCTGGGCCAACCCGCTCTCGGGCATCTTCTCGCTGTTCCGCGCGGGTTTCTTCCCCGACCAGCTCGACTGGGCCCTCGTCGCGGTGTCGGCAGCCATCACCGCGGTCACACTTGTCATCGGCGTCATCGTCTTCCGACGCAGCGTCGGCGGCGTGCTGAAGGAGCTGTGAGATGACTTCGACGACCAGCCGCGCGGGCAGCACCGGCGACCCCACCGCGCACGCCATCATCACCGCTTCCGGTCTCGGTGTGCGGTTCCGGCGCAACCGCGGCTCGCGCCGCAGCTTCAAGGATCTCTTCGCGGGGCGCGCGCGACGCACCCGCGCCGGCGAGTTCTGGGCGCTGCGAGATGTCTCCTTCGCCGTGCAGCCGGGCGAGGCGATCGGGGTGGTCGGCCGCAACGGCCAGGGCAAGTCGACCCTGCTCAAGCTCGTGGCCGGCGTGCTGCTGCCCGACGAGGGGCATGTGCGCGTGCACGGCGGCGTGGCACCGCTGATCGAGCTCACGGGCGGATTCGCCGGCGACCTCACGGTACGCGACAACATCCACCTCACCTCGGGTCTGCACGGATTGAGCCGCGGCGAGATCGCGAGTCGCTTCGACTCCATCGTCGACTTCGCGGGCGCCGCAGACGTGCTCGACACCCCGTTCAAGCATCTCTCGAGCGGCATGAAGGTACGCGTCGCGTTCGCAGTCGTCTCGCAGCTCGACGAACCGGTGCTGCTCGTCGACGAGGTGCTCGCCGTGGGCGACAAAGCCTTCCGAGACAAGTGCTACAAGCGCATCGACTCGTTGCTCGCCGAGGGCAAGACCCTGTTCCTGGTCTCGCACAACGAACGCGACCTGCGCAGATTCTGCACACGCGGCCTCTACCTCGACGGCGGCAAACTGCAGCTCGACGGCCCGATCGGCGAGGTCATCGACCGCTACAACGCCGAGCACAACCGGTAGCGGCCACAACGCAGCCGGCAGCCCAGCCCACGACGCAGCCGGCAGCCCAGCCCACGACGCAGCCCGCCACGCACGAGCAATCGTTACGACGCGGTGCGCGCCCGCCAGTCGTCGGCGCGCCGCAGCAG
>JBEBWI010000082.1:0-11325 GCA_040392345.1 Leucobacter soli | reverse complement strand
ACCCTCACCACCGGTTGTGCACCTCTTCGGCCCAGCCGAGGAGGCCGTCGAACTCGATCACCTCGCCCGCCGCAGTCTCGAAGCTGCCCGACCAGTGGCCGAAGCACTGGTCGGTGTGGCCCTGCAACACGACCAGGTCGGTGCGGGTCTGCTTGTTGTGGAACGGTTCGAACACGGCGTCGAGCCCGCCGCCGCGCACCCGCCACGGAGCCCGCCAGTTCGCGAGGTCGTACTGCCACTCGGTGGCACCGTGGATCTTGTGCATGCGCCCATCGACGAAGAAGGCGTTCTCCGAAACGCCGGTGCCGTCGGTCCATTTCGCGCCGACCTGCACTCCGATGACGCGGTCGCCCGAGACTCCCGAGCCTGCTCCCCAGTTCCAGCCGATGTCGTAGGGCCAGCGGCCCCGGCCGTGGTCGAGCACCGCCCACGAGCGACCCGCCGGCACCGGGTGATCCACCCCGTCGACGCGCAGTGTGCCGCTCGCCGGGCGTGCCAGATCTTTCACCGTGTACTGGAATCGCGTGTCGCTCCAGGGCACCACGAGCGCGAGCCGTTCATGCCCCTCGGGCAGTTCGGCGGTCACGTCGAAGGAGACACCGGGAATCTGCACGCGCAGCCGGGTGCCGCCTTCGACCTCGTCGATGTCGATCGCGAGGTTCTTCGCGCGAGCGAGCGAGCGCCCCTGCTCCAGTACGGGTGCGAGCTCGGCGCCGCGCGGCGGTATCGCGGTGACGGCCCGCGACCAGGTACGCCCGGTCTCGCGCTCGAAGACCCAGACCTCGTGCACGCAGGCGTAGTCGATCGATGAGACCGTGAGCGCGAGAATGTGCGTGGGGGTCGTGACGTTCCAATACTCCCAGCGCTTGTTGCGGCCGAGCCCCGCGCCGAGCCCACTCGTGTCGACCAGTGGCTGCCGTGCCCAGCCGATCGCGGCGGGGTTCAGCCGCCCGTTCGGCAGGGTCAGCGAAACGGGGCCGGCGATCTCGGGCTCGATCGCCCGTGCGCTCTCGTGTTCGACGTCTCGCTCCATCGCGATGCTCCTTCGATGCGGTCTCGGTACAGCTGCGGTGCGGCCCGGTTGCGGCCTCGGGCCTCTGCCTCGGTCAGGGGCCCGAGTGGGCGCTGCGGCGACCTTCCCGTGTTCGGTTCGGTCTTCTCCGCAGCTTGCATCCATTGTGGATCGCCGCCGCCTCCCTCGTGCTGGCCGCCCCGGGGCAGTCACCCCTCAGCCCACTCGCCGATCACCAGGTTCTCAGGGGTTTCGCCGCGCTGCAGGTGCTCGAGCTGACGGCGGATCAGGGCCGTGATGCGCGGCATCATGGCCGAGGAGTCGCCGCCGACGTGCGGGCTGATGAGCACACCCGGGCATGACCACAACGGATGGTCGGCGGGCAGCGGCTCGGGCTCGGTGACGTCGAGAGCGGCGCGCAGGCGCCCCGAACTCAGCTCGGCGACGAGGGCGTCCGTCTCGACCACGGGCCCGCGGGCGACGTTGACGAGCAGTGCCCCGTCGGGCATCGCGGCGAGGGCCGCCGCATCGATGAGCCCTCGGGTGTCGTCGGTGAGCGGCACGGCGAGAAACACGATTTCGGCCTGCCCGAGCGCCTCATGCAGCTCAGCCAACGCGCGCACGGGCACCTCGTCACCGGCGAGGTTGCGGTCGGTGCGGGCCGTGCGGGCAAGTCGGGTGATCTCGACCTCGAACCCGCCGAGCCGCGCCTCGATCGCCTTCGACACCCCGCCGTAGCCGACGAGCAGCACACGCCGGTCGGCGAAGCTCGGGTAGTGCTGCAGCTGCCAGTGCCCGCGGTCGCCGTTGCGCACGAACTCCGGAATGCCCCGCTGCGCGGCGAGGGCGAGCCCGAGCGCCAGCTCGGCGGTCGACCCCTCGTGCACGCCGGCCGCGTTGGCGAGCGGCAGGCCCTCCGGCAGATGCTCGGCGACGCCGTTGTAACCGATCGACTGCCACTGCACGAGACGAATCTCTGCGCCAGTGAGCCCGGCGAGCTGAGCGGTGCCGCCCCAGTACGCGGGCACCGCGATGTCGATGCGCGCCCGCGGCGGCGGGTCGCCCAGATCCCACTCGACGACTTCGACATCGGGGACCCCAGCGAGGGCCGCGCCGAGGCCCTCGACAAGCCCCTCACCGCTCGGCACCGCAACGCACAGCTTGCTCATGCACCGAGTCTACTGACGGGGCCCGACAAGCTCCTCGGCAGGCGCCGAATCGCGAGACGCGCTCTAACGCCCCAGCCGACGCAGCTCGGCGACGAAGCGGTCGATCGTCGCCCGCGCATCGGAGGTCGCGCGCGCCGATTCCCCGGGCCGGTTCATGTAGCCGTGCGTCGTGCCGGCCTGCACGGCATCGACCACCGGTATGCCCGCCTCGCGCAACTGCTGCGCGAACTGCTCGCCCGACGCGCGCAGATCGTCGAGGTCGGCGTTCACGATCACGGTGGGCGGCAGCAGCGCGAGCCGGTGGCCGGGCAGCTCGCCGAGCACCGTCGGCGCGGTCGGGTACCCGAGTGGATCGCCGCCGACGCCTGCCCCCGCGCCGACCCCGGCCGGCGAAGCGGCGGCGGGTGCGACCGAGGCGGCTCGGGGTTCGATGCCGGGATCTGCGCCGAGATAGAAGTCGTACATCTCGGCGATGCGCTCGGCCGAGAAGCGCCGCGCATCGGGCAGCGCCGCGTTCGCTGCGGCGAGCGCCGCGTCGACCTGCTGCACGCGATGAGCGGTGGGGTAGAGCATGATGAGCGCGTCGGCAGCCCGGGGCTCACCACGCACGTCGCCAGTGGATCCACTCGCCGTTTCGGCGGCCGGGACCGCGACGGCGACCTCGGCCTGCTGCAGCGCGGCGAGGGCCGCGAGGTGCGCACCCGCGCTCGCGCCGCCCACGAACACGAACCCTGAAGTCTGATCGGCCTCCGTCGACGCGGCGCCCGACGCGGGGTGCCCATGCCTCACGATCACCTCGCGCAGCACGGCCGCGACGTCGTTCGCGGGTGCGGGGGCTTTCACCGCGTCGCTCGCGAGCGCGTAGTCGACCGAGTAGACGCGCAGACCCGCTTCGGCGAAGCTCCGCGCCGCCCAATCGGCCTCGGGCCAGTCGAGCGTGCCGCGCAGGAACGAGCCGCCGTGGGCCCACACGAGCGTCGCCCACGGCGTCTCGCCCTCGGGTTCGTAGACCCGCACGGGCACCTCGGTCGAGCCGATGCGGTTCAGGCCGGCCGTCGCGGTTCGGCCGACGCCGCCGTTCGCAATGCCGGCAGCAGGCCCGGGAATGCGCTCCTCAGAAACTCGCACGACCGGCTCCCCTTTCTCGGTTTCAACCCCGACTTCCGGGGCGACCACTCCGCCCACGAGGGCGAACGACCCGAGCACCCCCGCGCACAGCAGCAGAGCCGCGATCGCGTTCCGCACTCCACCGGGCATTTCACCAGTGTAGGGAGCTTCCGTATCGGGCCGGGAGCGGCACAATGGAGACATGGACATCGAGCACGATCGCACAAACAGTACGGGCGGCACGAGCAGCGCGGGCACCGCCGACACCCCCGGCGGGAGCGACGGCGGCGACGGCGACGTCATCGGCGCCGAAGCCGCCGCGACGGGAGCCGGCCGAACCGAGCGCGCGGCAGGCGCGGTGCACGACGAGCCGCGGGGCGAAGACGCGAACGGCGCGGGCGCCGCAGAGATCGCCGAGCGCGCCTACCGCCGCTTCGACTACACCGACGCGCACGGCATTCGGATCGCCGCGTACGAGTGGCCCGCAACGGACCCGCACGCGATCGTGCAGATCGCGCACGGCGTCGGTGAGCACGCCCTGCGCTACGACGCGTTCGCGCGGGTGCTGCAGGCGAACGGCTTCGCCGTGTTCGCCGACGACCACCGCGGCCACGGCGAGACCGGGCGGCGGCAGTGGGGAGGCGACCTCTCACGGCTCGGCAGGCTCGGCCCCGGCGGGCTGCGCGCAGCGGAGGCCGCGATCCACCAGCTCACCGGAATTGCCCGCGGGCGGCACCCCGGCCTGCCGGTCATCGCGTTCGGCCACTCGTGGGGTTCACTCATGACGCAGCGCATCGTGAATCGCGACCCGCGCGCGTTCGCCGGGATCGTGCTCTCGGGAAGCGCCTACCGCACGCCCGCCTCGATGGAGTCGGGCGAACTCAACAAGCGCTGGCATCGGGAGGGGGCGAACGGGTTCGAATGGCTGAGCCGCGATGCCGAGACGCAGCGGAGGTTCATCGCCGACGAGCTGTGCTTCGCCGCCGACATACTGAGACTGTTCGGCCTGCCCGACGCACTGCGGCTCTACGGCGTGCCCGCGAAAGGCCTCGCGCGCGACATCCCGATACTGATCGTGTCGGGGGCCGAAGACCCGCTCAGCCGCGGCGACGGGCTGCGCAAGCTCGCGAACGCGTACCGGGCACGCGGGGTGACCGACGTGACCCTGCGCCTCTTCCCCGAGGCGCGGCACGAGCTGCTCAACGAGACGAACCGCGACGAGGCCGTCGCCGAGATCGTGAGCTGGATGCTGGACCGCTTCCCGCGAGAGTAGAGCGCTGCGGCCCGTGGTCGTCTCGCAGGCGTGTCGCGGCGACGATTCCTGGCCCAGGCGACCGCCGCGGCGTACCCTTGGGTCATGGGAACACATCACGGCGAGTACAAGGTCCCCGGCGGCAAGCTGGTCGTAGTCGACTTCGCGGTCGAAGACGGGCTGATCGCCGAGTTCAGGCTCTCGGGCGACTTCTTCCTCGAGCCCGATGACGCGCTCGAGTGCATCAACGGCGCGGTGAACGGCCTCAGCCCGAACGCGACGATCGACGAGTTCGCCGAGGCCGTGCGCAAGGCGCTGCCGAGCGAGGTGCACCTGCTCGGCTTCACCCCCGAGTCGATCGGGGTCGCCGTGCGCCGCGCGATCACCGGGGCCGCGCATTGGCGCGACTACGACTGGCAGATCGTGCACGAGCCGGCGATGTCGCCGATGATGAACGCCGCGCTCGACGAGGTGCTGACGACCGCCGTCGGCGAGGGGTTGCGCGGACCGACACTGCGCATCTGGGAGTGGGATCGATCCGCCGTGATCATCGGCAGTTTCCAGTCGGTGCGCAACGAGGTCGATGAGGAGCAGTTGGTCGAGCACGGCGCGCAGCTGGTGCGGCGCATCTCGGGCGGCGGGGCCATGTTCATGCACCCCGAGTCGAGCATCACCTATGCGCTGTACGCGCCCGAAGAGCTGGTGCGGGGCATGAGCTTCGCCGAGTCGTACGCCTATCTCGACGAGTGGGTGCTCGAGGCGCTCAAGTCGCTCGGCATCGACGCCGTCTACAAGCCCCTCAACGACATCACGAGCCCGCACGGCAAGATCGGCGGGGCGGCGCAGAAGCGCCTCGCCTCGGGCGCGGTGCTGCACCACGTCACGATGGCCTACGACATGGACGGCGAAGCGATGACCCAGGTGCTGCGCATCGGCCGCGAGAAGCTCTCCGACAAGGGCACTGCGAGTGCGCAGAAGCGAGTGGATCCGCTTCGCAGCCAGACCGGTTTGAGCCGTGAGGCGGTGATCGACGCCATGGTCGAGACGTTCGTGCGTCGCCACGGCGGCACCCGCGGCGAGGTGACCGAGGGCGAGTACGACGCCGCGGAGCGCCTGGTCGAGAAGAAGTTCTCGACGGAGGAGTGGCTGCGCCGCGTGCCGTAGACGGCAGCCGGCCGTGCGGTCGCGTATCGCATTCAGGGTGCGGATCGGGTAACACCCGTCTGACCGGATGGCTACGGTTTGGCGTCGCATCCGGCGACGAGGTGAACTCGCCGCGAAGGCTCGGTGCAGACCTGGCCGGGGGCATCGGACCGCGGCCAGACTCGGTCTTCGGGCGCGTCGATTCCGCGTGCCCGCGCCCGTAGCGCGCTCACGTTGTCGGCTCTGCCGCCCGTCTGAGAGGTGTGTCCCGCATGCCCCGTTCGTCCCGTCCCGCACTGATCACGGCGGGGGCCCTCGCCGTAGCAATCGGTCTGAGTACCCTGGGAGGTGGGGTGGCCCTGGCGAACGGCGGTGGGCTCGCACCACCCGCAGTGAACCCGGCCACCGTGCATCGCCCGACCGCGGTGCCCGACCGCATCATCCTCACCCCGACGGAGCAGCCGGAGACGAGCCAGTCCGTCACGTGGCGCACCTCGGCAGCGGTCACGGCGCCGCAGGTGCAGTGGGCTCTCAGCGGCCCGAGCACGGTGTCGGGCCAGCAGACCGCCGCCGCTTCGACGAACAGCGAGTTCGACACGACGCTCGGATACCCGGTCGCCCACCACTCCGCCACGATCGAGGGCCTGAGCGCCGGCACGACCTACGTCTACCGTGTCGGCGACGGCGAGACGTGGAGCGAATGGCTCGAGTTCACCACCGCGAGCGACCAGGTCGGCGGCTTCAGCTTCCTGGTGCAGGGCGACGCGCAGAACGACAACAAGGCGTACACCTCGCGCACCTTCCGCGCCGCGTTCGAGGCGCGCCCCTACGCCCGCGCCGTGGTGCACGCCGGCGACCTGATCGACACGGAGACGAGTGACGCCGAGTGGGGCGAATGGCACGAGGCCGCCGCGTTCTCGAACCAGTACCTCAACGTCATCGCGTCGACCGGCAACCACGAGTACTACCCGGGCCCCGAGCTCTCGCAGCACTGGGGAGCGCAGTTCGAGTACCCGCTGAACGGGCCGGCCGACCAGCCGAATCTCGAGGAGACCGTCTACTACGTCGACTACCAGGGCGTGCGGTTCATCAGCCTCGACAGCACCCAGGCGATGAGCACCGGTTCGCGCGCTGCGCAGACCGCCTGGCTGGAGCAGGTGCTCGCCGACAACCCGAACGATTGGACCGTCGTCTCCTTCCACCACCCGATCTTCTCGGTGACGAGCGGCCGCAACAACGCGTCGCTGCGCGAGGCCTGGCTACCCGTGTTCGAGGCCTACGACGTCGACCTGGTCGTGCAGGGGCACGACCACGCCTACGGCCGCGGCAACCTGATCGCGAACGAGCAGAACCTGCCCGAGGGCGCATCAGCGGAGGACTCGCACACCGGGCCGGTCTACCTGGTGAGCGTGGCCGGGCCGAAGATGTACGTGCCCGACCCCGCCGAGACCAACAACTGGATCACGAACGACGCCAACCTGCGCGTGGTCGGCCGCGACGTGCAGCTCTTCCAGACGGTCGATGTGACCGAGGACGGCCGCATGCACGTCGAGGCGCGCACCGTCGACGGTGCGGTGTTCGACGCGTTCACGATCACCCGGAGCGCAGACGGCTCGAAACTCGTGACCGACGACACGATCTGGGCGGGCGGCCCCGGGTCGACCCGAGAGGGCGTCGAACCCCCCGCACTGCCGACCGATCCGGGCACCGATCCGGGGACTGACCCGGGGACCGACCCCGGAACCGACCCCGGCACGGATCCGGGGACTGACCCGGGAACCGATCCGGGGACTGACCCGGGGACCGATCCGGGCACGGATCCCGGCACCGACCCGGGCGAGACTCCGTCGGCGAAGCTGAC
This sequence comes from Leucobacter soli, assembly GCA_040392345.1. GTDB lineage: Bacteria > Actinomycetota > Actinomycetes > Actinomycetales > Microbacteriaceae > Leucobacter > Leucobacter soli_B. Next base: position 3,781 of record JBEBWI010000082.1, on the reverse strand, counting down.
GCTCGGCGACCACTCGCTCGCCCCCGGCGATTCGTTGACCGTCTCCGCAACGGGCTTCCAGGCCGGTGAGCGGGTCGCCATAGAGCTGCACTCGAGCCCCGTCACGCTCGCGCTGAGCACCGCGTCCGACACGGGTGCCGTGAACGCGACCGTAACGATTCCGCGCGACACCGTCGCCGGTGAGCACCGCATCGTGCTGCGCGGCCTGGAGTCGGGAATCACGGTATCGCAGGACGTCATCGTGACGCAGGCACCGGGATCCACCGGCGGAAACCTGTCGACCACCGGCGGCGAATCGCTCGCCATCGGGATCGCCGCGGCCGGCGCACTGCTCGCCGCAGCCGGCGGTCTCTTCCTCCTCCGCACTCTCCGCACCAACCGAAAGGCCGCTTGACATGCAACGATCACGCGCTTCCAAGCGTCTTCTTGCCGCCGGTCTCGCATTCGGGGTCATCGCGTCAGGCGGGTTCCTGACCGCGATGCCCGCGAGCTCGGCGAACGCCGTGACCCAACCCGCGGCTGAACGCTACGCCCCCTCCCGGGTGCCCGACCGCATCACTCTGACACCGGGCGCCGACGCCACCACGCAGCAGGTCGTCTCCTGGCGCTCCTCCACCGACGTGACCAGCGGAATCGTCGAGTACCGGCTGATGACCGCGGAATCGTACCCGGGCGGCGTGCAGTCCCTCACCGCCCAGGTGCGCACGGAGCACACGGCCGACCTCGGTTACGTGCAGGCGATCCACACCGCGACGCTCACCGGGCTGCAACCCGGTGCCACCTACATGTACCGAGTCGGCGACGGCACCAACTTCAGCGAGTGGCAGGACTTCGAGACCGCGTCGGGCGGTGCCGATCCCTTCTCCTTCGTCTATCTCGGTGACGTGCAGACCGGTATCCACAGCGACGCCTCGCGGGTGATCCGCAACGCGTTCCGAGATCGCCCGAATGCCGACCTCGTGCTGCAGATCGGCGACCTCGTCGACGACGCGCACTCGGACAGCCAGTGGGGCGAGCTCTACGACGCGTTCTCGTACACGCTCGGCACGCAGAACATTCTCACCACCCCCGGCAATCACGAGTACGACGGCGATCTGTCTCAACAGTGGCAGTCGCAGTTCGCGTACCCGGCGAACGGCCCCCAGGGCGAAGGCGAGGTGTACGACAGCCTCGCCGGCACCGTCTACTACGCCGATCACGAGGGCGTGCGCTTCATCTCGCTCAACAGCAACATCGTCGATACCGAGGGCCTGCGGGTGCAGGCCGACTGGCTCGAGGGCGTGCTCACCGAGAACCCGCAGCAGTGGACGGTCGTGTTCTTCCACCACCCCGTCTACTCGCTCGACGAGGGCCGCAACAACCTCGGCATCCGCCAGTCCTGGGGGCCCATCCTCGAGACGCACAACGTCGATCTCGTGCTCACCGGGCACGACCACGCCTACGGGCGCGGCAACCTGATCGCGAACGAGCAGAACCTGCCCGAGGGGGCGGACGCCGAACTCAGCCACACCGGGCCGGTATACGTGAGCGCGAGCGTCGGCTCGAAGTTCTACAACGTCGGGCCTCGTCACTGGAACGAGAACGACGCGCACCTGAGACGTCTCGTGTCGGGCATGCAGACCTACCAGGTGGTCGACATCGCGGGCGGCACGCTGCGCTTCGAGTCGCGCACCGCCGACGGCGCATTCCTCGACGGCTTCACCATCGCGAAGCAGGGCGACCAGAAGGTCGTGACCGACGGCGTCGAGCCGCAGGTCATCGACCCGGGCACGCCCAGCCCGTGCCTGGGCTGCCAGCCGAACCCCGATCCCGACCCGACCGACCCGGTCGATCCGGGCACGGAGGAACCGGGTGAGGCGTTCACGTACGAGCACACGAGCGACCTCCTCTCGGTGAACCGTTCGAACGCCGCCCTGCCGGCGGGCGTCGCCTACCATCAGGAGCGCGACGTACTCTACCTCGGCGATCAGAACGGGCGCACCATCTTCGAGATGGATCCCGATACCGACGCCGTGCTCCGCACCATGACGCTGCCCGAGAACATCCGCGACCTGGGCGTCGACGAGGAGCAGGAGCTGCTCTACGTGGGCCAGCAGAACCGCAACTGGCTGGTGGTCTCGATCGCCGACGACAGCTTCGGCGAGATCGTGCGGGGCTCCTACCCGATCATCGAGTCGAACCGTTCGCTCGACGTGGATCCCGCGGGCGACTTCGTGTACGTCGCCGTGCCGGCGCGCGGCGTCGAGGTGTTCCGCGCCTCGACCGGCGAATCGCTGGGTGTGATCAACGGCACCGCGGACGCGTACTACGTGGCCGTCGATCCGGTCACCGGGTACGTGGTCACGACGAAGTTCTACAGCGTCGAGGGCGCGATCGGCATTCAGGCCTTCGACGCGAAGGCCGGCTTCTCGAAGGTGTGGGAGCGCGCGGTGCGCCCGGGTGCTCGTCAGGTCGATATCGACAGCACGAACGGGCTGCTCTACATCGGCTACACGGGTACCTCGGCGTCGAGCGGCGGCTTCTCGGTGCACCGTCTCGCGACCGGTGCCGAACTCGCCGACATGGTGGGCCCGCAGTACGGCAAGGACGGCTACGGCATCACGGTGGACGAGGATGCGCAGCGGGTGTTCGTCGCCAACCGCGACTTCCGTCTGAACCCTCCGGGCGAGGAGCTCGTCGCGGCGGCGGTGACCGTGAGCACGCGCGTGGTTGACGGCGATCCGACGGATCCCACCGACCCGACCGATCCCACGGACCCGACGGACCCGACCGATCCGACCGATCCCGTCGACCCCGACTACACGGCGACCGCGATCACCGCGCTTCCGTCGGCCAGCGACGGGGAGCTCGATCCCGAGATCCGCCCGGTGGGCACCGCTGTGGATCCCGCGACCGGATTCGTGTTCGTCGCCGACGAGATGCGCCCGGCGCGCGTGCACGTCGTCGATCCTGCGACGAATCAGCTCGTGCGCACCATGTCGGCGCCGACCATCGACCCGGTGGACGACGGCCTGCGCGACATCGCCTACGACGCCGAGAACGGGCTGCTCTACGTCGCCTTCGGCTCGAACTGGGTGGTGATGGATGCCACGACCGGTGCGCAGGTGCGCGGGCCCTTCGCCTTCAGCGGCGGAGTGCGCGGCATGGACGTGGATCTCGAGCGCGGGTTCGTCTACGGCGGCGTGCGCGGCGGCGGCTTCGACGTGGCCGATGCCGTGACGGGCGAGCTGGTCCGCACGGTCGCCGGGCCCGACGACGGGGGCGCCTGGCGCACCCACGGCGTGGCCTACGACCCGGTCGACGACCTGCTCTACCTCAGCAACAGCGATGCTGCCGGCTCGACCGAGGGCATCCGGGTGTACAACGGTTCGGACTACGAGCTGCTGCAGCGGCTCGAGGTCGAGGGGGCTGATTTCCGGTCGATCACGGTCGACGGTGCGGCCGGTCTCCTGGTGGTCGGGCATCAGACCTCCGCTTACGACAACTCGGGCGTATCGGTCTACAGCACCGCGAACCTGTCGTTGATCGAGCGGCTCGAGGAGTACCGGTACGGCGACAAGGTGTACGGGGTGTCGATCGACACGGAGCGCAACCTGCTCTTCGTCTCGGCGCGCGACCGGTACCCGGCCGGCCTGATCCAGGTGCAGCTGCCCGCCTCGCAGCGGTAACGGATCGACAGAAGGGGCCCCTTCCCGGCGCGCGCCCGGAAGGGGCCCCAATACCCGCCCAGGCCACCCCACCACCCCGCCAATCAGCTGGTGACGCCCCACAAACAGCGGCA
>JBEBWI010000081.1:0-11372 GCA_040392345.1 Leucobacter soli | reverse complement strand
CGACGCACCTCTCCAGCGCGCAGCTCGGCATCACGCTCACGACGCTGCTCGCGGGGTACACGCTCGAGCCCGCGCTCAGCGGGTTCCTGAACGGCCCGCTCGGCTCGCTCGGCGTGCCCGAAGAGCTTCGACGCGCGATCAGCGCTCCGATCGCGGTCGCGATCGCCACGCTCCTGTCGATGGTGGTGGGCGAACTCGTGCCGAAGAACTTCGCGCTCGCCAGGCCGCTGCAGGCGGCCCGGGTCGTGATGCCGGCGCAGGGCGCGTTCACCGCGGTGTTCAAACCCGCGATCCTGTTGCTCAACGGCAGTGCCAACGGGCTGCTGCGCGCGATCGGGATCGAGCCCAAGGAGGAGCTTTCGGGCGCACGTACCGCCGAGGAGCTCTCCTCGCTCGTGCGACACTCGGCGAGCGCCGGCCTGCTCGAGGCGGATACGGCCACGCTGCTCGATCGTACGCTGCGCTTCGCCGAGCTGACCGCCGCCGACGTGATGACCCCGCGTACCCGCATCGAAAGCCTGCATCGCCTCGATCCCGCTCAGCAGGTGCTCGAACTCTCGGGCCGCACGGGGTTCTCGCGATTCCCCGTGATCGACGAGGACCGGGACGACGTGGTGGGCGTGGTGCATGTGAAGCAGGCGGTCGCCGTGCCCCGAGCGAAGCGGGGCGAGGTTCCCGTCGCGGCGCTCGCCGAAGAGGCGGCGCGGGTACCCGAGACCATACGTCTCGATCAGCTGCTCGAGGAGCTGCGCACCCGCGGTTTCCAGCTCGCGATCGTGGTCGACGAGTACGGCGGCACGGCCGGAATCGTCACGCTCGAAGACCTGGTCGAGGAGATCGTCGGCGAGGTCGCCGACGAGCACGACCGGGCACGGGCCGGGGTGGTCGGCACGGCGCACGAGATGACGCTGCCCGCCGATCTGCGGCCCGATGAGGTGCGAGAGCAGACCGGAATCGACATTCCCGACGGCGACGATTACGACACCGTGGCCGGATTCGTGCTGCTGAGCCTCGGGCGCATCCCCGAACTCGGCGACGAGGTGGAGCTCGGGGACGGCGCGAAACTGCGAGTGGAGCGCATGGACGGGCGTCGCATCTCCCGGCTGCGCTACTTCGGTGCCCCGCTGCCCCAGGAAGCCGATGTCGACGCCGTCGGCGACGACGGGAGCAGTACGGAAGCGCCCGGGGGGACTCCAGGGCGCGCGGGCGAGGGGGAGGCGCGATGAGCGACTGGATGGGAATCGTCTGGCTGGTCGTGCTGCTGCTCGCGAACGCCTTCTTCGTGGGCGCGGAGTTCGCCGTGATCTCGGCTCGTCGCTCGCAGATCGAGCCTCGGGCCGAGGCGGGGTCGAAGCGCGCGAAGACCGCGCTCTGGGCGATGGAGCACGCGACGCTCATGCTGGCGACGTGTCAGCTGGGCATCACCGTGTGCTCGCTGTTGATTCTGAACGTCTCGGAACCCGCGATCCACCACCTGCTCGAGGGGCCGCTCGCCTGGACCGGCCTTTCCGCCGAAGCGGTCGGTATCACCGCATTCGTGCTGACGCTGCTGCTCGTCACCTACCTGCACGTGGTCTTCGGCGAGATGGTCCCGAAGAACGCGGCCTTCTCGATGCCCGATCAGGCCGTGCTGCTGCTCGCACCTCCGCTCGTCGCGATCTCCCGGGTGCTGCGGTTCGTCATCGCCGGACTCAACGCGATCGCGAACGGCGTACTGCGCCTCTTCGGCGTCGAGCCGAAGTCGGAGACGAACAGCACGTACACGCTCGACGAGGTCGCCAGCATCGTGAGCCATTCCACCCGGGAGGGCGTGCTCGAGGATCGCAGCGGGGCGCTTTCCGCCGCATTCGAGTTCACGACGAAGCGCGCCGTGGATCAGCTGGTGCCGTCGAGCAGCCTCGTGGTGTTGAAACAGGGTGCGACCCCGGTCGACGTGGAGGCGGCGGTCACTCGGCACGGGTTCTCTCGATACCCGGTGGCGGATGCCCAGGGCGAACTCATCGGCTACGTGCACATCAAGGATCTGCTGCGGCTCGGCGACGATCGCATCAACGAACCGATTCCGTCGAAGCGCATCCGCGACATGCTCACCGTGCACGCCGAGATCGACCTGGAAGATGTGCTGGCGCGCATGCAGGAGCGCGGCGTTCATCTCGCTCGCGTCGTCGACCGCGACGGTGCCGAGCTCGGAGTGCTCTTCCTCGAAGACCTGATCGAGGAGCTCGTCGGAGAGGTGCACGACGCGACGCGGCGCCGGCGCTTCGAATAACCCTTCGATCTTCGAGACCGGTTCCCAGCAGCGTTCAGAGCGCGAGCAGCCGGCGCAGGTGCGCCCCGACCAGTTCGTGCTCGATGAGGAACGCGTCGTGGCCGAACGGCGAGTCGAGTCGGGTCGCGAGATCGCCGTCGAGACTGCCCGGTGAGAGCCGTGCGATCTGATCCTGCCCCTCGAGCGTGAACAGCCGGTCGCTCGGGATGCCGAGCACCAGCATCGGCAGGGTGAGCGCGCCGAGCGCCTCGGCGACGCCGCCCCGGCCGCGCCCGACGTCGTGCGAGTTCATGGCCTGAACGAGCACGAGGTAGCTGTTCGCATCGAACCGCCGCGTGAACTTGTTGCCGTGGAAGTCGAGGTACGACTCGACCGCGAAACGGCCGCCGCCGCCGAGCGGGCTCACCGCCGACTGCCATGCGCGCCCGAAGCGCTCATCGAGTTCGGTGTGGCTGCGGTAGTTGAGCAGCGCGAGCCTGCGCGCGGTCGCGAGGCCGTGGTGCGGGCCGACGCCGTCCGGAGCGTCGTAGTAGTTGCCTCCGCGGTAGGCCGGATCGGAACGGATCGCCTCGAGCTGCACGAGGTTGAGCCCGATCTGGTCGGCCGTCGTGACCGGAGGAGCCGCGATCACGGCGAGACGATCCACTCGCTCGGGATGCATGAGCGCCCACTCGAGAGCGTGCATGCCGCCCATCGACCCGCCGATGACCGTGTGAAAGCGGTCGATGCCGAGCGCGGATGCGAACGCCGCGGTCGCCGCGACCTGGTCGCGGATCGTGAGATAGGGGAAGCGGCCTCCCCACTCGTGCCCGCTCGGGTCGAGGCTCGCAGGCCCGGTCGAGCCCTGGCAGCCGCCGAGCACGTTGGGTGCGACGACGAAGAAGCGATCGGTGTCGAGCGCCTTGCCCGGGCCCACGACCTCCGACCACCAGCCGTCGGTCGGGTGGCCGGGGCCGGCCGGGCCGACGAGGTGGCTGTCACCGGTGAGCGCGTGGAACACGAGTACTGCGTTGTCGCCGCGCTCGTTGAGCTCGCCGAAGGACTCGTAAGAGATGCGTGCGTGCGGAATGCGATCGCCGGCCTCGGTGTCGACCGAGCCGATGGACACGAAGCGTCGGTCGCCGACGGGATCGCCGTCGCGCCAGCCGCCGCTGATCGGGGGACGGCCGATGAGCGCGCGCAGCTGGGCGTCGGTGATGAAGTCCGTCGGGAAGGAATCCTCGGGGGTCTGCCAGTCCATAACTTCCTATTCTGCCCGTACCCGGCTCGCGGCACGGCCGAACGACGCCGGAGCGGGCGACTCCCGGAGGAGCCGCCCGCTGAGTGGTGATGCGCCGGCGCAGCGCGCAGGCGCGCGCTCCCGGAGCCTAGGCGTTCGCGCGTGCGCTCTCGACGACCGCGCGCGCCGCGGCGAAGCCGGCCTCGAGGTCCGCCTTCAGATCCTCCACGTTCTCGATGCCGACCGAGAGGCGCACGAGCCCCGGGGTGACGCCCGCGGTGAGCTGCTGCTCGGGGGTGAGCTGCGAGTGGGTGGTCGATGCGGGGTGGATGATGAGGCTGCGCACATCGCCGATGTTCGCGAGGTGGCTGAACAGCTCGACGCTCTCGACGAGCGCCCGGCCGGCGTCGACGCCGCCCTTGAGCTCGAAGGAGAGCACGGCTCCGACGCCCTTGCGGGCGTACTGGTTGGCTGCGCCGTACCAGGGGCTCGAGGGCAGGCCCGCGTAGTACACGTTCGCGACGTCGTCGTGGCCCTCGAGCCACTCGGCGATCTCCTGGGCGTTCTGCACGTGGCGCTCGATGCGCAGCGACAGCGTCTCGATGCCCTGCAGCAGCAGCCAGGCGCTGTTGGGGGCGATCGACGAACCGAGGTCGCGCAGCAACTGCACGCGGGCCTTGATGCCGTAGGCCGCGCCGTCGCCAACCGCGGCGGTGTAGCTGGCGCCGTGGTAGGAGGGGTCGGGCTCGGTGAGGCCGGGGAACTTCTCGACGTTCTTCGACCACTCGAACTTGCCGCCGTCGACGATCGCGCCGCCGAGGGTGGTGCCGTGGCCGCCGAGGAACTTCGTGACCGAGTGCACGACGATGTCGGCGCCGTGCTCGAGCGGGCGGATCAGGTAGGGGGTGGCGATCGTGTTGTCGACGATGAGCGGCACGCCGTTCTCGTGGGCGATGTCGGCGACGCTCGAGATGTCGAGCACGTTGATGCGCGGGTTGCCGATCGTCTCGGCGAAGAACGCCTTGGTGTTCGGGCGCACGGCGCGCTGCCACTCGGCCGGGTCGTCTTGGTTCTCGACGAAGGTGACCTCGATGCCGAGCTTCGCGAGCGTGTACTTGAAGAGGTTGTAGGTGCCGCCGTAGATCGAGCTCGACGAGACGAAATGGTCGCCCGACTCGGCGATGTTGAGGATGGCGAAGGTGGTCGCCGCCTGGCCGCTTGCGAGGAGCAGGGCGTTGGTGCCCCCCTCGAGGGCCGCGAGGCGCTCCTCGACGACCGCCTGCGTCGGGTTCATGATGCGGGTGTAGATGTTGCCGAACTCGGTGAGCGCGAACAGGTTCTGCGCGTGCTCGGTGCTGTTGAACACGTACGAGGTCGTCTGGTAGATGGGAACGGCGCGCGAGTTGGTGGTGGGGTCGGGCTGCGCGCCCGAGTGCACCTGCTTGGTCTCGAAACGCCAGTTCTGCTCGGCCATGAAAACTCCTTGTGTGTGGGTGGTGATCGTCTGCTGAAGTCCGCGAAGGGAAGCGTCGGCGGGATTCACCCGCTCAGCACAGAGTAGAGATCGGCGAGGAAAGCGGCAAGCGGCACGCGACACGGGGCGTCACACCCGGGGTCCGCGAGATGCTGCGCCGACCGCCGTGCGAGGCGGTGGCATCTGGGCGGCATTGCGCCCGTAAATAGCCCGCGCAGAGCTGGCGCAGAGGGGGTTCCCCGACAGTAGACTGACGTTGCCGCACATTGGTCGCCTCGCGGCGGGCACCGACTCCAAGGAGAACGCAGCTATGTCGTTCTGGACAGCAATCTGGGATGCGATCTGGTGGTTCATCACCATTTTCGTCTTCATCGCCTATCTGATGGCGCTTTTCTCGATCATCTCCGACCTCTTCCGCGACCGCAAGCTCGGCGGCTTCGCGAAGGCCGTGTGGTTCATCTTCCTGATCTTCCTGCCGTTCCTCACCGCGATCGTCTACCTGATCGCCCGCGGGCGCGGTATGGGCGAGCGCGCGCAGGCTCAGGCGCAGCAGATTCAGCATGCGCAGGAGAACTACATCCGCCAGGTGGCGGGCGGCGCCACCGCCGAGATCGCCGAGGCGAAGCGGCTGCTCGATGACGGCGTGCTCACGCAGGCCGAATTCGAGGCGCTCAAGGAGAAGGCGCTCGCATAGCGAGTGCGCGTTCCTCGGGCAGCGGGTCGGTCTTTCGGGGCCGGCCCGCTGCCGCTTCCGGTCAGGTGACGGCGTCGACGCAGAAGGGTGCGGGTGACACATGAGGCTTCGCGAACTCGCAGCTCTCGGCCGCATCGCCCCCGACTGGGCCGAGGCGCTCGAGCCCGTGCAGACGCAGCTCGACGAGATCTCCCGGTTCATCGAATCCGAGCGTTCGCGCGGTGAGCAGGTGCTTCCCCCGGTGGATCGCGTCTTCGCCGCCTTCGCGCGGCCCCTGAGCGCTGTGAAGGTGCTGATCGTGGGGCAGGATCCCTATCCGACGCCCGGGCATCCGATCGGGCTGTCGTTCGCGACGGACGCCGCTGTGCGGCCTCTGCCTCGTAGCCTGCAGAACATCTACCGCGAGTTGAACGACGACCTGGGCATCGCGTCGCCGCAGCACGGCGATCTCAGCGCGTGGGCCGACCGAGGGGTGATGCTGCTCAACCGGGTGCTCACCGTGCGAGCGGGCGCTGCCGGTTCGCACCGCGGAATCGGTTGGGAGGCCGTCACGGAGTGCGCGATCCACGCCCTGGTCGATCGCCCGCATGCGCCGCTCGTCGCGATCCTGTGGGGCAAGGACGCGCGCGGGCTCGCCCCGATGCTCAGGGGCGCGCCCCGCATCGAGAGCGCGCACCCGTCGCCGCTCTCGGCGTCTCGCGGTTTCTTCGGTTCGCGACCGTTCAGCCGCTGCAATCGGCACCTCGAGGAACTGGGAGCCGGGCCGATCGCGTGGGAGATCGTGTAGGACGTTCGCGGTGTTTCGCGCCAGGTAGGATCGCAATATGACTGATGCAGTGCTGCTCTCGGTGAGCGACGGAATCGCGAGGATCACGCTCAATCGACCCGATCGTCTCAACGCGTTCGATGAGGATGCCGCGCACTCATGGGCCGAGGCCACCCGAGGCGCGGTCGACCACCCCGAGGTGCGGGCGATCGTGCTGCAGGCCGAGGGTCGCGCGTTCTGCGCCGGTGGTGACGTACGCGCAATGGCGGAGATGACGGATCGCGGCGACCAGATCGCCGCGCTCGCGCGCCGCATCAACGAGGGTATCCGCGCGCTGTTCGAATCCTCCATTCCGGTCGTCGCTGCCGCGCAGGGCACGACCGCGGGCGGAGGCCTGGGCATTCTGCTGAGCAGCGACTACGCGGTCGTCGGGAAGAGCGCGAAGATCGGCAGCCTGTATGCGAATGTCGGGCTTTCTCCCGACCTGTCCGTGTCGGCGCTGCTGGGCCGCGCGATCGGCGAGCGCCGCGCTCTGCAGCTCACCCTGCAAGAGGGGATGCTGAGTGCGGAGGAGGCGCGGGAGTGGGGGCTCGTCGCCGAGGTCGTGGAGGACGATGCGGTGCGCGAGCGCGCAGAGGAGATCGCGGTGCACTGGGCGTCGAATGCCGCGGGCGCATACGGGCAGGCGAAGCGACTCGTCCGCTCGCAGCCCGACCGAACCTTCGTGGCTCAGCTCGACGACGAGGCGGCCACGATCGGGCGGCTCGCGATCCTCGATGAGGCGAACGCGCGCATCGCGGCGTTCGCGGCCCGATGAGCGCGCAGTCGATGGCGGCCGGGCAGTGATTCATCTGGAGTGAAGACCGGCGCCACGTCGGCTCGACGTCGCGATAAAGATGATAATTATACGCAGAGTTCGGGTACGATGGTGACAGCCCGTACGACGATCGTGGAATACCGGAGGAAACGTTGGCTCAAGACAGAGTGGTCATACTCGGCGGGGCTCGCACGCCCGTTGGCTCGTTCGGCGGCGCGCTCAAAGAGGTCGACGCGTACGAACTCGGTGCCGCCGCAACCGTCGAGGCGCTGCGTCGCGCATCCGTCGAACCGGCCGAGGTCGGCGAGGTGATCATGGGCTGCATCTCGCAGGTCGGTCCGGATGCGTACAACGCGCGGCGGGTGGCACTCGCGGCCGGGCTCTCGCAGAGCGTCCCGGCATTCAATGTGAACCGGCTGTGCGGCTCGGGTCTGCAGGCCATCTGGTCGGGCGCCCAAGAACTGCTCTGGGGCGGCGTCGATGTGGTCGTCGCCGGTGGCAACGAGTCGATGTCCCGCACGCCGTTCCTCGACTTCGGCGCGCGCGGCAACGCGCGGCTGGGCGATCGCAAGGTGCTCGACGGCACGGTGGCCATTCTCACGGACCCGTTCAGCAAGAAGCACATGGGCGTGACCGCGGAGAACGTGGCGACTCGCTACGGCGTCTCCCGGCTCGAGCAGGACGAGTTCGCGGTGGAGTCGCAGCGGCGCGCGGCGACCGACGCGGCGCGGGCGGCCTTCGCCGAGGAGATCGTCACCGTCTCCTCGGGCGGACGGAGACCCGTGGAGGTTCCGAACGATGAGCATCCGAAGCCCGGTACGACTCTCGAGGTGCTCGCGGGCCTGCGGCCGGCGTTCGCCGAGGGCGGCACTGTCACGGCCGGCAACGCCTCGGGCATCAACGACGGGGCGGCCGCGACGGTGCTCATGCGCGAATCCGATGCGCGGGCGCGCGGGCTCTCCGGGCTGGTCACGCTCGAAGCCGTTGCGACCGCCGCGATGGAGCCCGAGCTGATGGGGTACGCCCCGGTCGTGGCGCTCGAGCGGCTCTGGCAGCAGACAGGGCTCACCCCGGCCGATGTCGACGTGATCGAGCTCAACGAGGCCTTCGCCTCGCAAGCCGTCGCGGTGATCCGCGATGCCGGGCTCGACCCCGAGAAGGTGAACCCCCACGGTGGTGCGATCGCCCTGGGGCACCCGGTCGGAGCGACGGGCGCGATCCTCACCGTGCGCGCCGCGCTCGACCTGCGGCGCCGCGACCTCGAGTACGCGGTCGTGACGATGTGCATCGGCGGCGGGCAGGCGCTCGCCGCTCTGCTGAGGCGCTGGGACGACTGAGGCGCATGGCAGGCCGACGGCTCGGGTACATCGAAGTCACGGGCATGCGAGAGAATACAGACACTGGGCACCCGGCCCGCACGGCCGGATTGAAGCATACGAAGCAGTAAGGAGGCACGATGAGGATCGTGGTGTTGGTGAAGGAAGTTCCTGACACGTACGCGGACAGGAAGTTGAACCTGGAGACGGGGCTCGCCGATCGGGGGGCGTCGGAGGCGGTGCTGGACGAGATCTCGGAGCGGAGTCTCGAGGTCGCTCTGTCTCACGCGGATGGCAATGAGGGGACCGAGATCACGGTGCTCACGGTTGCTCCGGAGGGGGCGACGTCGACGGTGCGGAAGGGCCTGGCGATGGGTGCGGGTTCCGCGATCCACGTGGTCGACGACGGCCTCGTGGGTGCTGATATCACGTTGACCGCCGAGGTGCTCGCGGCTGCGATCGCGCGTGCGGGGTTCGATCTCGTGATCGCGGGTAACGTATCGACCGACGGTTCGGGCGGTATGGTGCCGGCGGCGTTGGCGGAATTGCTGGATGTGCCGCACGCGACGGGGCTCGCCGAGGTCACGATCGGTTCCGACACGGTGTCGGGGTCGCGTCCGGTTGATGGCGGTGTGCAGACGGTCGAGGCTCAGCTTCCCGCGGTCATCTCGATCACCGAGGCGCTTCCGGATGCGAGGTTCCCGAACTTCAAGGGCATCATGGCGGCGAAGAAGAAGCCCCTCGAGGTGCTCTCGCTTTCCGATCTCGGTGTGAATCCCGAGAACCCGGAGGCGGCGCGAACGATCATGCTGACGATCGCGGAGAAGCCGCCGCGCGCGGCCGGTGTGAAGATCGTCGATGAGGGCGACGCGGGGCAGAAGCTCGCGGACTTCCTCGTAGAGAACCGACTGGTGTAAGGGGCGAAGTGATGACGAATTTTCCTGCTGACGCGATCCTCGTTGTCGTCGAGACCACTCCTGCGGGCGCGGTCGCGAAACCCGCCGCCGAGTTGCTGGGCGCGGCCTCCGCGGTCGGAACCCCGGTGGCGTTGCTGCTGAACACGGCGGGGGCAGATCTCGCCGCTCAGGTGGCGGAGTTCGGCGCGGCCGCGGTGCTGGTGGCCGAAGACCCCGACAGCGGGGCACTGGGCGTCGCCGCGGTCGATGCGCTTCAGGCCGCCGCCGAGCTGGTGAACCCCGATGCCGTGCTCGTCTCGCACTCGGTGAACGGCCGTGATCTCGCGGCTCGGTTCGCGACCCGCACGAAGCGTGCGCTCTCGGTCGATGCGGTCGAGGTGTCGCGCGATGAGCTGGGTGTAGTGGCGCATCACTCCGTGTACGGGGGGGCGTACAATTCCACCTCGACGGCGACGTTCGGCGCGCCGGTGATCACGCTGCGTCAGGGCTCGGTCGACGCTCGCGCAACGGCGCAGCCGGTGAACGCGATCCCGCTGGCGTTCGCCGCGTCGGGGAAGCCCGCGGCGCGGGTGACCGGGTTCGCGGAGGAGACGCAGGTGTCGTCGCGGCCCGAGCTGCGGGGTGCGGTGAAGGTCGTCTCGGGCGGGCGCGGGCTCGGCTCGAAGGAGCAGTTCGCGCTCGTCGAGCAGCTCGCCGACGCGCTGGGCGCCGCAGTCGGCGCATCGCGTGCTGCGGTCGATGCGGGGTACGTTCCGCAGTCGCATCAGGTGGGGCAGACCGGCGTATCGGTGGCTCCGCAGCTGTATGTTGCGCTCGGCATCTCGGGTGCGATTCAGCACCGTGCGGGAATGCAGACGTCGAAGACGATCGTCGCGATCAACAAGGATGCGGATGCGCCGATCTTCGAGGTCGCGGATTTCGGGATCGTGGGCGATCTGTTCCAGGTCGTGCCGCAGCTGATCTCCGCGATCGAGGCGAAGAAGCAGTAGGTCATGGCGACGTTCACTGATCAGATCAGGCAGGGCCTGCCGCGGGTGCCGGGCGGTGGGCCGTGGCCTGCGGCCGGGGTCGCACCTGCCGGCGCGGTGCCGGCTCATGCCGCACCGCCAGTCGTTGCGGGGGCTTCGCTCGCTGAGCCCTCGGCATCGGCACCGGTGGGCATTGCCTCCTCGGGTGAGGGCGCCGCGGCGACCCTTGCGGCCGGTGCTGGTGCGGCTCCGGCAGAGGCCGAGGCGGCTCCTGCTCAGCCCGCCCCTGCTTCCGTTTCGGGAGCCGATGCCGCTGTCACGCCTGCCGTAGCGCGCGCGTTGCGGCGCGGCTTGCCGCGTGTGGCCGGGGGAGAGCCTTGGCCGGCCGCGGGCGATGCCCCGGCAGCTGCGGTTCCGGCTGCGCCTGCCGTTGCTGCGCCTGCTTCGCCACCCGTTTCGGCGTCGGCGGAGGCTGCTGTCTCGAGTCCTGCCACCGCGGCACCTGCTGCGCCCGCCGCCGCTGCTTCGGCACCTGCTGCTGCGGCTTCGGTACCCTCGGCCGCGGCACCCGCGGGTGATGGCGCGGCCCTGCGGCGTGGCCTGCCGCGTGTGGCCGGGGGAGAGCCCTGGCCTGCCGAAGGCTTCGCCCCGGCGACGGCCCCGGCAATCGCTGCCGTTGGGCCTGTCGCACCCGTTGTCGAGGCTGCTCCGGCCGTCCTGGTTGATACTCAGGCAACCCAGGAAACTCAGGCGACCCAGGAGGCTCAGGTCGCCGCCGTGGCTGCGGAGAGCGTTGCGGCGCGTGCGCGTCACGGAGCAGAAGCCGTGGCACCGGCCATCGGCGAGACGCAGGTGCAGGCTGCTGCTCCTGCCGCTGCCGCACCTGCGGCCGCTGCAGCCGCGCCGGCGAAGTCTGTGAAACCGACGAAGCC
>JBEBWI010000080.1:0-11380 GCA_040392345.1 Leucobacter soli | reverse complement strand
GGGCAAGACTCCGAAGCCGGGTTACCCTGCGATTCCCCGGGCAGCGGCAGCAAGCAGCGGCAGCCTAGGCGAGCATCGTCCGCAAGTCGGCGAGCGCGAGGTCGATCTCCCCCTCCGTGGCGCTGATGTCGCCGTTGCCTTCGGCCCAACTGTGGAGCAGCCCCCCGAAGGCGCCGTGGGCGAGCGCGACGGCGAGGGTCGCCTCGTGCACGGGCGACGCGAGCCGCTGATGCTCCTGGTGCTGCATGAGCCACCCCGCGACGACGGGCACCAGGCCCATCGAGCTCTCGACGAGGCCGGCGGAGGCGATCCGCTGCGCTTCGGGTTGTTCCGCGTTCAGCTGCGCCCGTTTGCGCGCGACCTCGGTGTTGACGTTCTGGTGCCCGATCGAGGCGAAGATGAGGTGGATCACGCCGCGCACGAGATCGTCGGGCGTCGCCGCGAGCACGGCTGCCGCATCCTCGCCCTGCAGCGACTCGATGGCGCGCCCCACGATCGCGTAGTCGCGGCCGGCGAAGTAGTTGAAGAAGGTGCTGCGGGAGATGTCGGCGCGTTCGCAGATCATCTCGACGGTGACCCTGTCGATGCCGAGTTCGAGCGCCAGGTCGACCGCCGCGGTCTCGATCGCGTTCTCGGTCGCCCGTTTCTTTCGGAGCCGCAGCCCCTCCTGAGGCAATTCCTCGCTCCTCGACATCTCGCTCCCCGGAGTTCACCTGAATATTCGGCTGGTCCCCGACTCCAGTCTAGGCGAGCAGGCTGAGACTCCTCTCCGACAGTGGTGTCCACTGACTATGTCGGCGGGCAGCGGGTACCCTGAGGGTGTGCGCGGCATCGTCGCGCGAGCGGAGGTGGTGTTGGGCGTGGAGGCGCTGGGCCCCGATGCGGCTGTGGAGCTGTTGCGCGAGTTGATTCGGGCGGCGTGCGTGAATACGGGCGACCCGGGTTCGGGCGGCGAGATTCGCGGAGTGCGCGTGCTGCAGCGGTTTCTCGCGGACGCACCGGTCGAGATGCAGGTGTTCGAGGCATCGCCCGGTCGGGCCTCGCTGATCGCCCGAGTGCGCGGCACGGAGCCGGGTGCTCCCGCGCTCGGCATGGTGGGGCACCTCGACGTGGTGCCGGCGCAGGCCGACGAGTGGATCCACGATCCGTTCGGCGGCGAGCTCATCGACGGTGAGGTGTGGGGCCGGGGCGCGGTCGACATGCTCTATCTCACCTCCGCGTTCGCGTGCGCACTGCGCGAGGTGGCGCTGCGGGACGAGCCCCTGCGCGGCGACCTGGTGCTGCTGGCCGTCGCCGACGAGGAGGCGGGCAGCGAGTACGGCTTGAAGTGGTTGCTGCGCGAGCACCCCGACGCGCTCGGGGTGACAGAGGTGATCTCGGAATCGGGCGGCATGCGCATGGGCGACTACGTCGCGATCGACGTCGCAGAGAAGGGTTCGGCAGGCCGCCGCCTCGTGGTGCGAGGGAAGCCGGGGCACGCGTCGATTCCCTACGGCGCCGAGAGCGCGGCGGTTGCCCTGGGGGATGTGCTGCGGCGGCTCGCGCTCGTGGAGCCGGCGATCACGCTCGGCCCGCTCTGGCAGTCGTTCGTCGCGGCCCGCGTTTCCGACCCGGCGCTCGCCGAGCGCATGCTCGACCCGGTGCGACTCGACTCCGCGCTCGGCGAGCTCGGAGGCATCGCCGGGTACGCGCACGCCGTGTCGCGGGTCACGATCTCGCCGACGGTACTGCGCGCGGGCCAGGCGCACAATGTGATTCCGGGCACGGCGCGCATCGATCTCGACATCCGCACGCTGCCGGGCACGACCGACGCCGAGATCGACGCGCTGCTGCTCGAGATTCTGGGCGACTTCGCAGACCGAGTCGAGATCACCTACCTGCGCGGTTGGGCGGCAACGGAGTCGCCCGTGGACAACCCGCTGTTCGCCGCGATCTCGCGAGCGGTGGAGCGGGCGTCGGGTTCGCCCGTGGTGCCGATCATGGCGGCCGGGGGGTCGGACGCGCGCCTCTTCCGCAACGTGGGCGTGCCCGCATACGGCTTCGGTCTGCTCTCCGAGTCGTGGAGCTACGAGCGCTACCGCGAGCGCATCCACGCTCACAATGAGCGCATCGACGTGGAGTCGGTGCGGCTCACCCTCGACGCGCTGCGTCTGCTGGTCGCCGATCGCCTGGGCTGATCGGCGAGCCGGCGCTCCTACGCCCAGCCGATGCGATCGGCTCCGTAACCGACAGAGCCGTCGACCATGGTCGCCAGGACTTCGACCGCACCGATGCGTGAGCTATCCACGGCAGTCGGGTCATCACTGAGGAACGTGAGGTCCGCGAGTTTTCCAACCTCGAGCGAACCACGGTTTCTGGCCTGGCCGGTGGCCTCTGCTGAGCCCAGCGTGTAGGCGCGCAAGGCCTCGGATGCAGTGAGTCGTTCGTTTGCGCCGATCACTGTGCCAGCCTGCGAGCGGCGCTCGACGAACGATTGGATGATGTCGAGCGGGCGACCATCTGCGACGGGGCGATCCGATGAACCGGGTAGAGGAATGCCGTGTTCGAGGAATGACCTCCCGCGATAGAGCTGAGACTCCCTTCCCGCGCCCAAACGATCAACCATCGCATCGCCGAACTCGAACAGGAAGCGCGGTTGAGGGGTAACGGCAATGCCGAGTTTCGCGATCGAAGAGAGCTGATCGTCGCGCACGATGCCCGCGTGCTCGATGCGGTTGGGAATGCGTCTGCGCCCCATCGATTCCTGCGCTTCGGCGATGATCGAGATCGCTTGGTCGACTGCATGATCGCCGATGGCGTGCATCGCGATCGACCAGCCGCCCGCATACGCTTGCAGGGCTCTCCGGCGCAGAGAAGCCTCAGACTCCTGCAGGTAGCCGTGGTTTCCTGGGCACCCGACGTAGTGTTCCGTGACGGCAGCTGTCGAACCCAGGAGGGAGCCGTCGCTGAATATCTTCACAGGCCCGAGTTGCAGCCATTCGTCGCCGGCGCCGGTGCGCAGACCGCCGTCCAAGCCGAGAACCTCGGGGTCGTCGACGTGGCCGGCCACCGGATGCAGTGCATCGATGACGAACATCGGTTGCATGCGAGTGTGCAGGCGTCCTGTCTCGAGTGCCAGCTGGTAAGCAGCGAACTCGCGCGGCGAGTAGCCGATCCAGCCGCCGGCGATACCCGCATCGGTCACGCTGGTGAGCCCCTCGGTGAGGTAGTGCTGCGTCGCGAGGTCGAGTGCCTGGGCGATCGTCTCGACCGGGTAGGGCAGCATGATCTGCTGCACGAGCGCCATGGCCTTCTCTTCGAGAAGACCGGTGGGGCGCCCGGTGGCATTTCGCACCACGAGGCCGCCAACGATCTCGGCATCGAGATTCTCGGTGCGCGCGATGAGGTCGAGCGCGACGCCGTTGACGAAGGCGGAATGACCCGAATTGTGTTTGAGCCAAACCGGGTGCCCGCCAGCCGCGCGGTCGAGCGCGTCGCGGTCGGGGTAGACCTCGCCGAGAAGGATGTGGCTGAAGCCCGTGGCGACTATCCAGGCGCCCGGAGCCGCGGTCGTGGCTCGTTCCGCGATCAAGGCGTAGAGCTCGTTGAGTGAGCGAGCACCCGAGACATCGAGTTCGAGCTTGCTGAGCCCGAACCATACACTGTGCGCGTGCGTGTCGTTGAAGCCGGGAATCACTGTAGCGCCTTCCGCATCGATGACCCGAGCGGAACCGATCACGGAGTCGTCGCACGACACCTCGATGATTCGTCCGCCACGGACGCGCAGCGACCGAGCTTCGGCGACACCGGGATCCTGCGTGAGGATCCGGGCATTGCGGATCAGGAGTTCCTCGGTGAATGCGGCAGCGGTGCGGGGCTGTGACATCGGAGACTCCTCGTGGTGAAGTTGTCTGGCTGCACCGGAGAATTCCGGCGCATGACATCATCGTCTCGCCGAATCAAGACCCGTACGATGGGCAGACGCCGTGAGGATTGCGGCTACGATTGTGCTCATGCACTCCTCTCACGTGCCGCACCACGGGCGTACCGGTGCGATTCCGCCCAAGACCTGGGATCAGATTCTTGCTCAGCTGGCGGAGGAGGTCCCTCAGCTCGTAGATGAGTTCATCGTTCGGTTCAGGGAGCAGGAGCCGTATCCGGATGATCAGGTGTCGGGAGAGGACATCGCTGCGACCGCGCATCAAACGTTCACGATCCTCGTCCGTCGTCTGCGCGGGGAGCCTGATCCTCCCGGCGTTGCCGGGACTATCGAGCGTCTTGCTGCACGCCGTGCGCAGCAGGGAGTGCCCATGGCGCAGTTCCTCCGCGCGGTGAGAACCGATTTCCGTGTGCTCTGGAAACGTGCCGACGAAATCGCGGGGCCCGAGGGTGCTCAAGTGCTGGCAGAGAATGTGATGCGGCTATTCGACACCGTCGACGAGTACGTCGATGCGCTTCGAGAAGCGTATCGAGCCGAGGAATCACGTATCGATCGTACGCATGTCGCCCTGCGTGCCCGCACGATTCTGCGCCTCTTCAGCGGGCAGCCGCTCGCTGCGGGTGAGCTCGAGGTGATCGCGGGTCGGCTCGGCATGCGAAGCGGTGCGACCTACGAACTCCTGACCGTGACCGGCGAGGGCATCCCTGCGATGCTCGCAAAGCACGGTTCCGATTCAAGCGTCGGAGTGTTCGAGACCGTGAGCGATCTGACCCTGTTCAGGGAGCAGCAGCATGCGGACCAGTGGCTCCGAGAGGCGCAGGTCGTCGGTGGGTACATCGGGAACATCGGGGGTATCGGGTCGATCGCAACTGCCGCCGGCGTCGCGCGAACGATCGCGGCGCATGCCGCGGATTCGCCGAAGCGTCTCTCCACCGAGGAGAACGTCTGGCCGGCTCTCGCGCTCAAGCACGTCACCGCGCAGTTTCCGGACTTCTCGCGTTCGGTCTCCGGCGCGCTGCAGGAGATCACAGAGCACGAACGTGTCCGCCTCGTCGAGGCCGCACGAACCTACTTGGAGACGGGCTCAGTCAAGGCGACCGCCGAACGACTCTTCTGCCATCGGAACACCGTGATCAACCGATTGAAGCAGTTCGCGGAGGTGACCGGATTCGACCCGACGGTTCCACGGGAGGCGGCCTGGGTGTTGGTGGCGCTTTCCGCTCAGGGGCCTGAACGCACTTGATTTGGGCATCTGCACAACTCGCACTCCCCATTCGGGTGACAACGCCCCCTGAAAGTCGACCTCGCGAAACCTAGCGTTGAACTCAACATGCGGCGATGCACCCGAACGCTCGCATTCAGAGTTCTTCGAGAGGAACGGTATGTCGCGCGAGGCGCTCAGCAATGTGATCGGCGGTCAGAGCATCGCGGGCACCGGAGAGACCTACGCGCTCGTGAACCCCGCCACCGGTGAGGAATTCGGTCAGTACCGCTCCGCATCGGTGGTCGAGGTCGATGCGGCTTTCGGGGCAGCCCGCGCCGCGTTCGCCACCTGGGGCCGTACGACTCCCGCTCATCGTCATGCACTGCTACTCGCGCTGGCCGATGCGATCGAGGCTCACATCCAGGAGATTCTCGAGCTCGAGGTCGCCGAGACCGGCAAGCCTCTGGCGGTGACCCGCGAGCTGGAGCTGCTGCGTGCCGTCGACCAGTTGCGTTTCTTCTCCGGGCTTGGGCGCGTTCCGAACGGGCTGGCCCAGACGGAGTTCGCCGAAGGCTTCAGCTCCTCCATCCGCCGTGAGCCGATCGGAGTGGTCGCCCAGGTGACACCGTGGAACTACCCCTTCATGATGTCGATCTGGAAGATCGCGCCGGCGCTCGCGGCCGGGAACACTGTGGTGCTCAAGCCCGCGGAGACGACCCCGAGCAGCACGGTCTTCCTCGCGAAGCTCGCAGCCGAGATACTGCCGGCGGGCGTCTTCAACGTCGTGCTCGGGGGTCGCGAGACGGGCAAGCTGCTCTCCGAGCATCATGATGCCGATATGGTCGCGATCACTGGAAGCGTTCGCGCAGGAGCCGAGGTGATGTCGGCCGCGTCGCGGAACATCACCCGAGTGCATCTCGAGCTCGGCGGCAAGGCCCCGGCGGTCGTGTTCGCCGATGCCGATCTCGACGCCGCAGTGGTGGGCATCGCATCGGCCGCATTCTTCAACTCCGGCCAGGATTGCACGGCTGCCACGCGCGCCGTCGTCGAAGCCTCCGTGCTGGAGACCTTCCTCGAGAAGCTTCGGGCGCACGTCGCCACCGTCCGCACGGCCGGTCCGGATGACCCCCGGGCCTTCTACGGGCCGCTCAACAGCCGTGCTCAGCTCGAACGAGTGCAGGCTGTGCTGGGCAGGCTTCCCGAGCACGTCAAGATCGAGGCTGGCGGATACTTCCTCGAGCCCGGGTACTTCCTCACTCCGACCGTGCTCTCGGGCGTGCGGCAAACTGACGAAGTCGTGCAGTCGGAACTGTTCGCTCCGATTCTCACGGTGCAGGCGTTCACCACCGAAGAAGAGGCGGTCGCGCTGGCGAACGGAGTCGACATGGCCCTCGCATCGAGCCTCTGGACCCGGAACCACGGGCGCGCGTCAGATCTGGTCGGTCGACTGGACTTCGGTACCGTGTGGATCAACTGCCATCAGGTGCTGCCCGCCGAGACGCCACATGGCGGATACAAGGCCTCCGGCCTCGGCAAGGATCTCTCACTGTACGGCTATGAGGACTACACCCGCATCAAACACGTGATGAGCGCGCACGTGCGCTGATCGACTCACGCCGTTCTCCCAGCACCGACCCATTCGTTCTCTCACGAAAATCCCTCAGGAGCAAGCATGTCAGTCACTGCGAAGGCCGTTCTCTTCTCCGGCGAAACCGCGCCCGAGATTGCCGATGTCGAGGTACGCGCACCGCGGCCCGGGGAGGTGCTCGTCCGCATGAGCGCGGCGGGCGTCTGCCATTCCGACCTCCATGTGCTCAACGGTGACTGGCCGTTCGACCATCGCGTGGCACTCGGACATGAGGGTGCCGGAATCGTCGAGGCGGTCGGGGAGGGCAGTGATCTCGCACCCGGCGACCAGGTCGTGCTCTCCTGGTACGCACCCTGCGGGCGGTGCTCGGCGTGCGTCGAGGGCAAGAGCTGGCTGTGCAACCAGAGCGGTGCGATCACGAATGGCCTCCCCGACGGCACCACCCCGCTCAGCGCAGCCGACGGCATCGAGGTGCGCCCCTACCTCGGCGTCGCCACCTTCTCCGAGTTCACTCTCGTACCCCGCTCCGCGGTCGTCAAAGTACCGAACGAGGTTCCGGCGCCTGTGGCCGCGCTCATCGGCTGCTCGATCGCCACGGGAATCGGAGCGGTGCTGAACACCGCTGATGTGCGAGCGGGCCAGACCGCGGTGGTGGTCGGAGCCGGAGGTGTGGGCCAGGCCATCATTCTCGGTCTGAAGCTCGCGGGCGCCAGCGCTATCATCGCGGTCGACCTCTCGGAGGATCGCCTTGCGATCGCCAGCGAACTCGGTGCGACTCACGCATTCCGCGGCGATGATCCTCAGATCGTCGAGCTTGTGCGCCGGGCCGGAGGCGGCGAGGGCGTCGACTTCGCTTTCGACGCGATCGGTGTTCCCAAGGTCACCGAGAGCATGCCCGGTTACCTCAAGCTCGGGGGTGCCGTCGTGCTCGTGGGCATGCCGGCTCGCGATGCCGAAGCCGTGATCAAGCCCTGGCACCTCATCGTCTGCGGGCAGCGACTGCTCGGCTGCAACTACGGGTCGTCGCGCCCGCAGGTCGACTTCGTCAAGATCGCGAATCTCTATCTGGCCGGTCAGCTTCCGCTTGACCAGATGGTCGGCGAGCTCATTCCGCAGGAACGCGCGGTCGAGGCGGTCTACGCGCTCGCCTCGCCGACCGGCAAGCGCAAGGTCGTCGATTTCCGCGCGAACTAGCGCTTCGCCGCGCTTTCTCAGTCGCATCCTTCACCTCCCGACCCAACCCGAACACCGTCAACCCAAGGAGTATCAATGAAGAAGTTCTCTCCCCGCGGCGTGGCCGCGGTAGCTCTCGGAGCCGCAGCCGCCCTGCTGCTCAGCGGCTGCACCACCTCGGCCGGTGCGGAATCCGTCGATACGGCCGTCGATTCCAAGGGCGCGATCGCCATGGGATTCGCCGGTATGGACATCACCATCTGGAATGACCAGCTGAAGTTCATGGAGCCGATCATCGAAGACGCGGGATACGAGTTCCTTACGAGCGATCCCCAGTGGGACGTGCAGAAGCAGGTCTCGGATTGGGAGGCCTGGATCCAGCGTGGAGATGTCAAGGCGATCATGGGTTTCCCCGTGCAGAGCGACGCGATGGTCCCCGTGACTGCGAAGGCGACTGCAGCGGGCATTCCGGTGCTCGGCTACGCGACCCGCTGGGAGGGCACCACCGCCGGCACCATCATCGACAGCTATGAGGACGGCTATCTCGTGGGTGAGGCGGCGGCCGAGTGGATCAACGAGAACAAGGCAGACGAGGCCGAAGTGCCGGTTGCCGTCGTTGCTGACAAGACCTCGGATCTCGGCAAGGGCCGCACCGAGGGCATCATTGCCGCGCTCGAGGAGATCGCCCCGAACGTCAAGGTCTACGAACTCCCGGGCATCTCTCGCGAAGAGGGCAACAGCGCCGCTAAGAGTCACCTCGTCGCCGTGCCCGACACCCAGGTGTGGGTCGGTACGAGCAACGACAACACCGCCGGCGCCTACCAGGCGCTGCTCGACAGCGGAGTGGCGAAGGACGACGCGAACTACTATGTCGGCGCGACCGATGCGACGAACGAGACACTCGACGTCATCAAGATTCCGAACAGCATCTGGCGCGGCGGCTTCATCCTTCCTGCGAAGGTGCTCGCCGAGAGCAACGCCGACCTGCTACTGCGCGCGGCAGCAGGCGAGAAGGTGACCGACAACGTCATCACTTCCACCCGCGTCACCTCCGAGAACGCTGACGAGTTCTACGTCAACTAATCGATCAGTGCGGGCCCGGGTGAACTCGGGCCCGCACCGATCGGGAAGGATCATCGTGAACGTCGTCCCCACCGCCCCGAGCGATGCCCAGCCGCGTCTCAGCTTCGAGCACGTGAGCGTGCGCTTCGGCTCGACCATCGCATTGAGCGATGTGGATCTTCAGATCCCCGCCGGCCAGATCGTCGGACTCCTCGGCCACAACGGCGCGGGAAAATCGACACTGCTCAACGTCGCGACCGGAGCGGTCCACGCGACGTCAGGCACAATGTCGCTCGATGGCGTGCCGGTGGCGCCGAAGGCTACCCCGAAGGGCATCTCGGAACTCGGGGTGACGGTGATCCACCAGGAACCGGCGCTCGCCGGGAACCTGAGTATTCTCGACAACCTCTTCCTCGCACGCGGCAACGCGACCCCGCGCCGTGAACGCGCCGAGCGCGGGCGCGCGGCTCTCGACACAGTCGGCGCCGCATCGCTCCCGCTCGACGTGCCGGTGAACACGCTCTCCCTCGGCGAGCGGCAGTTGGTAGATCTCGCACGCGGTCTGCTCATGGGCGACATGCGTGTTCTCCTGCTCGACGAACCCACCGCCGCGCTCGGCGAGGCCGAGACTCGTGCACTCCACGCATTGATCCGTTCGCTCGCTGCCCAGGGCACATCGGTGGTCTACGTGTCGCATCGACTGCCCGACATCGTCGACGTGTGCGAACGCATCGTGGTGCTGCGCGGCGGAGAGCTCGTCATGGACGCGAACACCGAGGGGATGAGTGCCGCGGCGCTCTCGCGCGCACTCGCACCCGAGGTGAAGCTCGAATCCGATTGGCAGCCGACTCCGGGAGAGGAGCGGCTCGTGGTGCGGCAGGCCGACACGGAGCTCGTGTTCCGTGACGGCGAGATCGTCGGGCTCTACGGTATGGCGGCGGGAGATCAGTTCTCGCTGCTGGAATCGCTCTTCGGCCTCGGCGACGAGCTGGAGGCCACGCTCGCGGGTTCCGTATATCGCGTCGCCAAGCCTGCGCACGCTGTTCGTGCAGGTGTTCATCTGGTGCCCGCTGATCGCGAGACCGATGGCCTCATCGGTGGTCTGAGCGCGAAGGACAACACCTATCTTCCCTGGTTCGCGAAGGGGTGGCGCTCACGCGCGAAGATTCAGACCTCGTACGCTGAGATCCGCGAAACGCTCAACGTGCACGGCCCTGATGGGGACGCGCCGATCATGAGTTACTCGGGCGGCAACCGTCAGAAGCATCTGCTCGCCCGGTGGATGTTCCCCCACGCGCCCAAGGTCCTGCTGCTGGCGCAGCCGACCCAGGGCGTCGACGTCGGCGCGAAGCAGGACATCAGGGAGGCGTTGCGAGCACTTGCAGACACGGGCGTGTGCATCCTCGTCGCCTCCGCTGAAACCGATGAGATCGCATCGATGTGCGATCGCGCATATGTGCTCGCCCACGGCAGGAGCCGTGAGATTCACCGCAGCGGCGACTATGAAGCGCAACTGCTCCACACACTGCTCGACCTGACCCCGGCAGGAGACCTCCACTCATGAATCGACTCAAGATCTTCGTCGCCCAGAACAGCACCTTCATGGCGTTGATCGTGCTCATCGCGTTCTTCGCGGTGATGAATCCTCGTTTCCTCTCATTCGCGAACGGGCAGACCATTCTGCTGCAGATCGCGGAGCTCGGCCTGATCGCGCTTCCCCTGGCGTTTCTCGTGATGGCAGGTACGCTCGATCTGTCGGTCGGTTCCGTGGCGAGTCTGGCCGCAGTGGTCGCCGGCATGACGATGGTGGGCACGGGCAGCACGTTGCTCGGGTTCGCCGCTGCGATCGGGGTAGGGCTGGTCGCCGGTGCGTTGAACGGGCTGCTCGTCGCATACTTCAAGCTCAACGCGCTGGTGATCACGCTCGGCTTCCTGAGCGTGTGGGGCGGTCTCGCCCTCTTCCTCACGAACGGGTCGACGCTGACCGGATTCCCCGAGTCGTTCACAAGCCTCGGCACTACGTCGTTCGGGCCGATCTCGATGCAGGTGGTCATCCTGATCCTCTTCACCGTCGGAGCCTGGTACCTTCTCAACCGCATGCCGTTCGGCAGGAATGTCTTGGCGATCGGCGGCAACAGCCGTGCGGCCCACCTCATGGGCATCAACGTGCGCCGTACGCAGTTCCTGCTCTTCGTGCTCACCAGCGTGTGCGCAGGCATCGCCGGTGTGCTGCTGGCCGCGAAGCTCCATTCGGCGCCTCCCACGGTGGGGTCGGGCATGGAGATCCAAGCGCTCACGGTGGTGCTGCTCGGCGGGGTCGCGCTCGAAGGCGGCGCCGGACGCATCAGCGGAGTCATCGCCGGTCTTCTGTTCGTCGGTGTGCTGCGCAACGGCCTCGTGATCATGGGCGTCTCGCAGTTCCTGCAGACCATCC
>JBEBWI010000079.1:0-11989 GCA_040392345.1 Leucobacter soli | reverse complement strand
AGGCTTGACGGGTTCGCCGCCGGCGCCGTCCGTGCGGCACCGGCACGATTCGCACCGTGCGATTCGCACCGTTGTTCTGCACCGCCTCTCGCCTCGCACTGAAGGAGCACCCATGTCACGCTCAGCACGTCTCGCCTCGGTCATCGCCGCGGGCGCCGCAGCAATTCTGGCGCTCACCGCCTGCACGAGCGGCGCCGCCAGCGACAGCGGCAGCGCCGATGCCGGCAGCACCCAGGTGGGCCCGGTCACGGAGGGCAAGCTCACCATCGCCACCGGCGAATACGCCTACGAGCCGTGGGTGCTGAACGACGACCCCGAGAGCGGCGAGGGCTTCGAGGCCGCGGTGGCCTACGCGGTCGCCGAGCAGCTCGGCTATGCCGCCGAGGACGTCGTATGGGTGCGCACGAGCTTCGACGCGGCGATCGCCCCGGGGCCGAAGGATTTCGACCTCAACATTCAGCAGTTCTCCGTCACCGAGGAGCGCGCGAAGGTCGTCGACTTCTCGTCGCCGTACTACGAGACCACTCAGGCCGTCGTCGCCGCGACCGGCAGCCCCGCAGCGGGCGCCACGAGCGTCGCGGAGTTGAAGGAGGTGCTGATCGGCGTCACCTCCGGCACCACCTCGCTCAAGGCGGTTGAAGACATCATCGCCCCGACCAGCGACGTGCAGGTCTACAACACCAACGATGATGCGGTCGCCGCGCTCCAGAACGGCCTCATCGACGCGCTCGTGATCGACCTGCCGAGCGCCTTCTACGTGCGTGACGCGCAGCTCGAGGGCGACGGCGTGATCGTCGGCCAGCTCGATGCCGCCGCCGGTGACGAGCTGGCGTTCGTGCTGCCACAGGGATCCTCGCTGACCGCCGAGGTCAGCGCCGCGGTCGACGCGCTGCGCGCCGACGGCACGCTCGACGAGCTCGTGCAGAAGTGGCTCGCCGACCAGGGCGCGCCGTTCCTCAAGTAGCGCGCGCCCCGATTCCGAGCTGATCAGTGTCCACCACCACCGCGATGGGCGGAGCGCGCCCGTTCGAGCCGAGCACGCTCGAGCACGAACGGCGCGCCTTCCGTCGCAGTCGGAAGCGCCGCTCGGTGCTGGTGAGCGTCGCGAGCACTCTCGTCTTCGCCGGGGTGCTCGCACTCGCGCTCACGAGCAGCCCGGGCTGGGCGCGGGTGAGCGCCACCTTCCTCAATCCCGAGATCGCGGTCGACGCACTGCCCCGCATCCTGAAGGGCCTCTGGCTCAACATCCAGGTGCTCTTCTTCGCCGCGATCGGCGTCGCCGTGTTCGGCACGCTGCTCGCGGTGGCACGCACGCTGAAGGGGGCGGTGTTCACGCCGATCCGCTTGCTCGCGGCCGGGTACACCGACCTGTTCCGCGGAGTTCCCCTGCTGCTCGTGCTCTACATCGTGGGCTTCGGCGTGCCGGGCCTCGAACTCACGGGCCGCATGCCGGCGCAGTTCTGGGGCACCATCGCCCTCATCCTCACCTACTCGGCATACGTGTCTGAGGTGCTGCGCGCCGGCATCGAGGCGGTGCACCCCTCGCAGCGGCTCGCGGCCAGGTCGCTCGGCCTCAGCCATGCGAAGACGCTGCGGCTCGTCGTGATGCCGCAGGCCGTGCGCAAGGTCACCCCGGCGCTCATGAACGACTTCGTGTCGATGCAGAAAGACGTCGGCCTCATCTCGGTGCTCGGCGCGGTCGATGCGGTGCGTGCGGCGCAGCTTGAGGTCGCGGCCAGCTACAACTTCACACCCTATGTCGTGGCGGGCATCCTCTTCGTGCTGCTGTCGTGGCCCTTCATCCGCATCACCGACTGGGTGACGGCTCGCGCGCAGAAGCGTGAGCAGATCGGGGGTGTCGTGTGAGTCTCGCGGGTGGATCCGCCGACGCGCCCGTGCTGCGCGTCGAGGGCGTGGTCAAGCGCTTCGGCGAGCACACGGTGCTCGACGGCATCGATCTCACGGTCGACCGGCACGAGGTGGTCGTGCTCATCGGCGCCTCCGGTTCGGGCAAGTCGACGCTGTTGAAGACCGTCAACCTGCTGGAGCAGATCGACGACGGGCGGATCCTGCTCGGCGACGAGGACATCACCGATCCGCGGGTCGATGCGGACCGGGTGCGCGCCCGCATCGGCGTCGTGTTCCAGCACTTCAACCTGTTCCCGCACATGCGTGTGCTCGACAACGTGACACTCGCCGCGCGGCAGGTGTTTCGCACGCCGCGCGCAGAGGCCGAGCGCACGGGCCGTGCCCTGCTCGAGCGCATCGGGCTCGGAGAGAAGGCGCGCGAGTACCCCGACCGGCTCTCGGGGGGTCAGCAGCAGCGCGTCGCGATCGCGCGGGCGCTCGCGACGGAGCCCGAGCTGCTGCTGCTCGACGAGATCACGAGCGCCCTCGACCCGCAGCTCGTGGGGGAGGTGCTCGACCTCGTGGGCGAGCTCAAGGCCTCGGGCAGCACGATCGTGATGGCGACGCATGAGATGTCGTTCGCGCGGCGCGTGGCCGATCGGGTCGTCTACCTGCGCGACGGTCGCATCATCGAGTCGGGCCCGCCCGAGCAGATCTTCGACGCGCCGGAGCGCGAGGAGACGCGCGAGTTCCTTTCGCGTCTGCGGGAGCCGTTCGCGTAGGGGGTCGGCGTCTTCCCCATGCGCATCGCGGGTTGCCTCGGTAGCATCGGATGCAGGCAGCGAGGCTTGGGCGCTGCGACGGAGCGAAATCGCTGTCGAGACAGCTACTCACGAACCGTCCTCCTGCCGCAACCAGCGATATCAAAGGAAGATATACATGTCGAAGTATCGGGTACAGAATCCTGCTACTGGCGAAATTCTCGAGACGTTCGAGGGCGCGACCGACGCGCAGATCGAGGCGGCGCTGTCGAGCGCCGACGCGGTGTACCGCGAATGGCGGGAGCGGAGCGTGCAGGAGCGCGCCGCAGCGGTGAAGCGAGTCGCCGAGCTCTTCGCGGAGCGCCGCGATGAGTTGGCCGGCATCATCGCCCTCGAGATGGGCAAGTCGATCGCGGAGAGCCTCGACGAGGTGGATTTCGCGACCGACATCATCGAGTACTACGCGGTGCACGGCCCCAGCCTCATCACCGACTACGAGATCCCGAGCACCGTCCCCGGGAAGGCCTACATCGAGCACAAGCCGGTCGGCGCACTGCTCGGCGTCATGCCCTGGAACTTCCCCTACTACCAGGTCGCCCGCTTCGCGGCTCCGAACCTGGTGCTGGGCAACACGATCCTGCTCAAGCACGCCGACATCTGCGCCAAGTCCAACCTCGCGGTGCAGAAGATCATGGAGGAGGCGGGCGTGCCCGTCGGCGGCTACCAGGCGATCTTCGCCTCGCACGATCAGATCGCCACCATAGTCGCCGACCCCCGAGTGCAGGGCGTCTCGCTGACCGGCTCCGAGCGCGCGGGCGCCATCATCGGCGCGCAGGCGGGCGCCAACCTGAAGAAGTGCGTGCTCGAACTCGGTGGCATCGACCCGATGGTCGTGCTCGATGCCGACGATGTCGCCGCCGTCGCGAAGCAGGCCTGGGACTTCCGCGTGTACAACGCCGGCCAGGTGTGCAACTCGAACAAGCGCCTCATCGTGATGGACGACATCTACGACGAGTTCGTGGCGGAGCTCGTGCGGCTCGCCGACGGGCTGGAGCCCGGCGATCAGCTCAACCTCGCCGATGGAGAGTACGTGCCGCTGTCGACCCGCGCCGCGGCCGAGACCGTTGACGCGCAGGTGCGGAAGGCCGTCTCTGAGGGGGCCCGGCTGCTCGCCGGCGGCGTGCTCTCAGACGGCCCGGGCGCCCACTACTCGCCGGCGGTGCTCGTCGACGTGCCGCGCGACTCCGAGTCGTACGGCGAAGAGATCTTCGGGCCGGTCGCGACCGTCTACCGGGTCTCGAGCGACGAGGAGGCGCTGGAGCTCGCGAACGACTGCGCACTCGGCCTCGGCGGATCGGTGTTCTCCACCGACGAGGCGCGGGCGGCCCGAGTCGCCTCCCGTCTCGAGGTGGGCATGGCCCACGTCAACACCATCGCGGCCGAGGCGGCCGAGCTGCCCTTCGGCGGCGTGAAGCGCTCGGGCTTCGGCCGCGAGATGGGCCCGATCGGTATCGGCGAGTTCGCGAACAAGCGGCTGTACTTCGTCGCGAAATAGGCGGCCGAGGGCTGGCGTGGGTGCGGGCCGCGAATACCGATGACTGGTATCCGCGGCCCGCACCGTCACGAACAGGTCACGATGACCCGCTAGGCTAGTGCCCTTATGCAAAAAAGTTCGAACGAATCTCATTCCCAGGGGGGAAACGGGCCTGAGCAGGAATTCGGAGCCCGCGAGCGACTCGCGATCTGGCTGCTTCTGGTCAGCGCCTTCGTCGTCATCCTGAACGAAACCATCATGGGCGTCGCCCTTCCGCGCCTCATGAGCGATCTCGACATCACCGCGGCGGCGGCGCAGTGGCTCACCACCGCGTTCCTGCTCACCATGAGCATCGTGATTCCCGTCACCGGCATGCTCATCCAGCGTTTCAAGACGCGCACCCTGTTCCTCATCGCCATGGGGCTCTTCACCGCCGGCACGCTGATCGCGGCGATCGCCCCCGGCTTCTTCGTGCTCCTCATCGCTCGCGTCGTGCAGGCCGGCGGCACCGCGATCATGATGCCGCTGCTCATGACCACCATCGTCACCCTGGTGCCGGCCCATCAGCGCGGCAGTCTCATGGGTCGCATCGCGATCGTGATGTCCGTGGCGCCCGCGCTCGGGCCGACCGTGTCGGGTCTGATTCTGCAGTACTTCAGCTGGCGGTGGATGTTCCTCTTCGTGCTCCCGATCGCCGTCGCCGCGCTCGTCATCGGCATGATCCGCCTGCCGAACGTCGGCGAGCAGCGCATCGCCCGCGTCGACCTGTTCTCGGTGATCCTCTCCGTCGTCGGCTTCGGCGGTGTCGTCTACGGGCTCAGCGCGATCGGCGAGAGCGCGAACGGCGAGACGCTGGTATCACCGTGGATCCCGATCGTCATCGGTGCGGTCGCGCTCGTGCTGTTCGTGTGGCGGCAGCTTCGTCTGCAGCGCGACGATCGCGCGCTGCTCGATCTGCGCACCTTCGAGAGCCGCCCGTTCGCGCTCTCGGTCGTGCTCTTCGTCTTCGCCTCGATCTCGTTGTTCGGCAGCCTCATCCTGCTCCCGATCTACGTGCAGAACGTGCTCGGCTACGAGGTGCTCGAGGCCGGCCTGGTACTCCTGCCCGGCGGTCTGATCATGGGCCTGCTCGGCCCGGTCGTGGGCAAGATCGTGGATCTGCGGGGCGCCCGAGTGGTGCTGATCCCGGGTGTGATCGTCACGGCCGTCGCCATGTGGGCCATGGCGCTCTTCACCGACACGACCTCGATCTGGCAGGTGCTCGCGACCCACATCCTGATGAGTGTCGGCCTGGCCGGCGTCTTCACGCCGCTCTTCTCCGTATCGCTCGGTTCGCTGCCGGGGCGCCTCGCCTCGTACGGCAGCGCGACGCTGTCGACCGCGCAGCAGGTCGCCGGCGCCGCGGGCACGGCACTGTTCGTCACGGTGATGACCCTCGTCTCAACTGCGGCGGCCGGATCGCCCGAGGCCGTGGATCCGCACGCTCTGGCGGCGGGCACCCGGGTCGCCTTCATGCTGGGCGGCGCCGCGATGACCGTCGGCGCGATCGTCTCGTTCTTCGTATCGGAGGAGGCCTCGGAACCCGTCTCCGTATAGGCGCTGCACCGCGGGGCGGGCGGGGCGCTCCTCACTCCAGTGCGTCGATCGCCCGACGCACCGCCTCCGTCAGTTGCCTGATCGCCGGGGAGGGCCTCCCGCCCGAG
This sequence comes from Leucobacter soli, assembly GCA_040392345.1. Taxonomy (GTDB): domain Bacteria; phylum Actinomycetota; class Actinomycetes; order Actinomycetales; family Microbacteriaceae; genus Leucobacter; species Leucobacter soli_B. Next base: position 6,143 of record JBEBWI010000079.1, on the reverse strand, counting down.
CCCGACGCGGCGAGCAGAATCTCGCGGGCGAAGCGGGGGTCGTCGATGGGGCGCAATTGCACACCGTCGGGCACGTGCCCGGTGGCGAGCTGCGGCACGAGCCCCACTCCGAGCCCCGCGGCCACCATGCCCAGCGCCACCGAGTAGTCGTCGGTGCGCACCGCCACCTCGAACGGCAGGCCCGCATCTGCGAAGACGTCGCGCACCACGTCGTCGAGCGTGTCGCCCGGCGTCGCGCTGAACACCCACGAGGAGTCGCTGAGCTCGAGCAGGCCGGCCACGTCGAAGCTTCGTCGCCGCGCCGCCGGATGCTGCTTCGGCAGGGCCAGCAGCAGCGGGTCGGTGAGCAGATGGGTGGTATGCACCTCGGCGCGGAACGGCAGTTCGTACCCGCTCGCCGTGTAGACGAGCGCCGCATCGAGGGTGCGCTGGTTCACGCTCGCCACCAGCGGGGCGATCTCCTCGAGCACTGCGTCGAGCTCGATCCCGACCTCGGCGAGGCGCTCGGTGATGCCCGGCAGCAGCCGTGCGGCGGCGGTCGGGAACGAGCCGAAGCGGAGCCGTGTGCGCCCGATCTGCGAGAACTCCCGCACGTCGGTGAGAGCGCGATCCGCGAGCGCCAGGATGTGGGTGCCACGCTCCAACAGCAGGTTGCCGGCGGCCGTGAGCGTTGTGCCGCGAGTCGATCGCGTCACCATCGGGCTGCCCACCAGTTGATCGAGGGCTTTCAGATGGTAGTCGACGGTGGGTTGGCTCCACCCCAGCCGCCTCGCCGCGCGCGCGACCGAGCCCTCCGTCGCAACCGCGGAGAGGGCCTGCAGCTGCCGTGGGTCGAGCATTTTCTGAACCAATCGCTGAGTGCGCGGGAGGGGGGATCCGCCCGCTGTTCTGCCTGTGTCGACGCGAGGGAAAGGCCCGCCGGGCGAGGCACGACCAAGCCATCTCGATACATAGAGTATATGTTGCCCAGGAGTGATCTGCGGGATTCTGCTCCAGCCCGAATTGCGTCAGCATGGAGGCATGCTGCAACGAGCGAACCACACCATCGCATACGCCGCGAACGTCGAGGGGCAGAAGCACGCGCCCTACGTCGAGGCGCTGCAGCGGCACGCCGCATCGCACCCGTTGCACGTCATGGTGCCGGGGCACGGCAGCGACATCGGCCGCGGAGCGGGCCACCTCGGCGATGTCTTCGGCGAGCGCATCGCCGAGCTCGACGTGCCGCTCATGCTCGAGGGCATCGACCTCGGCGACGACTCGCCGCTGCAGGAGGCCCTGCGCCTTGCCGCCGAAGCCTGGGGTGCCCGGCGCGTCTGGTTTCTCACCAACGGCGCCTCGCAGGGCAACCGCACCGCGGCGCTCGCCGTTCGCGGCCTGGGGGAGCGGGTGCTGATGCAGCGCAGCTCGCACTCCAGCTTCACCGACGGGGTGCTGCTCGCGGGCCTCATCCCCGCGTTCGTCGCCCCGCACATCGATCACCGCAACGGCATCGCGCACGGGCTCACGCCGGCGATGCTCGAGGAGGCGCTGCGCGAGGAGCACTCCGCGGGCCGGGCGCCCTCGAGCGTCTACGTGGTCTCACCCAGCTATTTCGGGTCGACCGCCGATGTCGCGGGCCTCGCCGAGGTCGCGCACCGGCACGGAGCCGCACTCATCGTCGACGGTGCGTGGGGGGCGCACTTCGGGTTCCACCCCGAGCTGCCCGAGTCGCCCGCGCGACTGGGCGCCGACCTCGTGATCTCGAGCACGCACAAGCTCGCCGGCTCGCTGACGCAGTCGGCCATGCTGCAGCTCGGCGAGGGGCCGTTCGCCGACCGACTCGAGCCGCTCGTCACTCGCGCCTACTCCATGACCTCCTCCACCTCCGCGAGCGCGATTCTCATGGGCTCGCTCGACGCCGCCCGCTGCGCGCTCATGCAGGGCTTCGACGCCATTGGCCACGCGATCCGGCTCTCCGATTCGCTGCGCGACTGGCTGCGCGCCGACGAGCGCTTCTCGGTGATCAGCGATGAGTTCAGAGCGTTCCCCGACATCGTTGCCATCGACCCGCTGCGCATCCCCGTCGATGTCTCGCGACTCGGGCAGAGCGGGCACTGGGTGCGCGACCGCCTGATCGCGGATCACGGAGTGTACGTCGAGATGTCGACCGCGACGAGCATCGTCGTCGTGATCGGGGCGCTCGCCTCACCCGATCTCTGCCGCCTCGTGCGGGCACTCGGCTCCGTAGCCGACGAGGCCGACCGGCTGCGCGAGGCAGGTGCCCTCCAGGCGACCAGCGAGTTCCCAGCGCTGCCCGAGGCGGGCATTCTGCGGCTCACCCCCCGCGCCGCCTACTTCGCGGAGAGCGAGCTGGTGCTCGCGAGCGAGGCCGTCGGCAGGGTGTCGGCCGACACGCTTGCGGCTTACCCGCCGGGCATCCCAAACCTGGTGCCGGGTGAGGAGATCACCGAGGAGACCGTCGCATTCCTCCAGGCAGTGGCCGAGTCGCCGACCGGCTACGTGCGCGGTGCGGCCGACCCGCACGTGACGACGATGCGCGTCGTGCGCGATCCCGTCACCGCGGCTACGCTGTAGGGCAGAGCGGCACGGCTCAGCGCGCCGCGCAGCGTCGCCGGCAGCCCCGCCGGACGAGGTGCCGACTCAGCCCACGGGGCTCAGTTCCCGGGGAAGACCGGGCGGCGCTTCTCGACGAACGCGGTGGTGCCCTCGACCATGTCGCCCGTGCCGAAGCACCCGGCGAACGCCTCGCGCTCGATCACGAGCCCCTGGTCGGTCGGCAGCGCCTGCGCGCCGCGCACAGCGCGCTTCGCCGCGGCCACCGCGACCGGCGACTGCTTCGCCACCGACTGGATGGTCTCGCGCGCCGCGACCCCCAGCGCCCCCGTGTCGGGAAGCACCCGGGCGATCAGGCCGATCCGCTCGGCCTCGAGCGCGTCGATGCGCTTCCCGGTGAAGATCAGCTCGCGCGCCGCGGCGATGCCGACGTACTGCTGCAGACGTACGCATCCGCCGAAGCCCGGAATCAGTCCGAGCCCGACCTCGGGCTGGCCGAAGCTCGCGTTCTCGGAGGCGAAGATGTAGTCGCAGGCCATCGCGAGTTCGAGCCCGCCGCCCAGCGCGAAGCCGTTCACGGCCGCGACGACCGGCACCGCGAGCGTCTCGATCCAGCTCGTGAGCTCTTGCGCGCCGCCCGCGTACTGGGCCGCCTGATCCGCGCTCATGGTGCGCATCGCCGAGATGTCGGCGCCCGCGATGAACGACTTGCTGCCCGACCCGGTGAAGATCACACCGCGAATCGACCAGTCGAGTTCGCCGTCGTCACCGGGATTCCCGAGCGAGTCGCGCAGCTCACCGAAGACCTGCCGCAGCTCGGCGATGACCTGCGGCGAGAGCGCGTTCAGCACCTCGGGGCGATTCACCGTCACCGTGAGGATCGCGTCGCTGACGTGCAGCTCGATCGTCTCGTAGGTGAGCGCTTCGCACCTCGCCGCAGCGTTCATGCTTAGGCGTCCTTCTTCTCGAAGAGGTTGCCCACCAGCTGCGCCGTGCCGAGCACGACCACGAGCAGCACGGCTCCCACGATGAGGATCGCGACCGTGTCGACCGGCTGACCGGCTGCCGAGAACTCGTCGGCCGGGTTGAACTTCTCGACGCCTTCCGACGCGGCGAACGCGGGCGCCGCCACGAACAGGGAGACGACTGCGGCGAACAGACCGGTTGCGATGCGGGTGAGAGTCTTCACGGGGGCTCCTCGCGGGGTTGCAATGCCTCGAGCGACCGGATGCCGCGCGAGTCTGGGTGTTGCCTCCATTCTGCCGTGCTTCCGGCGTTCGCGCGAACTGCCGGGCAACCCGTCGCCCGTTTACCCGCGCGTTCGCAGGTGCTCGGGTTGCGTGGATCCACCGGGGGAGTTCTAGACTCGCAGCGTGCCGCAGCCTTCAGATGACCACGTGTCGGGTTTCCCAGTGGATCGCCCCTGCCCCTGCGGGCGCGGCGCCAGGTACGGCGCGTGCTGCGGCCCCCTGCACGCGGGGGAGGCGGCGCCGACCGCGGAACGGCTGATGCGCTCGCGGTACACGGCCTTCGCGCTCGGCCTGGTGCCGTATCTGCTCGAGACCTGGCATGCGAGCACTCGCCCGGCGTCGTTGGAGCTCGACGGGGAGGTCGAGTGGCGGCGGCTGCTCGTCGAGCAGACGGCGGCGGGCGGGCCGTTCGACGCGCAGGGAACCGTGCGGTTCACCGCGATCGCGCGCACGCCCGACGGGCGGCACGTGCAGCGCGAGGTGAGCCGCTTCGTGCGAGAGGCGGGCCGCTGGTACTACGTCGACGGCGACCCGCTCGAGCCGTAGCCCCCTGCGCGGCCTGAGCTGTGCAACCTGAGCTGCGCGCTCCGCAGCGGGGCTACGCCCGCGCCCAGTGCCCGGCGGCCAAGGGTGTGCCGAGTGAACGCAGATGCACAACCGAGCTGCGGGGAGTCGTGCATCTGCGTTCACTCGACGCGAGTATTGAGAACGATGCGAGTGCTAGGTGGGCCGTCAACCCTGAGAGTGCCGAGATGCGCTGAGACGTATGCGCGCCGGGTTGCCGAGCCGGCAGAGGTTCGGCGCTCACAGGGGCCTAATTCGCTGAGTTCTGACTGGGAAATCTCGCAAGCTGTGGAGAACCCCTTTGGGCGGCAATGGTGCGGAGATCCTGAATGCATGAGCCCATCGAGAAAGCCGCTCCCCGCAGACCTCACTCAGCGTGCATTCACTGCAGAAGAGGCCAGGTCTCTGGGGGTGGGCAGGTCAAGGCTGCGGTCGAAACGAATCCTGCACCCGTACTATGGCGTGCATTTTTCGGACGAAGCGGCAACCTCCAACGGGGAAGCTTCCCGCGAGACAGAAGCGATTCGCCGTGCCGCGGAGTACGCGCCGTTGCTGCGTGCCGGGGAGTCCTTCAGCCATACGACTGCGCTGCTGCTCCACGGTACGCCGATCAGGGCGCTGCCGCAGATTCATGTGACGGCGCCGCTGCCGTTCGGGCAGGCCCGTCGAGTGAACGTGATTGGACATCGTTCGGTCGACCCGCTTGATCACGTGCTCGTTCCGGGCCTCGGACGTGGGGACACATTGCGGTGTGCGACTCCCGGGGCGGCGTTGCTGCAATCGGGTGGCCTGCTGAGTTTTCGGGAGCTTGTCGTCGCGATCGATCACCTGATCCTGCCCCGCGGGCCGAAGGAGGGGAAGCGGGCACTGCTTTCGGCCGCGGAACTTGCGACCCTTCTGGAAACGGCCTCGGGGCGGGGAATCCGGCGGGTGCGGGCCGCGTTCGAAGTTGCTCGCGTCGGCGCCGAATCCAGGATGGAGTCCCTCACTCATTTCGAGATGGCCAGGATCGGGATCGACGTGCTCGAGTTGCAAGCCGACATCTTCGACGAAGGCGGGGTGTGGATCGGCCGCTTCGATCAGGCCGATCGGGAGGCGCGGCGTCTGCTGGAGTATGACGGTGACCAGCATCGCGCGGTTCGTGCCCAGTATTTGAAGGATCTCGACCGGCTGGAGCGGGCACGGGCGGCCGGTTACGGAGTGCTGCGTTTGCAGATGGAACACTTGAGGCGGTCGGCGCTTCCCGCCACCCGGGAGCTGATCTGCGGGTTTCTGGGGCGGCGGCCGCAGCCTGTGCCGGCACGGTTGGCAAGATATTTTGCGGAAGGGTGAAGCCAGGGTACTGCCCTGCAGATGACACCGCAGTACCGAGTGGCGGACGGAGCCGAGTAGCGCCTCTGAAGCTGCTGTGTGATCCGGTCATCTTCTGCACGAACATTCAGGTCGGGCGAGGTGAGGTGCGCCCCGGTCGGGCTGGCGCCGCTTGGGTCGGCGCCGCCCGAACCTCTGCGGCGCATGGGTACCCGCGGCGCGGAGGCGCGGCCAGCTTCGCTGCCCACGCCGTGAGGGAGGAAGGTGGCGGTGGGCGGGGTCACCGCGGCGCGTCGTGTGGGCCGCTGATCTCGGGTTCCAGCGGGAAAGGCCGGAACGGTCACCACGGTCTCATCAGCACCATCGTCTCAGTGCTCTCGCTTCAGCACCCTTGCCTCAGCACCCTTGCCTCAGCACCCTTGCCTCAGCACAGTCGCTCTGCCACCGTCGCGACCACCGGCATGG
>JBEBWI010000078.1:0-12267 GCA_040392345.1 Leucobacter soli | reverse complement strand
TCCCTGACACGGAAGAGGTCACTGGTTCGATCCCAGTATCGCGCACTTCAGAAGCTCCCTGCGGGGAGCTTCTTTCGTTTGGATGCCGGGTCTCGCGCCGGATCCGTCTACGCTACCTGCCGCTGTAGACGGGGAATGCGCTGTGCTCGCCGTAGTCACGCTCATCCAGGGTGCGCAGCGTACGCATGTCCTCGTCCGAGATCACGAAGTCGACCTCGGTGTTCGCGCGCATGTGATCGGGGTCTTCGGTCTTCGGCAGCGGCTGGGTGCCGAGCTGCAGAGCGTACCGGATGCACAGCTGCGGCACGCCCGTTCCGTACCTCTTCGCGATCGCGGAGATCTGCGGCCTGCCCAGCAGCTTGCCGTGGGCGATCGGCGAGTACGCCTGCACGAGCACGCCCTTGCCCTCGCAGTAGGCGACGAGCTCCGAGGGCGTGTTCCCGGCGTGGAGCAGGATCTGGTTCACGTGAGGCGCGACGGTGCACGCGGCAAGGATGTTCTCGAGATCCTGCTGCAAGAAATTGGAGACCCCGATCGCGCGGATCTTCCCCGCCCGGTAGGCCTCTTCCAGCGCGCGCCAGGCGGCGCGGTTGCCCTCCGAGTAGTCGCCTCCGCGGAAGTCCTCCCACGGCTGCGGGGCATGGATCAGCATCAGGTCGGCGTAGTCGAGCCCGAGCGCGGCCAGCGAACCATCGATCTCGGCGACCGCCTCGTCGTAGCTCTTGATCTCGGCGGCCAGCTTCGTGGAGACGAACAGCTCCCCCCGCGATACACCAGAGGTGCGGACCCCCTCGCCGACGCCCCGCTCGTTGCCGTACGCCTGCGCGGTATCGATGTTCCGGTACCCGATATCGATCGCGTTCCGCACCGCGCCCGCAGCCCGGTCATCGTCGATGAACCAGGTGCCGAGTCCCAGCTTCGGAATCTCGACGCCGTTCGACAGGGTGTAGGCCTCACCCAGGATGCTCATGTGTGCCCTTCCGTATCGGGTCTGCGGCGCGACGGTCTACTCGATGATGATCGTGGTCTGCGCGACGGAGGCCTTTCGCAGCCGCAGCGCCGTCCAGATGATCGATGCGCCGAGCGCCAGCGTGAGGAGCCCGCAGACGACGGCGACCACCTTGATCGCGAAATCCGGCCACACCAGCGTCACGACTCCGCCCAGAATGGTCAGAATCGGGGGCACGAGCAGCAGCAAGCTCGCTCCCCTGCTGAGGCCGATGCCGATCACGAGCCAGATCGCACCGATGAAGATCAGGGCGACACCCGCGAAGGTCACCAGCGCGGAGACCGTGAACTCGGAGAAGACGATCGCCAGCGCACCGCAGATGATGAGCAGGATTCCTGCCACGGTCGATGCCGAGGAGGCGCGGACCCGCACGAGCATGGCGAGCCCGTTCGCGATGAGCGCCGAGCCGAACAGCAGCACGAGGATCCAGGTCGCTGCGACGAACGGCCACAGCAGCAGGCCGACGCCTGCGGCCACGACGAGCACGCCGACGGTCACCGGGATCCACCAGGGAAAGCTACGCACTCGGGTGCGCGCCTGGCCCATGCCGGGTTCGAATGGAACTCCTCGGCTCAGCTCGCTGTTCATGAGACGCCCCTCTGCTCGGCGGAGATCGAAAGCTACGGTCAGTCTAGGGCTGCGAGAAGCCGTGCACGGCTGCCACCGCGCGCACGGCCGCGTCGAACCGGGCGCGCTGCAGCACGTGCCCCTCGCGTCGCATTCCGGCGTCGGTGATGCGGAGCAGCCGCTCGGGGCTGAGGAAGCTCTCCCTGCCCTCGCCGTCCCACGCACCGGTGCCGACGGAGATGAAACCCGGGTGCTGCTTCGTCGAGAGGTAGCAGCCGGCCACCGTGTTCGCGTCGATGCGCGCGATGATGAGCACGGGGCGATCCTTGCCGCGCCCGTCGTTCTCGACGTAGGGCACCCAGGTCCAGACGATCTCGCCGGGGTCGGGATCGCCGTCGGGTTGCGGCGCGTAGCTCGGGCGCAGCCGTGCGATCTCCTGCTTCGAGAGATCGCGAGTGGCCGCGCCTCCGTTCTGCCCCGGACTGAACGGAAGCGCGGTGGCGCCATCAGATGCGGTGCCGGCGCCGCGAGAACGCGAGGGCGCCGAGCTCGAGTGCGTGGATCGCGGTGCTCCCGATCGCTGCGAGGCCTCCGGCCGCTTCGATCGACCCAGCTTCAGCGCGACCGTACCGAGCAGCGCGAGTACGCGTGCGGTGCCGCCGCGGTCGCCGCTCACTGCGATCCCGACGATTGCGTGAGCGCGTTGAGGCGCGACATGCAGCGCAGGTACTTCTTGCGGTAGCCGCCGTCGAGCATGCCGCCGCCGAAGATGCTCGTCAGCGGAACGCCGGTAGCGCGGATCGGAATCTGCGCGTCGTACACGCGGTCGATGAAAGCGACGAAGCGCAGGGCGGCCGATTGGTCGGTCAGCACGGAGACGTCGCGCAGACCTATGGTCTGCACCCCGCTCAACAACCCGATGTAGCTCGAGGGATGCACCGTCGCGAGATGGGCGATCAGCTCCCCGAACGAGTCGTCGGTCATGCGCTCCCCCGCGAGCGCGACGTCGGCGAGCGCGAAGCGGTAGGCCTCGTCGCCCAACGCCACCGCATCGCCCTGCAGATCGCGCTGGCGGTAGTCGACGCCGTCGATGCGGATGGTCGTGAAGCGGTCGGCCATGGCCTGAATCTCGCGCATGAAATCGGAGGCCGCGAAGCGCCCTTCGCCGAGTGCGTTCGGCGGAGTGTTCGAGGTGGCGACGATGCGCGAGCCCGTCTTCGTGAGGTCGCCGATCAGGCGGGTCATCAGCATGGTGTCGCCCGGATCGTCGAGTTCGAACTCGTCGATGCAGATGAGCCGGGCGCCCTGCAGCACGCCCACGGCGCCTGCGTAGCCGAGCGCACCGACGAGCGCCGTGTACTCGATGAAGGTGCCGAAGTACTTGCGGCCGGGTGTCGCATGCCAGGTCGCGGCGAGCAGGTGCGTCTTGCCGACGCCGAACCCGCCGTCGAGGTACACGCCGGGCTTCGTGGGCGCCGGCACCTTCGGCGCTACGGCCGCGGCCTTCCTGCGGCCGAAGCCGAACAGCCCGCCACGCGAGATCGGGGTCTCGGGTTCTGCGAACGCCCGCAGCGTGTCGCGCGCCTCCGCTTGCGAGGGGTACGAGTCATCGGGCCGGTACGAATCGAAGGTCGCACCGTCGAATTGCCTGGGCGGGACCAGCGTGGCGACCAGCTCGGCACCGGAGATGACCGGATGACGGTTGACGAGTCGTGCGGAGTGGTGCTGAGCGTTTTCGGACATCGTCGCTCAGTTTACGCTGTCGGCGCGTCGCGTCGGTGCTCTGCGTCCCCGCCGAGGGGGAACAGGCGTCCGGCGGGCGGTGAATCGAGCCCGGTCACGAACTCCTGCGTCGCGAACTCCCAAGCTTCGGGATGCACGTTCCACAGCTTGACGTGCTCCCCCGGCGCCTCGCGCAGGCGCACGAGATCGGGGCGCAGGTGCGCGAAGCGCACCGATCCACCCCACGGAACGAACGTGTCACCGGGCCCCGCATGTATGAGCACGGGCGCCCGCAGATTGCGGGCGAGCCCCGCCGGGGTGAGGTTCGACACCCCGGTGCCGCGCTGCCACGGTACGGCGCCCCGCACCAGGCCGAGCTCGAGCAGCCGCACGCCGAGCGCCCCGAGAAATGCCGGCAGGCGCACGAGAGAGGCCTGATGGCGCAGAATCTCCGGCCAGTCGAGCCCCGGCGAATCGAGTACCAACCCGTCGACGACACCACGGTGCGGGCCGCGGGTCGCCGACAGCACCGCGGCGGTGCCGCCCATCGACCATCCCACGAGCGTGACGCGCGTCGCTCCGCGGGAGAGCGCATAGGCGATCGCCGCGTCGACATCGTGGCGCTCGGCGAGCCCCAGGCCGTAACGGCCGCGGATGCCCTCCGGCACCCCGGGATCGTTGCGGTAGGAGATGACCAGGTTCGTCGCGCCGGCACGCGCCAGAGGGGGCACTCCGCGCAGCGTCTCCTCCGGCAGCGCGCCCCGGCCGTGCACGTGCACGGCCCAGTGGCCCGGTTGCGACTGCTCGGGGGCGATCAGCCAGGCGCGACCGATTCCACCGTCGACCGGGAACGATACGGTCTCCCAGCTGAAGCCGAGCTCCTCCGGGCCGGTGAACCACCAGCCGGTGATCCTGCCTTTCACCCCGACGCGCAGCTCGCCCCGGTCGACGGCGAGCACCTCTCTCGCAACCCGTTCCACCCCGTCGTCGACGATGCGATCCACCACCGGCCCGAGGCGGGCGTGCCCGCGACCGGTGTCGAAGATGAACGAATACTTGCCCTCCAGCGCCGCATCAGGGCCGTGTATCCAGACGCGATCCGGAGCGTCGCCCTCGGTCGCCCAGACCGCCACCCTGGCATCGGGCGCACTCGCCGGCTGCAGTACGCGGCGCGCGAAATGCGTGCTGAGCGCTACGCTCCCGGCGGTGAGGCCCGTCGCGAGAGCACCCGCCGCGAGCGCGATCGGGCCCCAGACTCGCCGTCGACTTCTGCCCATCCCGCGCACCCTTCTCCGATCGAGCCATGCACCTGCGTACCGAGAACGAAATCGAGCGGTCACGCCACAATTGAATTCCAGTCCGGCGTGGCAACCCCCGACCCTCTACAGCAAACTCTAGTGTTCCCGGTGTGAGTGCACATGAGGTGGGCGACGACGCGGCGTTCGAGGCGGCTGCGGCCGCGTTGCGAGCGGCCCGATTCCGCAGCGAGCTGCACGTTCGAGAGATTCCCGCTCCCGAACGCATCGCCCCCCGCTCGGTCGCATTCTCGGCCGGCATCACGCAGGGAAGCCGGCACCCGGCCGAGGACACGGGCGACTCGCCGTTCGGCGCCGGCCGCCTCATTCTGATGCACGACCCGGGTTCCGTCGACGAGTGGGGCGGGCCGTTTCGCATCGTCTGCTTCGCGCAGGCGCCGCTCGAGATGGAGATCGGCATCGACCCCTTCATCGCCGACGTCGCATGGTCGTGGCTGATCGACGCCCTGGAATCCCGGCGTGCCGCCTACACCTACGCTTCGGGAACCGCGACGAAGACGCTTTCGAGCGGTTTCGGCACACTCGAAGCACAGGGTGATGCGGCGCAGATCGAGATTCGCGCCTCCTGGACGCCACTCGGCGACGCATTCGCCGCGCACGCGGAGGCGTGGAGCGAACTGCTCTGCCTGCTCGCCGGGCTTCCGCACCAGGAGGGGGTCGCCTCGCTCGGCGCGAAGCGGGCCCGTCGCGGAAACGGGCGCGGTGCATAGGCGATGGTAGAGCAATCAGAACTGCAGGCCGACTGGTCCCTCATCACCGACACGCGGTCGCTCGAGTACGCGGCCGAGGCGCTCGCCGCGGGGAGCGGCCCGGCGGGAGTCGACGCGGAGCGCGCCTCCGGCTTCCGGTACGGTTCCGAGGCCTACCTCGTGCAGGTGCACCGGCGCGGCGCGGGAACATTCCTGTTCGATCCGACCGAGCTCGATGATTTCGCCCCGCTGTCGCAGGCATTGCAGGGTGAGGAGTGGATCCTCCATGCGGCCAGCCAGGATCTGGCGTGCCTCGAGGCGCTGGGACTCACCCCCGAGCGCCTGTTCGACACTGAGCTCGCTTCCCGTCTGCTGGGCTTCGAGCGAGTAGGACTGGGGGCGATCGTCGAGCGCTTGCTCGGCATTCGGCTGCACAAGGCGCACTCTGCTGCGGACTGGTCGACCAGGCCGCTGCCGGAGCCCTGGCTCGATTACGCCGCGTTCGACGTCGTGCTGCTGCCGGATCTACGCGATCTCGTCGCCGAGGAACTCGAGCGACAGGGCAAGACGGCGGCCGCCGAGCAGGAGTTCGACGCGGTGCTGCACCGCCCGGCGAAGCCGGCTCCCGACGAGCCGTGGCGCAAGCTCGCGGGCGGGAACCGCCTGAAGACTCCGCGCGAGCTCGCGCTCGCCCGCGAGCTCTGGGTCGCGCGCGACGAGCTGGCCCGTTCGCGGGACGTCGCACCCGGGCGCTTGTTGCCCGACGCCTCGTTGATCGTCGCGGCTGCCGCGAACCCCCGCTCGAAGGGACAGCTCGCGAGCATCAAGGAGTTCAGAGGGCGTGCGAGCCGCACCGAGATCGATCGCTGGTGGAGCGCGATCCTGCGCGGCAAGACCACCGAGGAGTTGCCGGGGCCGCGCAAGCGCGAGCCGGAGGCGATGCCGCACCACCGCAACTGGGCGCAGCGTCATCCCGACGCGGCCGCTCGGCTCGTCGCAGCGCGCGATGCGGTCGCGGCCGAAGCCGATCGGCAGCACATGCCGGTCGAGAACCTGTTGACGCCGGATCTCCTGCGTCGGGTAGCGTGGTCGCCGCCGGCGGAGCCGACCGCGGACGCCATCGCGGAGCGGCTGGCCGAACTCGGGGCACGCCCCTGGCAATGTGTGCTAACCGCACCGATTATCGCCCGCGCTTTTGTAGAGGCCCGATAAACCACGCCGGTGCGGCTTCCCGGACATCGGTGATTTCTCACCGCCCTTCCCTTCCCTGAGACTCAGTTCCTAAGATGGGTTCAGACAACAGGAACACCCACGCAACGGAGGCATAGTGGCCGCACAGAGAGAAGTCGTGTTCGTCGATGGAGTTCGCACTCCGTTCGGACGTGCCGGCGAAAAGGGAATGTACTGGAATACACGTGCCGACGACTTGGCTGTCAAGGCATTGCAGGGGCTTCTCGAGCGCAACCCGGGGTTGCCGCTCGACCGCGTCGATGACGTGGGCATCGCGGCCACGACGCAGCAGGGCGACCAGGGATTGACACTCGGTCGCACAGTCGCGATGTTGGCCGGTCTGCCGGTGACCGTGCCCGGGTACGCGCTCGATCGGATGTGCGCGGGTGCGATGACCGTGGCGGCGATGATGGGCGGCGCCATCGGATTCGGCCAGTACGACATCGCGATCGCGGGGGGCGTCGAGCACATGGGGCGCCACCCGATGGGCCTCGACGCGGACCCGAATCCGCGATTCGTCGCCGAGAAGCTCGTCAGCCCGGACGCCCTCAACATGGGCAACACCGCTGAGCGTCTGCACGATCGTTTCCCCGAGCTCACCAAGGAGCGTGCGGATCGTTTCGGCATGCTGAGCCAGCAGAAGGTGCAGGCCGCATACGATCGCGGCGACATCCAGGCCGACCTCATTCCCGTGGCCACCCGCAGCGACGCGGGCTGGGGCCTGGCCTCCGAGGACGAGGGGCGCCGACCCGAGACGACTCTCGAGGGGCTGGCGAGCTTGCGCACGCCGTTCCGCCCGCACGGCCGCGTCACGGCCGGCAACTCCTCGCCGCTCACCGATGGCGCGACCATGTCGATTCTCGCCGGCGCCGACACGGCTTCGGAACTCGGTCTCACATCGAAGATGCGTCTCGTGAGCTTCGCGTTCGCGGGTGTGCAGCCAGAGGTGATGGGCCTGGGTCCCGTGCCCTCCACTGAGAAGGCGCTCGCGCGCGCCGGGCTCACCATCGGCGACATCGGTCTGTTCGAGCTGAACGAGGCGTTCGCCGTGCAGGTGCTCTCCTTTACCGACCACTTCGGGATCGCCGACGACGACCCGCGCGTCAATCCCTGGGGCGGCGCGATCTCGTTCGGGCACCCTCTCGCCGCTTCGGGCGTGCGTCTCATGGTGCAGCTCGCCCGCCAGTTCGAGCAGCGCCCGGACGTACGCTTCGGCCTCACCGCGATGTGCGTCGGCCTGGGCCAGGGCGGCTCGATGATCTGGGAAAACCCGCACTTTGACGGCAAGAAGGGCAAGTAACTCCTCATGACCGATTACCGCAGCATCGATTTCACGCCTCTGCTCGAAGCAGCCGAGGGTGAAGTCGTCACCCACAGCTTCGTGCGCGACGTCGCGCTCCGCTCCGGCGGCGTACTCGCCCTGATCACGCTCGACAACGGGCACGATCACACTCGGCCGAATACTCTCGGGCCGCTCACTCTGCAGGAACTGGACGGGGTGCTCGACGAGCAGGCCCGTCGCGCTTCAGCCGGCGAGATCCGCGCGGTCGCGATAACGGGCAAGCAGTTCATCTTCGCGGCGGGCGCCGATCTCTCGAAAGTCTCGACGCTCGCCACCGAGGAGAATGCCCGGCTCATGGCGCAGTACGGGCATCACGTGCTCGGCAAGCTCGGTACGCTCGGCGTGCCCTCCTTCGCCTTCGTCAACGGCCTCGCGCTCGGCGGCGCGCTGGAGATCGCGCTCGGGTGCGACTATCGCACCCTCGATTCCTCCGCCGCGGCGCTCGCCTTCCCCGAGGTGTTCCTCGGCATCATCCCGGGCTGGGGTGGCGCCACTCGCGTGCCGAACCTGATCGGCATCGAGCAGGCGATCGAGATCATCATCTCGAACCCGCTGAAGAACAATCGCATGCTCAAACCGAAGCAGGCATTCGAGCTCGGGCTGTTCGACGCCCTCTTCGGCGCGGCGAGCTTCCTCGAGCAGTCGGTGCGTTGGGCCGACGGCGTGCTGAGCGGTGCCGTGAAAGTCGAACGCCCGAACGTTCCGGGCAAGACCGAGCGGCTCATCAAATGGCCCGCGGCGATCAAGATCACCCGAGACACGCTGAAGGGCCGCATCGGCACGACTGCGAAGGCGCCGTACGCGGCGCTCGAGCTGCTCAGCGCGGCGAAGGACAACAACCTGGAGCGCGGCTTCGAGCGCGAGGACGAGGCGCTGACGCGGCTCATCTCGGGCGACCAGTTCCACGCCTCCATCTACGCCTTCGACCTCGTGCAGAAGCGCGCCAAGCGCCCCGCCGGAGCACCGGATCGGAAGCTTGCCAAGCCAATTCGAAAGGTCGGCATCATCGGCGCCGGTCTCATGGCGAGCCAGTTCGCCCTGCTCTTCGCCCGCAAGCTCCGGGTGCCGGTGCTCATCACCGACATCGACCAGGTGCGCGTCGACAAGGGGCTCGACTACATCCGCGGCGAGATCGACAAGATGCTCGAGAAGGGCCGCATCTCGCCGGACGACGCGAACCAGGTGAAGGCGCTCGTGCACGGCACCACAGACAAGTCGGAGTTCGCCGATTGCGATTGGGTGATCGAAGCCGTCTTCGAGGAACTCGGCGTCAAGCAGCAGGTGTTCGCCGAGATCGAGCCGATCATCGCCGAGACCGCTGTGCTCGCCACGAACACCTCCTCGCTCTCGGTCGAGGAGATCGGTGCGAACCTCGCCCACCCGGAGCGGCTCGTCGGGTTCCACTTCTTCAACCCGGTCGCGGTGATGCCGCTGATCGAGGTCGTGAAGGTGCCGACCACCGACGATGCGACCCTCGCCACCGCGATGGAGACCGCGAAGAAGCTCGGCAAGAGCGCGGTCATCACGGCCGACCGCCCGGGCTTCGTCGTGAACCGCCTGCTCGCGAAGGTGATGGGCGAGGCGGCGCGCGCGCTCGACGAGGGCACGCCCATGCCGGTCGTCGAACGCGCTTTGGATCCCATCGGTCTTCCGATGGGCCCATTCGAGCTCATCGATCTGGTGGGCTGGAAGGTCGCCGCGCATGTGCAGGACACGATGGTGGGCGCGTTCCCCGAGCGCTTCTACGCGTCGACGAACCTGCACGCCGTCGCCGACCTGACCGATCCACTGGTGAAGAGCAAGCACGGCAAGGTCGAGGATCTCTCGAAGGAGGCGAAGAAGCTGCTGAAACTGGGCAACACCCCGGTGACCGCCGACGAGATACTGCGCCGCGTCGAAGACGAGCTCGCCGGCGAGATCAGGATCATGCTCGACGAGGGCGTGGTCGCCGCGGCCGAGGACATCGACCTCTGCCTGATTCTCGGTGCGGGCTGGCCGTTCCAGGCCGGCGGTGCGACGCCGTACCTTGATCGCGTCGGCGCGAGCGAGCGCGTGTTCGGATCGACGTTCCACACCCCGCGCATCTCCGGGCTGGCATAGCTCGCACCTCGGTCGGGGCCGATTCGCAGAACGAGCGGATCGGCCCCGACTCATGCGCCCGCACCGCAGTGCGCCCGGCGGACGCTGCCGCCGAAGCCCGTCTCAGGCGCGTACGGGCGAGGCGGCGCCGACTACGCTTCGGGGCGCGCGATCGGCACGCGGGTGCCGCGCACCTGCTCGGCGACATCCGAAGCGATCCGTTCCGCCGTGAGGCCTGCGTCGGCGAGCAGTTCGGCGCGCGACGCATGCTCGGGGAACTCATCGGGAGTGCCGAGCTCGCTGACCGCGGTGTCGACCCCGGCGTCTCGCAGCGCCTGACGGATGCGAGTGCCGATGCCGCCGACTCGGATGCCGTCCTCGATACTGATCAGCAGCCGGTGCCCCCGCGCGAGCTCGATCACCGAATCGGCGACGGGCACCACCCAGCGAGGGTTCACAACCGTGGCCGAAATGCCGACTCCGCCCAGCATCGTGGCGGCTTCGATCGCAATGCGGCTCATCGGGCCGACCGCGACGAACAGTACATCGCGCCCGCGTTCGGCCTCGCCCTCCCCCAGCACCTCGGGCACCTCGAGGAGCACGTCGACACCGTCTTCCGTGCGCCGGAGCGCGGGGAGCGGCGCTCCGACAGCGCCCTTCGGGTAGCGCAGCACGGTCGGCGCATCATCGACGCGCACGGCCTCGGCAAGAAGCTCGCGCAGCGTCGCCTCGTCGCGCGGTGCAGCGATGCGGATGCCGGGCACGACCTGCAGAGAGGCGAGATCCCACACCCCGTTGTGGCTGGCTCCGTCCGGGCCGGTGATGCCCGCACGGTCGAGCACGAAGGTGACGCCCGCGCGGTGCAGCGCGACATCCATGAGCAGCTGATCGTAGGCGCGATTCATGAAGGTCGCGTAGACCGCGACCACCGGGTGGAGCCCGCCGTAGGAAAGCCCGGCGGCGGTGGTCACCGCATGCTGCTCGGCGATTCCCACGTCGTACACGCGATCGGGGTGGGCGGCCCCGAACGCGTCGAGGCCGGTCGGGGCGAGCATCGCGGCCGTGACCGCTACGAGGCGGTCGTCGCGTTCGGCGAGTTCGAGCATGCTCGAACTGAACACGCTGGTGAAACTGCGACCGCCGCCGTTCTGCAGCGATTCCCCCGTCTCGGGGTCGATCTGACCGATCGCGTGAAACTGATCCGCCGTGTCGTTCTCCGCGAGCGCGTAGCCGCGGCCCTTCTCGGTGATGACGTGCACGAGGGTGGGTCGTCCGTAGCCCCTCGCCTGCTTCAGCACCTCCTCGAGCGCCTCGAGGTTGTGACCGTCGACCGGCCCGAGATACTTGATGTCGAGGTTCGAGTAGAGGTCTTGGTTGTTGCTCGCTCGGCTCACGAGACCGCGCACCGCGCCTCGGGCTGCCCGGTACACGGTGCGCCCGGGCGACCCGAGAGCGGAGAAGAGCTTCTCACTCCCCTCTTGCAGGTCGCGATAGCTGCCCGTCGCCCGGATCGAGTTGAGGAACCGCGCCATGCCCCCGATCGTCGGCGCGTAGGAGCGCCCGTTGTCGTTCATCACGATGGTGAGGTTGCGCGAGTTGTCGTCGGTGATGTTGTTGAGCGCCTCCCAGGTCATGCCGCCCGTGAGTGCGCCGTCGCCCACCACTGCGACGACGTGACGCTCGGGCTGACCGGTGCGCGTGAATGCGCGCGAGATGCCGTCGGCCCAGCTGAGAGAACTCGAGGCGTGAGAACTCTCGACGATGTCATGAATCGACTCGGAGCGCTGCGGGTAGCCTGCGAGGCCGCCCCGCTGACGCAGCCGCGAGAAGTCCTTGCGGCCGGTGAGGAGCTTGTGCACGTAGCTCTGGTGACCCGTATCCCAGATGATGGGATCCTGAGGCGAGTCGAATACCCGGTGCAGCGCAATGGTCAGCTCGACGACGCCGAGGTTCGGCCCGAGGTGTCCGCCGGTTTTCGACACCTCTGAGATCAGGAACTCGCGGATCTCAGCCGCCAGCATCGCCAACTCGCCGGGGGTCAGAGCATCGAGGTCGCGTGGTTCATTCACTCGATCGATGATCGCCACTCGCCACCTCCGAATCGGGCCCGGGCGGGTGCGCCGGGTATCCCAATATCCTACCGTTCGCGAAGGGAGCGACGACGCGGCGAGGGGTTGTGGGAACCGCCGTGTTCACGTAGATACGAAGAGGGGCTCGAGCGTCGAACGCGCGAGCCCCCCGTGAACCGATATCAGACCACCGAACGCCCAACGGACAGGAGGATTCCCCCCTTGCGGGAGTAGTCAGCCGCGC
>JBEBWI010000077.1:0-12356 GCA_040392345.1 Leucobacter soli | reverse complement strand
TGCGCTCGCTCACGGTGATCGGCCCCGTGCCGGGCGCGCGCCGCCTCGACGCGCGGTGAGCCCTCGGCGGCGGCGCTGCGCTGCGCTGCGCTGCTGCTGACCCCTCCCGCTGCTGCGCTCTGCTGCCCCGGCAGGCCGGGCACGCGTGCGAGCCGACTCCCGAACCGTGACGTCCCGCATTTGTGAGATACCTACGAACCCGGAGGCGAAACTTTTCGTAGTAAATTGGACTCTTGGTGTAAGTCATGGTATTTCGACGAATATGCTATTTCCCTGCGCACTGTTGGGGGGCATGTGCGGGGCGCAATCAGCTGTCCTCCCGAGACGGAGGCCGGCCGGGAGATGCGTACGAGTTCTACAACGGCTGCCGCGCACTTGATCGATCGGCCGCGTTTGCGGGCACGAGTCTTCGGTGCGGGCGAGGCCGCAGCCGGTGGATCGCGGTGGGCGGCTCCGCTGGTGCTGCTCAACGCGCCCGGCGGGTACGGCAAGTCGACGCTTGCGGCGCAACTCCGGGAACACGCGCGTGCCGCAGGCGCACCCGCCGACGGGCTTCGGGTGCGCACGGTGCGGTGCGCCGCGCCGGATAGACCGACCGACGGATTCTGGTGCCGGGTACGACGGCACCTCGACGATGACTCAGTGTCGGCGGGGCGCGACGAGACCGTTGCACGCGAGTGGGTCTTCGCGCATGTCGGCGGCCTCACCGCGCCGGTGCTGCTCGTGCTCGAGAACTACGAGCGGGTCAGCGAAGAGGAGACCGACCTCGCGCTGCTCGAGCTCTGCGCGATCGGGAGGCATCTGCGCCTGCTGGTGATCGCGCGGGGCGTGCGGGTGCTCGACGACCCGCGATATGCCGACCGGGTGCTCACGATCGGCACGGCGGAGCTGGCCTTCACCGAAGCCGAGACGCAGGAGGTCGCAGTTCGATGCGGAGTGGAGATCGGCCCGGGGGCCCCGCGCATCCCGGGCGTCGACGAGTCGCTCGGGCTCGCTGCCGGCTGGCCGCTCGCCACCGTCACGGTGCTGCAGGCCGAGGCGCAGGAGGGCGAGCACGCTGATCCACTCGCGCACACCGAACTCCTCGCGACGTTCGGCGCGCATATCGAATCGGCGGCGTTCACCGCGGCCGAGGAGGTACTGGCGTGCGGCTTCACCGCGATCATCGACCAGGGCTCGGCCAGCCTTTCGCTGATCAGACAGGTGCCCGACGAAGCGCTCTTCGCCTACCCGACGCTCGCCGCGGCCCGTCTGTATCTGGAGTTCGTCGACGCAACCGTGCCGCCGCAGCGACTGTGGCGCACCTCCGAGCTGATGTACACCGGCGCGAAACGGAGGCTGAAGGTCGACACCGACCCGCGGCGCGAGCTGCTGATCGCGCACCGCATGCTGGAGATGGTCGGTGAGCGGCTGCGCGGCAACGCCCCCGCGGCACTCGCCATCGCACTTGACATCGAGACGCGGCTGCTCGCGGGCGGTTCGGTGAGTGCGCACGGCGACTCCGATACGAACCGGGTTCGGCACGGTGGGCCCGAGGCGCAGCCCGTGCTGCTCGAGGAGATCGGCTTCACCGCGTTCATGGCGGGGGATTCGGCGCTCGCGCGGCGCGCGTGGCAACGCCTCGAGGCTCTGATGCGGTCGAAACCGGGTGGCCAGCCCGCGGGAGGCGGCCTGCCAGGGTACGGCGGCGTTTCGCCCGCGCACGGTGATGAGGTGTCGCGGGCGACCAGCCGGCACGCCGATTGGCAGCTGGCGGCGCTCGGCGGGCTCTCGCTCGTCGAATCGAACGAAGGCGATTTCTCGCTCGGTGCGCGCTTGCTCGCGCGCGCCGACCGGCTGCGGGAGGAGAGCGGTGCCCAAGCGCCCGCGCTCGCCTGGGTGAACGGTGAGATCGCGCGCGCACACCACGCGTATCAGCACTGCGACGAGGGGAAGCTGCACGAGGCCGTCTCCCGCATCTCGCCGTGGAACGACCGCATCGAACAATGGCCGATGGTGATCATGGCGCAATCCGAACACCTCCGCTGGGTGCGCGGGGTCGATTGGGCGATTCCGTTCCTGCGGGCCGGCATCACCCAGGTCGAGAACGAGCGGCACGGGGTCGGCGTGTGGGGCGGGTATCTGGCCCTGTACCAGGTGATGCTCAATACGACGCTCGGCAATTTCGACGTGTCGCGGCGCATGATCGCCGCGCTGCCGGCCGACAACTCGTACGTGCAGATCGAGCAGGCCAGGCTGGCGCTCTTCTCCGGCGACAATGTGCGTGCGCTGCTCGGCATTCAACGGCTCGGGCCCGCCGGGATCAACCTGCGGCAGCAGATGGACCGGCTGCTCATCGCAACGGTTGCAGCGTGGGGGTGCGGGAGCGTCGACGAGGCGTTCGCGTCGCTGCGGGACGCCTGCGAACTCGTCGAACGGTGCGATCTGTCGATGATGCTGCGTACCGTGCCGTTCGAGCCGCTCGCCGAGGTGGCGGCCGCCGCGCGCGAAGCCGGTGCGTGCGATTTCACCGCGCTCATCGACAGTGTGCCGGAGCCCGCCCGGTGCATCGCGCGCGCGAGCCTGACCGGAATGGAACGGCGGGCGCTCGAGACGATGGTGTCGCATCCGGCTCTCGCGGAGGCCGCGGTCGAGCTCGATATCGCGCAGGCGACCGTGAAGCGGCACCGCCTTGCCGTGTACCGGAAGCTACGGGTCAGCGGGCGCGAAGAGGCGATCGTGCAGGCGACCCGCATGGGATTGCTGCCGGCTCCGGCCCCGCGGGCCCGGGTAGCGCCGGGTCCGAGCAGCGCCGACTCGATTGGCGAGCGTCGACGAATCCCCGGCGGGTGACGTAGACGCCGAGCAGTAGAACGCCGGTTCCGCCGAGCACGGCCCACCAGGGGAATCCCGGGATGGCGGGCACGGCGCCCGCGGCGCGCACGTCTTCGACGGGTGTGGGGGTGACCCGTTCGCCCGTGACGACGATGCGATGCGAATTGATGCCGAGCGGAGTGCAGGTGATCAGGGTGACGAGGTCGCGGTCCGCGTCGGCGCGCAGCGTGTCGGTCTCGGCCGGATCGATCACCCGCTTGGTGCGCACCTCGTAGCTGAGCACCTCTCCGAACACCTCGATGGTGAAACGGTCGCCCACATCCACGCCATCGAGATCGCTGAACATGGTGGCGCTCGCGAGACCCCGGTGCGCGGTGATCACGGAGTGCGCACCGATGCCGCCCACCGGCAGGTGCGAGCCTTCGAGATGCCCGGCGCCGCGCAGCAGCACCTCATCGCTCGTGCCATGGTAGATGGGCAGGTCGACGCTGATCTTCGGGATCTTGATGCGCGCCATCAACCCGTCGGCAGCGGCGGTCAGTATCTCGTCGTACCGGAGCGACTCGTCGCTGGAACTGCCGTTGCCGACGGGCACGTTCGTGTTCGATCCGAGCACGACTCCCGCGCTGAGCGCTTCGTTGTAGCGCCGCGCCGCGGCGAGCTGCTCGGCGGCGGTCGGGTGCGCGCGCTCGATCGCCGATCCGTACTGGCGGATGACCTTCGATTGGTTGTAAGAGGAGAGCCAGGCGGAGGTCATGGGGTAGAGCCCCGCGACGATTCCCGCGAGCGCGAACAGTGCGACTGCCGCGGTGAGGAGGCTGGGGCGCCATAATCGGTGCTGTGCCCGGCTCCTCTCCGCCGCATGTCGTCGAGCGTCAGACACGTGCGTGTGCGCCTGAGGCATGCCGGCTGCGATTGCGCTGCAACAGGTACGCGGTCGCGGCCACTGCACCGAGCCCGCCGGTGAGCCCCCAGAAGACCATGGTGCCGACGCCACCGGTGAGGGGAAGTGCGGGAACCTCGACCTGTGTGTTCACGATGTCTCCGTAAGCGATATCGTCGAACACCGCGATGTCGATGGGAGAGAGGAGCCTGTAGCCGGCCGGGGCCGTGGTCTCGGCGAGTTGGTAGTCGCCAATGGTGAGACCTCGTACCTCGAATCTGCCGGCCTCGGGGTTGACGTCGGCTGCCGTGCACTCGTCAGCCGTTTCCTCAACGCAGTCGGTCACGGCGATCCGCTCTGCCGGCACGAGCACCGCCGGGTCGACCGAGTCGTCATAGGGCGTGAGCGTCCATTCGGAGCCCGAGAGGAATGCCGCAGGGGTGTGGTCGTTCACCTTGTTCCAGGTGAGCGAGACGACGACCGGGTGCTCGGTGCAGAGTCCAGTCTCGACATCGCACTCGCTCGGCGGCGTCTCGCCTTGCGCGACGAGGAAGTTGCCGAGCTTGCCGCTCGAAGTCGACAGCAACGGGGATTTCACTCGCATCGAGTACAGCACGGTCGCTGTCTGGCCCGCGCCGACCGTGCCGGTGACGGCGATCTCGTTCTGGTCGGTGGTGGCGTCGGCCGTGAGCGACGGAGAGGTGAGGATCTCGCCATCGAAATCGGCGTCGTCGAGCACGCCTGTCAGGTCATCCACGTGGTCCACTGCGACCGTGCTGCCACCCGAGTTGTGGAACGTCAGCGTGTAGTGGACGAGCTGCCCGGGAGAGACCTGGGTTCCCGATGCCGGGCTCGAGCTCTTCGCGACCTCGAGGATGCCCGGGGGGTAGGGGTAGGAGTCGTGATCGTCGGAATTGTTGGCAGAGTTCGGGTCGTACTCGTTGCCTCGGATGTGCGCCCAGTTCTCGATGAGGCCATCCGTCTCTGCCGAGGCCGAGAGCACGGTCGCCGAGAGATTCACCTCGGTGCTGTCGCCCGGGCCGAGCGCGCCGAGCACGCACCGCAGGGTGCCCGAGGTGACCGCACAGCCCGGTGTGGTGGTCGTCAGATTGCCGAGCATCGACGGCGGGGTGTCGGTGAGGATGCTGCCGCTCGACCACGCCTCCCTTTCGGTGTTGGTGACGGTCATGGTGTAGTTCAGGGTCTCGCCGACGGCGTAGTACTCCGGGCCGGTCTTGTCGATCGCGAGGTCGACATTGTCGCCTGGCGAGCTGGTGCCGTCGTTGTTCGAGGTCGCCGTGCCGTTGAAGTTCGCCACGTACTCGAAGGCGAAGCCTCCGGCGACCGACCAGTTCACCTGTACGTAGAAGACGTTGCCTGACGGGTTGTCGGAGAAACCGAGCACTCCGTTGCCGAGGGTCCAAGCGCCGCCGAACTGGCGGTTGGCTCCGGCCATGCCGGTGACGGTGTTCGGGTAGGAGGTGACGGTGAAGACCGGAGTGACGCTGTTCGAACGTGTGATCACGTAGATACGGGTCGGGGAGGCCCCGAAGAAGGCGCCGCTGTACTGCGCTCTGAGCGCTGCGGGGAATGAGCTATCGAAATCTTTCCAGGTGAAATCCGCGACGTCGGTGACGGTGCCGGAAGCGAAGACGATCTGCGTGGCCGTGTTCGTGGGGACGTCGATCGCCCACATCTTGTTGTCGTTGTTGTCGTTGTTGTAGTCGCGCACGTAGAGCATCGGATAATTGATGCCGGAATCGAGGTTCGGCCCGAAGGCGCCCTGCGTGTAGGTGTTCGCGCTCTGAGTAGCGGGTACCGGCGTCGGAGTAGGCAGACCCGTGACGGCCCCCAAGCTCGTCGCGACGCCGTTCTGCCCCACCCTCACGAGCTGGTTGGTGCCGCTGGTGCCCTGCGCATCACTCGCCCGGATGCCGTAGATGTAGCCGTCAATGACGTTGAAGCCGATGGCGTTGTAGGTGAGTGCCGCGGTGCCGGTGTTCGTCAGCATGAGTTCACCGGGGCTCAGCTGGCCCGTCCACAGTGAGGTTCCGAAGCCCTGACCGATGAAGACCTGCGGGAACCACGGATCGAACGAATCACCCGGCGCTGCCTGGGCCTCCGGCGTCGCGGCGATCGTTCCCGCGCCGCCGAGAGTGAGCGCGCACAGCGCGACGGCCACCATCGCGCGGAGGCCGCGCCGGGTGCGCCGTCGAATCGGTGTGCCGGAACGACGAGTCTTCATCTGAGTGCTTCCCTTTTTGTGCAGTGCAGTGCGAACGAGCGGTACCGTGGGGCGCACCCGAAGGCGCGCCCCACGGTGTGATGTGTTAGCGCTTCGCCTGCGTGCGGCGGCGGTTCATCAGCATCAGGCCCGCGGCGATGGCGAGGCCTGCAACGCCGGCCGAGACGAGCAGGATCTGTCCGGCGGCGCCGGTCAGCGGCAGCTCCGGCACCTCGGACTGCGTGTTCTCGATGTCGGCGTTCGCGGTGATGTCCGCGGCACCCGCGGTGACGACCACGCCCGTGTACGGGTTCGAGGGCAGCACGTAGCCGGCGGGGCGCTCGATCTCCTTGAGCACGTAGCAGCGCTGGGTCGCGTTGGTCGGCGCGTTCACGCTGTCGCTCACGAACAGACCGGCGATGCGCACGATGCCGTTCGCATCAGAGGGGAAGGTGCTGGCCGAGACGCCGCCCGCCACAACGGTGATCGCGCCCGCCGCGGTATCGGCGACGGCAGCGGTGCAATCGAGGCTTGCGGGGTAGGGCTCCACGGCGTTGTACACCTCGAACACGGCGCCTTCCAGCAGTCCCTCGTCCTCCTCGGTGCCGGCGGCACGCTTCAGCACCTCGAGCGCGCCCCACCTCGTGGTCACCGGGTCTGAGGTCAGCACGGTGCTGGGGTCGTTCTGGAATGTCGACCGGTTCAGGATGCTGCCGGTTCCGACCGTGGTGACCGCGGCCTCGAATGTCACGACGATCACCCCGCCTGCTCGCAGGTTGCCGGGGGCGGTGTTCAGCCATGCGATACCCGCGGCGGTGAAACCCACCGTACTGGTGTTCGTGGCACCGTCGTAGTCCACTTCGTAGTAGTCCTCATCGAGTGCGACCCCTCCGAGTGTCACCGAGACCACGCCGTCGTTACCGTCCACGGTGCTGTCGGGCGTCAGTCGGGTGTCGAAGGCGTCGGCGATCTCGAACATGGTCCACGGGTTCGCCTGCTCGGGGATGGTCATGGTGACGGGGAACCGCAGCACCGAGCCGAGCCCGGTGTCGTCGCCGACCGGGGTGATGCTCTTGACGATCTCGCCCTCGCCGTTCTTCGGGAAGGCGTGCACGTCGTACACCCAGCCGTTCCCGTGGGGCATCGGGATCGTCAGGATGAAGGGCAGCGCGCGATCCACGATGCGCGCCGGCGCCGAGGTCTCGCAGACCTGGTAGACGCCGATGGGGAGCGCCTGCGTGGCCATGCCGTCGGCGTCGGTCTCGTCCATCTCGATGCCGGTGCCCAGGGTGTAGCCGTCGGGCGCCGCGCAGACGCCGCCCAGAAGATCGCCCGCAACGATCGCGTTCAGATCGTCCCACGTCTCGGGGTCCGTGAGATCCAGCGGGTCGCCGTCGAGATCGAGCAACGGGTAGACGGTGAACACGACATCCTCGACGGGATCCGTGAAGTCGCCGTCCTCCGGAGCCTCGCTGATGTCGCCCCGGTGCGCACCCGACTGGTGCAGGTACTTGTGCACCGTCAGCGACGCGGGCTCGGTGAAATCGATATTGCCGTAACCGGCAGGTTCGGCATTCGCTGCCGTTGCGCCACCGGCAATCGCCGCGGTGCCGAGCGCGACCGCGCCGAGCATCGCGGCAATGCGCGCAGACTTGTGGTTCTTCATCGTTGGTTTGGCTCCATTCGCGACGGATGCATAGCGCACCCCCTGGTTGATGAAGCTCGGCGCGTCAGGTGCGACGACATCGGTCATCGCGGGTGACGGCGCCAGACTTCAGCCCCCATTAAAGGTGCGTGCCGAGAGGTTTCAGAATCGTCTGCACCACGATCTGCACCATGCCCAACGCGTATTCGGGGTCCTCGGGAATAGACGCGCTCGCCGCAGCGCTGTAGCCGGTGTGAGCGAAACCATACGCGTAGATATCTGGTCCGACATCGCCTGCCCCTGGTGCTACATCGGCAAGCACCGCTTCGAGGCGGGGGTCGCCGCCTTCCAGCAGCAGCACCCCGAGGTCGAGATCGAGGTCGAGGGGCACAGCTACGAGCTCGCGCCCGACACACCTGATGACTTCTCCGGCAGCGAGATCGACTTCCTCTCGAAGCACAAGGGCATGCCTGCGGAGCAGGTCGAGCAGATGCTCGAGCAGATGACCAACATGGCCGCTGCAGAGGGACTCGACTTCGATTGGGCGAAACTGCAGCACACCAACACGCGCCGCGCGCACCGGGTGCTGCACCTCGCCAAAGAGCAGGGGGTGCAGCTCGAGATGCAGGAGCGGCTCTTCCGCGCCTATTTCAGCGAGGGGGAGAAGGTGTCGGATCCCGAGACGCTCGCGCGTCTCGGCGAAGAGGTCGGCCTCGATTCGGAGGAGGTTCGAGACGCGTTCGACGACGACGAGTACGGCGACGCAGTGGATCGCGACATCACCCGGGCGCGCATGCTCGGCGTGAACGGCGTGCCGTTCTTCCTGCTCGAGGAGAAGTACGGGGTATCGGGGGCGCAGTCCGCCGACACGTTCGCGAGCGTGCTCGAGCGGGTGCTCGAGTTCCAGCGCACCGGCACCGAACCGCAGTAGAGCGCTCGGGGGAGGGCGGCCGCTGCGATCCACTGGGATGCGGCGCGCTGGAACCGCCCAGCCGAAGCGAGTAGATTCTCAAGTAACCAGCCACGGAATGACGATGTCGGAGGCACGCATGTCAGAGAACACCAAGACCGAGAACGCAGTCGA
The DNA here is from genome assembly GCA_040392345.1 of Leucobacter soli. Lineage (GTDB taxonomy): Bacteria > Actinomycetota > Actinomycetes > Actinomycetales > Microbacteriaceae > Leucobacter > Leucobacter soli_B. The sequence continues at coordinate 3,706 of JBEBWI010000077.1, read as the reverse complement.
GACCGCCGGTGAGGGTGCGGGATTCGATGTCAACGCGTCGATCGCGTCGCTCGCCGACGCCGAGAGCCGCGAGATTCTGAACCTGCTGGGCGACCAGCCCGAAGCGACCGGCGGGTCGTGCTGCGGCGGTAGCTGCTGCGCATAAGCCGCGCCGTTCGGAGTATGGCCGGGGGGTGTCGGCGCCACGAAGTTCGACGACGCGCCTGACGGGGTTGTTCAAAAACTTGGACACAGTCTATATTCGCCTCTATGGAACCTAATGAGGCCGATGGCGGCGGAACCCCCGCGGTGCCGACTGATAGAGACGGGCGACGGCCTCAGTGGGCCGCGTTCTGGAGCATGCTCGGGATCGCGGCGCTCGTCATCGCGATCCCGGTCACCCTCGGTGCTGCGGCGCCTGCTCGCGACGCCGATGCCGCCGGGTTTCACGAGAGGGTGAATTTCGTACCCGGCAGCGAGAGCGAAACGAAAGCATTCGGGGGCTTCGTGGCTCCCGAAGGATGGATCTGGGTCATCCCCGAGGATTCATCGGAGGCAGAGCGGTTCAAGCAGCTCCGGTCGCCAGACGGTGCTTCAGGGTTCATCGCCGAACTCGTCACCGATGTGAGCGACCCGGAAGCAGAACTGCGAGGAGCGGCTCCCGCGGGCTCGGCGCTGCAGCCGGTCGTCTCGGGCACCACCGGCTCTGGATTCACGACCTATCGGATGCAGGACGACCACGCGGCAGGCGATGCCATCACAGAGCGGGTGCTCGTCTGCAGCCTGCTTCCGCAGGGGCACGTGAACTGCGTCAGATTCGTCATCACCGATGCGGGGAACAGCAACTGGGATGACGCGATTCATGGACTCATCGACAGCGTAGAGGTGCTCTGATGGAATCGAATGCGGGGATCGGTGCGGGACCGGATGCGGTGATGGACATGCCGGTGTCGCCTATGAAGCGCAAGCCCGATCTCTGGCAGCCCCGGCAGCCCGTCTTCTGGCTGCTGCTGCTCTTGGCGGCCTTCGGCATGGTCAGCATGATTCTCAGCCTGGTGGCGACCGAGGCCGCGCTGGAAGTGTGGATGGTCGCGCTGGTGGCATTCGCCCTGCAGACCGCGGTACTGCTGTGGGTGGCCCGGATTCTGCCCCGAGTGCGCTCTCAATCGCTTTCCCTGCGGCTGGGCGCCTTCCTGCTCGGCTCGCTCGGTGCGATTGGTCTCGCCGCGAATATCAACGGCGAGTACGGAGGCTTCCTGCCTGCGTACGGGCTGAAGAACTTTCAGGCAGCGATCTCCGCACCGATCACGGAAGATGCGTCGCGGATGATCTGCGTGATCGCCATCCTTGCACTTGCCGTGGCGGCACGCGGCACGCTGAGCGTCATGGATGGTGTCGTCTACGGATTCCTCGTTGGCGCGGGGTTCGAGGTCTTCGAGAATCTGCTCTACGCTATGCGGGCGGATGCGCTCGCGGATGCGTTGCAGTCTGCGGTGATGCGGATGCTCATGGGGTTCGGCCTGCACGCGCTATGGACCGCGGTCGCTGCCGGCGCGCTCGCGTACGTGTGGTCGCGGGTTCTGGCGGGGCAGTCTTCGCGATGGTGGGTCATCGTACCCGCATACCTGCTCCCGATGCTGCTTCACATGGGATGGGACGCACCCGGAATCTACGTCTTCCCGCTGTTCAAGTTCGTCGAGTGGATCCTGCTCTACCTCCTGACCATCGGCGCCTTCGTGGCCGTCGTGCGGTGGGGGCGTCTCGACGAACGGCGGCGGTACGGCGCTGATGGCGGAGGAAGCGCGGGGGTCAGCAAGGCGGCCGCGATCCACAGTCAGACGCCATAGACTCAAGAGGTTATGGCACATCTGCTCGGGGCTGAAGCCCTGCACCTCGAAGTACCCACGAAAGTCGTGTTCGACTCGGTGACGCTCGGCGTCTCGGAGGGCGACCGCATCGGCATCGTCGGCCGCAACGGCGACGGCAAGTCGAGCCTGCTCATGATGCTCGCCGGGCGTCGCACCCCAGACTCCGGTCAGGTGACGACACGCGGCGGCACGACGATCGGGGTGCTCGACCAGGAGGATCGCTTCGAGCCGGGGGAGACCGTCGGCCACACCATCGTCGGCGACGCGCCCGAGTACGAGTGGGCGGGCAATCCGCGAGTGCGCGAGGTGGTTGCCGGGCTGGTCTCGGATCTCGACTGGGATGCCCCGCTCGATGCGCTCTCGGGCGGTCAGCGCCGACGGGTCGCGCTCGCCCGGCTGCTCGCAGGGGAGTGGGACATTCTCGCGCTCGATGAGCCGACGAACCATCTCGATGTCGAGGCGATCTCGTGGTTGGCCGATCACCTGAAGCGGCGCTGGCCCGCGAACCAGGGTGCGCTGCTCGTCGTGACGCACGACCGGTGGTTTCTCGACGCCATCTGCACCGACACCTGGGAGGTGCACGACCGCATCGTCGAGCCCTTCGAGGGCGGGTACGCCGCTTACATTCTGCAGCGCGTCGAGCGCGACCGGCAGGCTGCGACGATCGAACAGAAGCGGCAGAACCTCGCACGCAAGGAACTGGCTTGGCTGCGCCGCGGTGCCCCCGCGCGCACATCGAAGCCGAAGTTCCGCATCGACGCGGCGAACGAGTTGATCGCCGACGTGCCAGAGATTCGCGACCGTGTCGCGCTGCAATCGATGGCGGTCTCCCGTCTCGGCAAGGAGGTCGTGAACCTGGTCGACGCGGGAGTCAGCTACGACGACCGCGAGGTGCTGCGCGATGTCGAGTGGCGGCTCGCGCCCGGCGAGCGCACCGGCATTCTCGGCGTCAACGGCGCCGGCAAGTCGACGCTGCTCGGGCTCATCTCGGGTACGGTGCAGCCGACCTCCGGCACGGTGAAGCACGGCAAAACCGTGCAGGTGGCGACCCTGACGCAGCGGCTCGACGAGCTCGAAGAGCATCTGAACGAACCCGTGCGCGTGGTGATCGCGCGACTGCGTACGAGCTTCACCGTCGGCACCGGTTCGAAGGCGCAGGAGCTCACACCCGGGCAGCTGCTCGAGCGCATGGGCTTCACGAGCGCGCAGCTGTCGACCCCGGTGAAAGATCTCTCGGGCGGGCAGAAGCGGCGCCTGCAGCTGCTGCTGATCCTGCTCGCGCAGCCGAACGTGCTCATCCTCGACGAGCCGACCAACGACCTCGACACCGACATGCTCGCGGCGATGGAGGATCTGCTCGACTCGTGGCCCGGCACGCTGATCGTGGTGTCGCACGACCGGTACTTCCTGGAGCGCGTGACGGATCAGCAGTACGCGATCCTCGACCGGCGGCTCAGGCATCTGCCCGGGGGAGTGGACGAGTATCTGCGGCTTCGTGCGGCTGAAGACGTGCGTGCGGCGGCCCCCACGGCGAGTGGATCGGCCGGCGGTGCGGGCGGCGCTGGTCTCGGCGGCGCTGGCGGCGCAGGCGGTTCGAACACCGAGTCGGGCGGCACCGCGGCCGGGGTCGCGGGATCCACCCCCTCGCTCACCGGAGCGGAGCGCCGCACGGCGGAGAAGGAACTCGCGGGGGTGGAGCGGAAGATGGACCGGCTGAACGCCGACATCGCGAAATCGCGCGACGGACTCGCGGAGCTCGACCAGAAGGACTACCAGTTGCTGAGCGTGGAGATGTCGAAGATCACCGCGCTCGAGGGCGAGGTCGCGGGGCTGGAGGAGCGCTGGCTGGAGCTGTCTGA